>JBCBCG010000162.1:0-9921 GCA_038530925.1 Pseudomonadota bacterium
CTCAGCACCCGGATGGATACCCCGAAATCATCCGCAGACTCTCGTCATGAACGAGGGACCGATGGGGAGCAGGTCAAACTCGATCAGCGCTACGCCGCCGAGCGCGGGGCGCCAGCGCCTCGATAACGGCCTCACGCCTCGATAACGGCTTCGCGCCTCGATAACGGCCTCGCGCCGCGTTAGCAGCTCCCGCTCGCGCGGGGCGAAGAAACGATTGCACGGGCCGTTATCATAGCCGTCGCGGACGGATCCAGCGCGAGCATTCTAAGACGTTCGTCGCGCCGCTGGCGCGTAAACCGGCCTCGAAGAGAACCTTGAGGAGACGCTCATCGAGGCTCCGCGCGGATCCCTGCTGCGTCACTCTTCCTGCGTCACTCGCGCCAGCGTTTCAAGCGCCGCTTTGGCGCGGCCTTCGTCGATGCTGCGCGCGGCGAGGGCGGCGCCGTCTTTGAGGTCCGAGGCTTTCTCTGCGATCAGCAAGGCGGCGGCGCTGTTGAGGAGGACAGCGTCGCGATAGGCGCTCGGGGCGCCGTCCAGAAGGGCGCGGAAGGCTGCGGCGTTCTCGTCCGGGTCGCCGCCTTTGATCGCCTCGAAAGGATGGGTCGGCAGGCCGGCGGCGTCGGGCGTGATGGTCAGCCGCTCGATATCGCCGCTCGGGCTGAGGGCGACGACCGTGCTCGGCCCGGCGATCGAAAGCTCATCCGTGCCGTCGCTTCCATGAACGAGCCAGGCCCGCTCCGACCCAAGGCTCCGCAGCGTCTCGGCCATCGGCTCGAGCCACGCCTCGGAAAAAACGCCGGTGAGCTGGCGCTTCACGCCGGCCGGGTTGGTCATCGGCCCGAGAATGTTGAACACCGTCCGCACGCCGAGCGCCATGCGCGCCGGCATTACAAAGCGCATCGCCGCATGGTGTTTCGGCGCGATCATGAAGCCGACGCCCGCCTCGGCGATCGCTTTTTCGACCACATCCGGGCCGACATCGAGGTTCACGCCGAGCGCGCCGAGCACGTCTCCCGCGCCGGATTGGGAGGAGAGCTTGCGGTTGCCATGCTTGGCCACAGGCTGACCGCAGCCGGCGACGACGATCGCGGCGGCGGTGGAGATGTTGAGCGTGCCTTTGCCGTCGCCGCCGGTGCCGACGATGTCGATGGCGTTCGCCGGCGCGGCGACCGGCGTCATCTTGGCGCGCATCACCGAGGCGGCGGCGCTGATCTCCGTCACGCTTTCGCCCCGCATGCGCAGCGCGACGAGAAAGCCGGCGATCTGCGCGTCGTCCGCGCCGCCGGACATGAGGATGTCAAAGGCCGCGCGCGCCTCGTCGCCTGAGAGGGCGCCGCCCTCGACCACTTTTCCGATCAGAGGCTTCAGCCCGTCCTTCATTCTCGTCCCTCACTCTCTGATCCGGGGTTGGTCAGCCCAGCATCGCGGCCACAACCGCCTCCGGCGCGTCATCCTGCACAAGATGCCCGGCCTTCTCCACCATCGTGATCTGGCAACGGAGGGCGGCGGCGAGCGCGCGCCCGCGCTCAGGCGGGATCCAGGCGTCTTCAGCGCCCCACAGCAGGCGAACTTCGCCAGCATACTGCGGATAAAGCGGCTCGACCGCGTCGGTGTAGCGCTGATCCATCTGCGCGATCTGGCGATAGAATCCGGCCTGGCCGAGCGCGCCGCGCCAGGGGGCGGCGTAGGTCTCGAGCGCTTCGGGAGAGAGCGGCAGATGCGCGGCGCCTTGCAGATAGGCCGCGAGCAGCGCGTCATGGGCGTAGGCGGGCAGGCCGGCGAAGGCGGCTTGATGATGGCGCACATGGGCGACGAAGGGCGAGCCCCACGGCGCCACCGCGACCGGATCGATCAACGTCAGACGGCGATAGCGCAAACCGTTCAAAAAGTGCCCGCGCAGCGCGGTGGCGCCGCCGAAATCATGGGCCAGAAGCTCCGGCTCCCGCAGATCCCATTCGGCGCAGAGCGCGGCGAGAAGCTCGTTCTGCACGCCGAGAGAGACGTCGATCTCACCTTCCGCCATCGAGGCGCCGTAGCCGAGGAGGTCGAAATAATGCACGCGCCAGCGCTGCGCCAGAAGCGGCGCGATCTTGCGCCACACCTGCGAGGAGAAGGGCGTGCCATGAACCAGCACCAAAGGCGCGCCCGCGCCGATCGCGCCCCAGGCGATCTCATGGCCGCGGAAGGCGAAGCGGTTCGGGAGCTCGAGCATACGCGTCTCTCCATCGCGACGCCGCGCGTCAGACGACTTCGGCGATCTCTAAGAAATTCCGCACCATCGCGCGTCCATGCTCGGTGGCGATGCTTTCGGGATGGAATTGCACGCCATGGCACGGATGCTGGCGATGGCGCAGACCCATAATGGTTCCGTCCTCGCTTTCGGCGGTGATCTCGAGCGCGTCCGGCAGATCGTCGCGCGCGACGGTGAGGCTGTGATAGCGCGTCGCCTCGAACCCGTCCGGCACGTCGCGGAAGACGCTGAGCCCGCGATGGCGGATGCGCGAGATCTTGCCGTGCATGATCGCCTCCGCCCGCACGACGCGCCCGCCGAAGGCTTGGCCGAGCGCCTGATGGCCGAGACAGACGCCCAGGATCGGCGTCTCCGCCGCCATCGCCGCGATGAGAGGCAGGCAGACGCCCGCGCGATCGGGATCGCAAGGGCCGGGCGACAGCACCACCGCTTGCGGGTTCAGCGCTTTGGCCTCAGCAACGGTGATCTCGTCATTGCGGACCACCTTGATCTCGGGCGCGCGCGCGCCGCGGGAGGTGATCTCCTCCCCGAGATAATGGTAAAGGTTCCAGGTGAAGCTGTCGTAATTGTCGATCAGCAGCAGCACGGCGCATCCTTTCTGCGCAGGGTCCGGAGCGCGGGCCGCCAGAGACGCCGCGGGCGGCGGGGCGCTCGGCCGAGGAGATCGGCGCGGGAGCGGCAGCGCGGGGCGCAGGCGCGGAGGACCGACATGGCCGGTGGACCAGATCCCAAACAACAGCCACCTGGACGCCCAGGGCTTGGCGCGTCAAGCCGCTCCGGCATGCGGCTGGCCCTGTTGGGCGCGGGGGCGGGCGCCGCGGTGATGGCGACGGCGGTTTTCAATCCTGAGCTCCTCGGCGATGGGCCTTTGTCTGAGACGACGGGAACGCCGCCGCCTGCGGAGGAGGAATTAGCGCTCGCGGCGGGCGCCGCTGCGGCGGAGCCCGCCTGGCGACGCTTCGCCGTGCCGGATCGCGCCGGCGATGCGCGCGTGCAGACCGCGGATGCGCGACCGCTCATCGCGTTGGTGATCGCGCCTTACGAAGGCTCGCTCGGCGCGGCGGAGGCGATCGACGCGCCGATCACGCTGGTGCTGCCCGCGGGAGGCGAGGCGGCGCATGCGGCGCGGGCGCGCGGGCACGAAGTGCTGCTTGATCTGGCCAGCGCCGGGCGCGCCGGCGACGCCGCGCGCGATGCGGCCGCTGCGGCCGGAGCGCGGGTGCAGACCGGGTTGCCAGCGGCGGAGAACGCGCGGCGGCTCGATGAGAGATTCGCCGGCGGCGACGGCTATGTCGGCGTCGCGGTGATCGGCGATGCGGAGGCGGCGGCGGATCCGCAGCTGCTTCGGACAGTGTTCAAGAACGCTGAGGCGCATGGGCTGTTGGTGTTCGACGGGCGCGCCTCGAATAAGGGCGGCGGCTATCTGCTGCGCCGCGCCAGCGCCGGTCCGAGCGCGGCGGCGGAGATCGTGGTCGATGCGGAGCGCACGCCCGAGGCGATGGCCGAGGCGCTGGCGAGCGCCGAACGTTTGGCCGAGGCGCAAGGCTCATGCGTCGCCTTCGCGCGGGCGCATCCGGAGACGCTGCGCGCGCTCTCCGCATGGCTCAGCGACCGCGACGCGGCGAAGGCGCGGCTCGCGCCGCTCACGGCGGTGGTCGAGGCGAGCCTGGCGGAGAGGTGAGCGCCGCCGAACGGGATCTCAGCGCTGAAAACGCGACGGACGCCTAACAGGCTGCTGACAAACGGCCCGTCTGTTCGAGATTGGGGCTCCGGTCTCGTGTTGCGGGATTGATCAGGCGGCGATGGTTTCGCGTTTGCGGCGCCCTTTCCGCTTGAATGGGTCATGCGGCGAGGCGCTTTGGCGGCCTGGCCGGAGTGCAGGCGGCCAGGCCGAGCAGATAGGTTCATTCGACCCGGTCGAGACCGCGATGGCGGGTCTTGCGGCGACCGCCGCGGTCTTCGTCCAGCCGGCGCCTCTTCGATCCGCTTGCGCGCCCGCGGGCTGACGGCGGAGCGGGAATGGCGCGCGGTGCGGCCGTCGATCGCCGAGGCGCGGGCCTTTCGCGCCACATGGGGAGTTCACGCCGATCTCGCGGAGGCCCTCGACGAAGGCGCGGGCGTCGTCGCCCTTGTCCGCTCCGAGCCTCGCGCCGGCGCCGAGATGCGCTTGCGCGCGGTCGAGGGCTGCGGCCGGCTCGGCGTCTCCGGCCGGGCGGGGCAAGCGGCCCTCCACCACCAGGCCGGCGCGGGTCTCGGTCAGCGCATGACCGATGAAGGCGAGCCGCGCCTCCTTCCCGGCGGCCTTCTTGAACAGCGGCGCATCCGGGTCGGTGGTCGCGCGATGTGCCGCGTTCGCGCGCTTTATCCCTTTGAAACCAATGGCCTGGTCGCGGCCGCCGCCGTCTTCGGGGGGGGTCGCCGTCACGATCGCCATGCGTCGTCTCGACCGGCCGAACGCTCTTCAGCGACGCCGTTCGCCCTTGGGCTCGAACCAACCGGGCCGCAAGGGCTCACCCTCGATCAGCGTCCCATCGACGGTGAAATGCTCTCGGCTCATCCGCCGGCGCCCCTGCGGATGCGCGACGATCGCGGCCAGGAACGCGCTGGCGGCGTCGGTGTCGAGAAGGCGGCCGGGGTTCTTGGTGAAACTGGCGGCGTCCCAGACCGGGTCGTCGACGTCGAGGCCGACAAACCAGCGGAACAGCCGGGCGTCGTCCCGCCGCTCCATCAACGGACGCTCGGAACGAAGCGAGGAGAAGGCCTGCGGAAGAAGCCGCTCCGGCGCGATCGAGGGAGCCCTCGCCGCGAGGAGGCGGCGGCGAACCGCTCATCGAGCGCCGCCAGCGCGTCCTTCGCGATCCGGCGGATCAGCGGCAACGGATGCCCCGCCGGACCCCGAGCCTCCAGATCGACAGAAGAGACAAGGCCGCCCGACCGCCCATCTGATCCGCGCAAGGAGACCCCCAGGCCCAATATCTGGAAGCCCGACATCCAAACGGCGCCGAGCGAGATCGTTCAACAGCCCGCTAAGCTGAAGAGCCGCCGGCGGAGCTGGAGGCTCGGCGGGGTGTTCGCGTTTGTCGGCGCGAGCGCGCGGCACGCGCTGCGATCGGCGCCGCAAGGGAGCGATCCGCGGCGCGACACTCGAACTTTAATCCAACGCTCGGACGGGAATTCAATGACGAGAGCGCGTCGCCCCCTTGCGCGCAATAGGGCGGCCGGCGGCGTCATCGCGCCCGGGCTCGGGTTCGTGCGCGAGGGGATCAGCCGGCGAAAGGCTCCCGCGCCTTGATCAGCGCCAACGGCCGGCCGGGTTCACCTTTTGCGTCAGCGCGAAGCCGGCCGCCGCTTCCGCATCGCCGACGGGCGAACCAGGTGGAGCGAAACCCGCGGCGCCGGCTGGGACATTGCTCCGGCCTCGATCGACTGCGCAACGCAGCGCGCCTCCGCCGTGAGCGCGAGAGGGATTGGGGGAGGCGATTTGAGGATTTCTTGCGCGCGCGGTCTGCTTCACCCCGGATGCTCGCCTCGTCCTCCGGCATTCAGGGGGAAGCAAAAAAATCGAGCGTTGCGGATCCCCACTTCGATCCGTCAAAGGCGATACAGACAGCCGATGCGCGTCTCTGGTTCCCGCCGTTCCAGACCCCGGAGCTCATTCCGAACGATACGCTGAGTTTGCGGTGCGCGATCTTGTTTTCGGGCGCCGATACGGTGCGGCCGAGATCTTCGAATACAGAACGGCGAAGAAGGCCGCGCTTTTGATCGTTACGATGGGCGCTGTCTTGGATCCGTGGAGCACGGTTGATGTCTTGCACGGTTGATGTCTTGCACGGTTGATATCTTGCGCGATTGATGTCTTGCGCGATTGCGGGCCGCCGGCGCCCGTGGCCAGTGGCGGCGCTTTGAAGGAGAGCACCGCAACGCTCTATGCGGGAGCCGCCGAGATCTTCGTCCGCAGCGGACAGATCTCTGTTCGTGGAAGTGTGCGCTGATCAAGGCGTGCGGATCAGGCGCATGCGCGCAGGTCGGCGTCTGCGGCAAGCGGACGGTGCGGCGGCGAAGCGCCCCTTGCGCGCGGCGTCGCTCTTCGTGAGAGCTAGATCGGAGGCGCGCGGCCGCGCCGCTGAGAGGTCTAATCCGGGCGCGCTATGATCCTGTTCGTTACGCCGTCGACCATCCTCAATCGCGGGATCCTGTCGCTGCGCCAGGCGCCGAAGAAATTCCTCGGCCGCGGGGCGCAGCCGACGCCGCGCGGCACGGTTCTCAAAGCGGTGTTCTGGCGGCTCTTCTTCGAGAACGCGCTGCCGCGCTACATTGTGGCGCTCTCGCCATTCGCGTTGATCCTGGTGGTCTTTCCCGAAAGCGCGCTCGGCATGAGCCAGGCGCCGCTGCTGATGCTCGCGGTGGTGCTGTTCGTCGAGACCTATGTGCTCTCGATCGCGGATCCGGCGAAGCGGCGCGCGCTGATCGACGAGGTCGAGGGCGAAAAGGCGATCGACCGGTTCCAGCTTCGCGCCAAGGCGGCGCTGACGGAAATCGCCGCGGGGCGGGGCGTGAGCGCCGGCGCGATGCATTTGGTGGTGGAGCAGTCGGAGATGTGGCGGGCGCCGCCGCTGACCTTGATCTCGGTGCAGCGACCGGCGCTTGAGAGCGTGAATGAGGACGGCGAGAGCGGGTTTCTCGATCTGACCGGCGAGGAGCGGCGGCTGATCGTATCACGGCTCTTTGACGAGGCGTTGACGGAGCGGCTTTTGCACCGCGTGAACATGGCGTCGAGCACGCCGCTGCGTTCAGTCGCCCTTGAGGCGCGCAGCGTCTCCGCCCATGCGCGCCTTGCGGCGATGGCGCGGAAATAGCGATCGGGCTCAGCGCTCAAGGCTGATCACCGCGCCAAAGGGCGGCTCGATCCAAGAGCGGCTTTCCGGCGTCGCCCAGAGCACGGGACGCGCGCCAGGTCGCGGGCCGATCGGTCCGTCGAGATCGCTCAGCACCACGATGATCGAGGGATCGAGCGCGGCGGCCGCCTCCATGACGGGAATGAAGGAGGTGCCGCCGCCGCGGGTGAAATCGACGGCGCCGATCTCCTCTTCCCAGCGGCCTGGGCTGAGGCGCAGGCTGGCGCGGACGGCGACGTCGAACACCAGAAGATGGATCGCCGCGCCGGTGCGACGGCCGGCGCCGCAGATCTCGGCCGCGAAGCGGCGCAGGAGCGCGTCTGAGATCGAGGCGGAGGCGTCGACGGCCATGGCGATCCTCGGGGTGTCGGGCGGCCGGCGCAGGCCGGGCTCGAAACCGGGCGCGGGATCGCCCGTGGCGCGCGCTCGCGCATCCGCCGCGGTCCAGCGCCGGGTCGGGCGCGTCCAGGAGACGCGCGGCGGCTTCAGCGTCTCCTTCATCACCATGCGCCGCAGCAGCGTCTCCCAGGGCGTGCGCGGCTCCGGCAGATCGCCGAGGCGCAGAGAAGGCGCGCCGAGCCCTTCGCCGGAAAGCCGCCCCGCTTCGAGCGCGCGGGCGAGCCGCTGGCGCCATTCGGCGTCGTCCTCGATCTCCGCCTCCGCCGCCGCATCGTCAGGGATCGCCTCTTCGCTCCTTAAATCCGGCGCGTATCCGCGCCGCGCCGCATAGGCCCGCGCGGCCTCCGCCGCGCCGTCTCCTGCGCCGTCGCCGTTCCGGCCGCCTCGACGCGCGCGGCCGCCCGCCGCGCCGGTCAGCGCCAGATAGAGCCGCTCCACATCCCACGCCGCGACCGCTTGCGCCGGCGGCGTCGTCTCCGCAAGCGCCTGCTCCAAGAGCTCGGAGAGGAGAGGGCAGGGCCGCGGCGGCGGGCGCCCGGCCAGCACCAAGGTCTCGTTCACGATCGCATCCGCGGCGAGGCCGAAGAGATCCTCGGCGAAGCCGTCGCCGAGCCGCAGCGCCATCGCCCGCGCGCGCTGGGCGTGGCGAAAGGCGATGTGCAGGATTTGGTGCGCCGCGGCGCCCATCTGTTCATCCGCGTCGAGCCGCTCGAAGGCCGGGCCATAGAAAATCGCGCGGCCATCGGTCCAGGCGGGCGGCTCCAGCGCGTCGTCTTGCGCTGCGGGCGGCGCGGGCGCGTCGCGATGGCGGCACCAGAGCGAGAGCGAGGCGAAGGCCGGATCGCTCTCGCCGAGGCGCAGCAGCGCCGCGGCGGCCCGCCGGCTGTGCCGCGCGGCGCGAACCGATCTTTCAACCAAGGCCCGCCGCCTGGCGCTCCGCCTCGTAAGCTTGATAGGCGGGCGAGGCCAGCACCGCCTCGCCGAGACCGAGATCGAGCGCTTTGCGGATCAGGAGCTCGAAGCCATAGGCGCGCAGCTCGCTCAACGGCAGGCGCGCGAAGTCGGGCTCAGGCCGCGCGGTGGCGAGGCTCGGCAGATCGGCGAGGATCTCGATCGCCGCCGGCGTCGCCGCCGCGTCGAGCGCGCCGACAAGGCCGTATATTAAAGCGTTCAGCCCATGCATGTTCGAGGGATAAAGCGCGATCCGCTCGCGCCGGCTGAGCCGGAGCATCTCGCCCACCTGCACCGTCGCCGCGACGTCGTCGGCCACGATCATGAAATCCGCCGCGATCGCTTCGCCGACGACGCCGCTGATCAGGATGGCGCGCAGCCGCCGCTCCGGCGCCGCGCGCAGAATGTCGCTCACCCGCTCCCAAGAGCGCGGCGTCGCGGCGATCATATCGCCGCGCGCCATCGCCTCCGCCGTCGTCTCCAGAAGATCCGCGCGGGTCTTGATGAACGCGATCACCGCCGGATGCAGGCCTTTCGGCGCGGCGTAATTGTCGATCCAATCGGCGGCGGAGACGGCGATCTGCAGATGGATCAGCCGATCGGACAGCGCCGTGCCCATCTCGTAAGCGATCGCGCCGTCATCGACCGTGTTGCCCGCGGCGACGATGAAGACCGAAGCCGGCAGCGCCTTCAGCCCGATCCGCCGCTCTTGCAACAGGCCGTAGACCGTGGGCTGCAGATGCGGCGAGGCGGCGGTCAGCTCATCGAGGAACAGCACCGAGGGCGTGTTTGGATCATCGGGCAGATCTTCGGGCGGATAGTATTTCGTGCGCTTCGTCTCGTGATCGTAATAGGGCAGGCCGCGCAGATCCTGCGGCTCGATCGTGGTGAGCCGCAGATCGAACAGGCGCGCGCCGATTTCGCGGCTCAGCGTCTCGACGATTTGGGTTTTGCCCACGCCTGGCCGGCCGTGGAGCATGTAGCTGGCGACCAGCGCGCCGCTCTTTTGCGCCGACCAGCCGAGACGCAGCGCCTCGAGCGCCTCGCCTGCGGAGACCGGCGTCGCATTCACGCCCATGGGGCCGTCTTCCTTCTGCGTTGATCGCGGCAGCGCCGCAGCGTCTCAAAATGGCGCGAAGGCGCAGCGCCGCAACAGGGGAGAGGCGCTGCGGCGGCGCCGCCTGGGCGGTAACTATGCTTGAGCCGCCCCGCGCCAAAAGCGTCTGGAAGGGCGCGCCGCTTTTATCTTACAACGGGTTTTGCGCCCGCGCCTGGGCCGCGAAGGCCGACGGCGCAGAAGCTTGGGAGTGAGCCATGCAAGCGGATGTCGCGCCGGAATGGGTGGCGCTGTTATTGCCGATCGTTCTGTGGGCCGCGCTGGCGGCGGGCGTCGCATGGCTGGTCCTCGCCGCGCTCGATTACTAC
>JBCBCG010000163.1:0-9907 GCA_038530925.1 Pseudomonadota bacterium
TCGGCGAAGGGCGCGACGTTCCAAAAAACGAAAGGGCGGAGACGGCGCGCGAGAGCAGGATGGGCCTTGTCGGACGCTTGAACGGGACTTCCATTCGGGTTGGAACCTGGCTCACAATAAAGGCGAGAGGAGGAGGCTAGCCCGTATCGCCAAGCCGTACTTCTTTGACTTCCGAAAGTCGGGCGATCGGCTGGCGAGAGCCGCCGATCCGTCGCCAATGTGCTGGGCGTGAGCTCTTCGGCGACCATAAAATTGGCGCAGCGTCATCGCGAAGCAGGCGCTGTCGCACCGGCCGATATCGACGGCTATGCGCCGAAGAGAATCAGGGGCGAGAGCGCCGATGGGCTCGAAGCGCGCATCGGCGGCGGCGATGATTTCACTTTGAGAGATCTGGTGTCCGAACTTGACGAGCGCGGGCTCAAACTCGACGACCGCAGCATGGGGATTTTCATGCGCAGCCTTCGGCCGCGCCAAAAAGAACCGCGGTCGCCTCGGAGCAAAATAGATCCGACATCGCGCGCAAGCGCTCCCTATAGCGCCGCTCGCAGGATCGCGTCGACCCGCGCCGTTTTGTCTTTATTGATGAAATCCGGACGACGACCAATATGACGCCGCTGTGCGGTCGGGCTCCAAAGGGGATCGTCCGCCTGGGGCGGCGCCGTTTGGGAACGGGAAGACGCACTCCTTCATCGCCGCGCTGCGCCATGACTGGATCGACGCGCCCTTCGTAATCGACGGGCCGATCAACGGCGCGCTGTTCCAGCTCTCTGTGAAGACGCAACGCGCCCCGACCGTTGCCGAGGGCGGCGTCGCCGATCCTTGACACGCGCGACAGCCACAAAAACGCGGCGGCGCGCAAGGCGGTTAAGGCGGCCGGCGCGCGGATTTGGTTCGTGTCGCAATACAGCCCCGACCTCAACCCGATCGAGATGATCTACGCCCAACGAAAGGATGGGCTGCGACACGCGGCGAAGCGATCCGTCGAATCCATCTGGCGGCGCATCAGCCCGCTGCTCGACCGTTTCTCACGAGAAGAAGGCGGCGCCTCACTCACGGCCGGAATGCGCCGGTCTCAATTCGTAACGCTCTAGCGGCGTCGAGACGCGCGGCGCCGGGCGCGCCGCGATGCGCTCGGGTGGGCTCTAGCGGAACGCGTCCAGGAGAGCTTAGGCGATCAGCCGATCCGGCTGTCCGCCGCGGGGCGCGGCGCCCATTGGCTTCATCACCGCCTCGGCTTTCAGCTAAACTCTATCGCGTCTCCGCGTACAGGACTGCGCCCGAGGCCACCGCGCCCAATCGGCCGCCTGGTCCGAGGCTTCGTGAGCAAGCTTGAACCACGCGCCTGTGATCGGCTAGCGAGACGCTTTGCCGACATCGAGGGGTGTGCGATGCCGAGGCGGCGGAAGGGCCGGCGGATTGACGGGTGGTTGGTGGTGGATAAGCCGAAAGGCGTGGGCTCCACCGATGTGGTCTCCAAAGCGCGTTGGGCGCTGCAGGCGCAAAAGGCGGGGCATGCGGGCACGCTCGATCCGCTGGCGACCGGCGTGCTGGCGATCGCCTTCGGCGAGGCGACCAAGACCGTGCCTTACGCCCAAGAGGGCGCGAAGACCTACCGCTTCACCGTGCGCTGGGGCTCGGCGACCAATACCGATGATGCGGAAGGCGAGGTGATCGCGACCGCAGCGGCGCGACCGAGCGCCGCGGAGATCGAGGCGGCGCTTCCCGACTTCGTCGGCGTGGTGATGCAGCGTCCGCCCGCCTTCTCCGCGATCAAAGTGGACGGTGCGCGCGCCTATGATCTTGCGCGGGAAGGGGCGGCGCCCGAGCTCGCGCCGCGGCCGATCCGGATCGACGCGCTTCGGCTGATCGAGACGCCCCGCGCTGAGGAGGCGGTGCTGGAGATGGTCTGCGGCAAAGGCGGCTATGTGCGCGCGGTCGCCCGCGATCTCGGCGAGCGGCTCGGTTGCTTCGGCCATGTGACGGCGCTGCGCCGGCTGACCTCTGGGCCCTTCACGCTAGATGAGGCGATTTCTTTTGAAATGCTCGATCGTTTGCGCGATACGAGCCCATCCGATCTCAGGATCGCGCCGGTGGCGGCGGGGCTGGACGACATCCCGGCTCTGACGGTCGACGGCGGAACGGCGGCGATGATCCGAAATGGACAGGCCGCGCCTGTGATCGGAGCGCTCGCGGGACAAGATCTCTCCTACGGCGACGCGGTGTGGGCCAGCCATGATGGCGCGCCCGTCGCCGTCGGCGTCTACCGAGCCGGATCGTTCCACCCGACGCGCGTGTTCGCGCCTCCCGCCGCTGGGGCGGAGAGGCCTGGCTTTAGTTGATGAGAGGATCTCCGATGTCGATCACCGCCGAGCGCAAAAGCGCCGTGATCACCGATTATGCGACGAAGGACGGCGACACGGGCTCGCCCGAAGTTCAAGTGGCCATCTTGACCGAGCGGATCACCAATCTGACCGAGCATTTCAAGACGCATAAGAAAGACAATCATTCGCGCCGCGGCCTGCTGAAAATGGTCTCACGTCGGCGCAAGCTTCTTGATTACATCAAAGGCGTTGAGGAGCAGCGCTATCTCGATCTGATCAAGCGCCTCGGCATTCGGAAATAAACCCAGCGACAGCGCGCTCCGGAGACGGGGCGCGTTTTCTTTTGAGGTCCGCCGGACGGCCGGCGCGATCTCGCTGCGCTCGCGACGGCGCAGATGAAACGCGGCGCCGCCCTCGGCCCGGGGCGCGCGATCTTCACGCGAGGGCCGTGGCGGCCGCAATCCGGCGACCGCCGATGAGGAAACGGAATATGTTCGATATCAAACGCAAAGAAATTGAGTGGGGCGGCGAGACGCTGGTGCTGGAGACCGGGCGCGTGGCGCGCCAGGCGGATGGCGCGGTGCTGGCCACCCTCGGCGAGACGACGGTGCTCGCGACGGTGGTGGCCGCGAAATCAGCCAAGCCGGGCCAGGATTTCTTCCCGCTCACTGTGAACTATCAAGAGAAGACCTTCGCCGCCGGTAAGATTCCAGGCGGCTTTTTCAAACGCGAAGGGCGTCCGTCCGAGAAAGAGGTGCTGACCTCGCGGCTGATCGACCGGCCGATCCGGCCGCTCTTCGTCGAGGGCTTCAAGAACGAAGTGCAAGTGGTGCTGACCGTGCTCAGCCATGATCTGCGCAACGATCCCGACATTGTGGCGATGATCGGCGCCTCCGCGGCGCTGACCGTGGCGAACCTGCCGTTCATGGGCCCGATCGGCGCGGCGCGCGTGGGCTTCATCAATGGCGAATACGCGCTGAACCCGAGCCAGGACGATCTGAAAGACAGCAAGCTCGATCTCGTCATGGCGGGCACGCAAGACGCTGTGATGATGGTGGAGAGCGAGGCCGACGAGCTGTCCGAGGAGCAGATGCTCGGCGCGGTGATGTTCGGCCATCAGGCGATCCAGCCGGTGATCGATATGATCATCGGCCTCGCTGAAGAGGCGGCGAAGGAGCCGTGGAGCCACGAGGTGCCGGACCGATCCGCGATCCTCGAGCGGGTGCGTGGGCTCGTCGAGCCGCAGCTGCGCGACGCCTTCGCGACCGTGGACAAGCAGGCGCGCCAACAGCAGATCGCCGGCGCGAAGGCGGCGCTCGCCGAAGGGCTGACCGACGACGAAGCGGCGGACACGATTGCGGTCGGCGACGCTTTCAAGAAGTTGGAGCAGGAGATTGTGCGGGGCGCGATCCTGGAGAGCGGCAAGCGCATCGATGGGCGCGATCTCAGCACGGTGCGCGCGATCGAAAGCCAAGTCGGCTTCCTGCCGCGCACCCATGGCTCAGCGCTGTTCACCCGCGGCGAGACCCAATCGATCTGCGTCGCGACGCTCGGCACCGGCGATGATGAGCAGATCATCGACGCGCTGGAAGGCGAGTATCGCGAGCGGTTTCTGCTGCATTATAACTTCCCGCCTTATTCCGTCGGCGAGACCGGCCGCATGGGCTCGCCCGGGCGCCGCGAAATCGGCCATGGCAAACTCGCTTGGCGCGCGCTGCGGGCGGTGCTGCCGGAGCCGGTGGATTTTCCCTACACCATCCGGGTCGTCTCCGAGATCACGGAGTCGAACGGGTCATCATCCATGGCGACGGTCTGCGGTGGCTCGCTGGCGATGATGGATGCGGGCGTGCCGTTGAAGCGCGCGGTGGCTGGCGTCGCCATGGGGCTGATCCTGGAGCCGGATGGCCGCTTCGCCGTGCTGACGGACATCCTCGGCGATGAGGATCACCTCGGCGATATGGACTTCAAGGTCGCCGGCACCGAGGCGGGCGTCACCTCGCTGCAGATGGACATCAAGGTCGCCGGCATCACCGAGGCGATCATGGATAAGGCGCTCGCCCAGGCCAAAGACGGGCGGATGCACATTCTCGGCGAGATGGCCAAGGCGCTGTCCGAAGGACGCAAGGAGTTCTCCAGCAACGCGCCGCGGATCGAGATGCTGACCATCCCGACCGATAAGATCCGCGAAGTGATCGGCTCTGGCGGCAAGACGATCCGCTCGATCGTCGAGGAATCAGGCGCCAAGATTGACATCAACGATGACGGCACTGTGAAGATTGCCTCGGCCGATCTCGATAAAATCGAGGTTGCGAAGAAAAAGATCCTCTCGATCACCAGCGAGCCGGAAGTCGGCCAGATCTATGACGGCAAGGTCGTTAAGATTATGGACTTCGGCGCTTTCGTGAACTTCTTTGGCGCGCGCGACGGCTTGGTGCATGTCAGCCAGATCACCGGCGCGAAGAAAGGCTCGATGCCGAAGGATCTGCTAAAAGAGGGACAGATGGTCAAAGTGAAACTGCTCGGCTTTGACGATCGCGGCAAAGTGCGCCTCTCAATGAAGATCGTCGACCAGTCGACCGGCGAGGAGATCGCGCCGGAGGGCTAAGGGGCGGCGCTGCGGCGAGACGCCGCGCGCAGCGACGCTTCGTTAAGGTTTCGCCGTGTGACGGCGCAACGTCTTATGGGCCGCCGCATCGGGGATGCGGCGGCCTTTTGCATGCGCGGCGCGGCTGAGACGCTGCCATGGAGAGCGCAGCGGGGCGGCGCGTCGCCCCGCGGCGCTCTCCATGGCAGCGAACTTGCAGAGATCCGCTCAACTGAAATAGCGCCGGGAGCTGGGAAGATGACGCTGAAGAAGAGCCAGACGGTCGAAAATCAGGAGCAGGATCAGGACCGCGAGACCGCCGAGCAGGCGGAGACCGCAGGCCACCGCATCGCCCTGTCCGCCACCATCCAAGCCGGTCCAGGCCGCGCGCTCGACCCGCAGAAGCACGACGCGCAAGAGGCGCGGGATATCGCGGTGGCGCTCTGCAACGCGCTCACCACAAGCTTCAGTAACAACGAGAAGACCCGGCCGGAGACGCTCGCCGTCGCGGTGCAGACGGTGCTGGAGACGCTGATCTCCTCGATCGAGCGCGAAGGCGTCGACGCCGCCAGCATGCGCATCGCGCTCGCCAACAGCATGCTGGTCAACGGCGAAGCGCAAGTGAAGATCGACATCGACGGCAAACGCGTGCCCTCGAGCATCGCGGAGTTGTCGAAGGCGATTCACTAACATCCGCCAGATGGCGGCGCCGGACTGCGCATCGACGCGGTTCGGTTGCGCCGCGTTCGTCGCTAGGCTCTTGTCGCCGACAGGCGATGAGACGAGGAGCGCCCGTGGCGAAGCAGGAGCGGCAGGGATCGGATAAGGCGCTGGAGATCTCGATCGGGGCGCAGGTGCGCGCGACGCGGCAGGCGATTGGCGTCACGCTCGCGGATTTGGCGAAGTCCGCTTCGCTGTCGGTCGGCATGATGTCGAAGATTGAGAACGGGCAGACCTCTCCGTCTCTGGCCACGCTCCAGGCTTTGGCCGCGGCGCTGAACGTGCCGATCTCGACCTTCTTCTCACGCTTTGATGAAAAGCGGGACGCCGCGTTCGTGAAGGCCGGTCAAGGCCTCACGCTGGAGCGGCGCGGTTCGAGCAAAGGGCATCGCTACCAGCTGCTCGGCCACAGCTTGCGCAGCCCGACTCGGGTCGAGCCCTATCTCATCACGCTGGAGGAGGACGCGGACGCCTATCCGATCTTCCAGCATGCGGGCGTCGAGTTCCTCTACATGCTGGAAGGCGAGGTCGCGTATCGCCATGGCGCGGAGACCTATCTTCTGCAGCCGGGCGACTCGCTCTATTTCGACGCCGAGGCTCCGCATGGGCCGCTGGAGCTGCGGCGGCTGCCGGCGCGGTTTCTCGCCATTCTGGTCGCGCCGGAGGGCGGCTGACGCCCGGCGCTGTGGCGCGATGCCGCTGACTTTAGTGAAATTCTCTTTCCTGCTGTGAAAGTTTCGCCTATCTCCCAGAGAGAGCGCTGGATTAGGGCGGCGCGTGGGCGGCGAAGCGAGCGACAGATGTGCGGCATTGCAGGGCTGTTTCTGAAATCGGCGGCGCTGCAGCCGGAGTTAGGGCGGCTGACCGCGCTGATGCTGCATGAGATGCGGGATCGCGGGCCGGACTCGGCGGGCTTTGCGATCTATGACGCGCCGGAGGCCGCCAAGAGCGCCGCGCGGCTCAAACTCACCTGCCTGGCGCCGTCGGGCGCGGCCGACTGGGCCCGGATCGCGGACGCGCTGGCGCAAGCGATCGGCGCGCCTGTGGAGATGCGGATCCTTGAAGATCACGCCATCCTCAGCGCGCCGCTCTCGTTCGCTGAGAGCGGCGGCGCCAAAAACGCGAATTTCGACGGCGCCGCGATGCGGCGGCGGCTGATCGAGCTGGCGCCTGAGATCACCGTTCTCTCCGCCGGCGCGGCGATCGAACTCTTCAAGGGCGTCGGCGATCCGGACAAAGTCGCCGAGCGTTTCGGACTGGCGAAGCGCGCCGGCGGTCACGCTTTAGCGCATACGCGGATGGCGACTGAATCGGCTGTGGTGACAGCAGGTTCGCATCCCTTCTCCACCGGCGCGGATGCGTGCCTTGTGCATAACGGCTCGCTCTCGAACCATAACCGCTTGCGCCGCTGGCTTGAGCGGCGGGGCGAGACTTTTCAGACCGAGAACGACAGCGAAGTCGCCGCCGGTTATCTCTCCTGGCGGCTGCGTGAGGGCGATACGCTTGAGGCGGCGCTAGAACGTGCGATCGAGGACCTCGACGGGTTCTACACCTTCGCGATCGGCTCGGCGGACGGCTTTGCGGTGTTGCGCGATCCGATCGCCTGCAAGCCGGCGGTGATCGCTGAAACGGACGACTGGGTGGCGATGGCCTCTGAGTTTCGCGCGATCGCCAAGCTGCCGGGCGTCGAGCACGCGGCGATTTGGGAGCCGCGGCCGGGGCGGATCTACAGCTGGTCTCATTCGGAGGCGGCGACCGGCGTCGCGCGGAGCGCAAGCGCATGAGCGCCGACATCCTTCACTCCGGCGCTGCGCCGACGAATACGGCGCTCGATCTCGCCGCGCTGAGCGTGCGCGAAGTGAACGCCGCGCTGCAAGTCGCTGAGAGCGGCGCGTTCGATGTGCTGAGCCCCGGCGGCGCGCATGCGCTCGCCTGCGGGCTCGACGCGCCGGTGGAGGTTCGGATCCTCGGCCACGCCGGCTATTACGCCGCGGGTATGAACAAGCAGGCGAGCGTGCGCATCGAAGGCAATGTGGGCACGGGCTGCGCGGAGAACATCATGTCAGGGCTGGTGCGCGTGGCGGGGGACGCGAGCCAGTCGCTCGGCGCCTCGGGCCATGGCGGGCTCGTTGTGGTGCAGGGCTCGGCTTCGGCGCGGGCCGGCATCTCGATGAAGGGCGTCGACATCGTGGTGGGCGGCGACGTTGGGCATATGTCCGCTTTCATGGCGCAGGCGGGGCGGCTTGTGGTGCTGGGCGACGCGGGCGCCGATCTGGGCGACAGCCTCTATGAGGCGGAGCTGTTCGTGCGGGGGCGCGTGGCGAGCCTTGGCGCCGATTGCGAAGAGAAGCCGATGACGGAGGCGCATCGCGAGGCGCTGGCGGCGCTTCTTTCGCAAGCGGAGATGAGCGCCGATCCAGCGAGCTTCCGCCGCTACGGCTCGGCGCGGCGGCTCTATCATTTCAGCATCGATAATCTCGGCGCGTATTGACGCGCTGGCGCCGGACGCAGCGAAAGGGAGAAGACGCCGCGATGAGTTCCGATCCGCGCATCCCGCGCACCACGCCGCGGGTCTCGGCGAGCTTCGACGAATACACGCTGTCCGAGATCCGGCGCGCCGCGGCGACGGGCGTCTATGACATTCGCGGCGGCGGCGCAAAGCGGCGCGTGCCCTGTTTCGATGATCTCGTGTTTCTTGGCGCCTCGATGTCGCGCTATCCGCTGGAAGGCTATCGCGAGGCCTGCGCCACCGATGTCGCGCTGGGAACGCGCTTCGCCAAAAAGCCGATCGAGTTGAAGATCCCGATCACCATCGCCGGCATGAGCTTCGGCTCGCTCTCGGCGCAAGCGAAAGAGGCGCTCGGCCGCGGCGCGAGCGCGATGGGCACCTCGACCACCACCGGCGATGGCGGCATGACGCCTGAAGAGCGCGAGCATTCCGAGACGCTGGTCTATCAGCTGCTGCCTTCGCGCTATGGCATGAACCCGGATGATCTGCGCAAAGCCGACGCGATCGAAGTCGTGGTGGGCCAAGGCGCGAAGCCAGGCGGCGGCGGCATGCTGCTCGGCCAGAAGATCACCGACCGCGTCGCGGATATGCGCACGTTGCCGCCTGGGATCGACCAGCGCTCGGCCTGTCGTCATCCCGATTGGACCGGGCCCGACGATCTCGAGATCAAGATCCAGGAGCTGCGCGAGATCACCGCCTGGGAGAAGCCGATCTACATCAAAGTCGGCGCGGCGCGTCCTTATTACGACACGGCGCTCAGCGTGAAGGCGGGCGCGGATGTGGTTGTCGTCGACGGCATGCAAGGCGGCACCGCGGCGACCCAAGAGGTGTTCATCGAGCATGTGGGCATCCCGACGCTGCCGGCGGTCCGCGAGGCGGTGCGCGCGCTGCAGGAGCTCGACATGCATCGCAAGGTGCAGCTGATCGTCTCTGGCGGGATCCGGAACGGCGCGGATGTGGCCAAAGCGCTGGCGCTCGGCGCGGATGCGGTCTCGATCGGCACCGCGGCGATGGTGGCGATCGGCGATAACGACCCGGCGCTGGAAGAGGAGTATCAGAAGCTCGGAACCACGGCCGGCGCTTATGATGATTGGCATGAGGGGCAGGATCCCGCTGGGATCTCCACCCAGGATCCGGAGCTGGCGGCGCGGCTCGATCCGGTGAAGGCGGGGCGCCGGCTGGCCAATTATCTCGCCGTGCTGACGCTGGAGGCGCAGACATTGGCGCGCGCCAACGGCAAGAGCCATGTGCATCATCTCGAGCCTGAGGATCTGGCGGCGCTGACCGTCGAGGCCGCGGCGATGGCGGGGGTGCCGCTCGCGGGCACCAACTGGATCCCAGGCCGATGAGCGCAGGGCCGATGAGCGCAGGGCTGATGAGCGCGGGGCTGAGGAGCGCGCAGGGGACCAGGACGCTGGCGACGCGCCTGCGGGCGCGATGACAGGGCTCTGGCGACGCCTGACCGGGCGCGGCTCGGGCGGCGCAGCGGCGGAGCCACCCGGGCCGCCGCCGGCCTCCGCGCCCGTTTCAGCAGCGGCGCCGAGCGAAACAAAAGACATGACGAGGAAGGGGGATTTGATGAGCACCGATCTGGCGCAAACGGCGCGGGAGAAAGGGATCGAGTATTTCTTGATCTCGTTCGTCGATCTCTTCGGCGTGATGCGCGCCAAACTCGCGCCCGCGGCCGCCATTGGCGATATGGCGCGGGACGGGGCCGGCTTCGCCGGCTTCGCCGCTTGGCTCGATATGACGCCCGCCGACAGCGATATGTTC
>JBCBCG010000164.1:0-9867 GCA_038530925.1 Pseudomonadota bacterium
GACAACTTCCGCGCCAGCCTCGCCGAGCGCGCGGCGCTGGGCGGCGGCGCGCTGATCGAGACGCCGTCCTTCTTCTCAGGCGATCTCGAAGTCTCGAAATACCAGTCCAATGAGAGCCGCGACGTCAGCGACTCCAGCGGCCGCTAAGAGGCTCCCAGCGGCTGCGCCGCCATCCTGCGCGGATGGCGGCGCGGCGACCTCGCCCTCGGACCTTGGCCTTTGGCCTTTGGCCTTTGGCCTTTGGCCTTTGGCCTTTGGACGCGAAGCGCGATCGCGCTAGAACCTCTTAAAGAAGTTATATTTGGGTTTTTTGTCCGACCGTTTACGAATGCAGATGATCGACGAATCTGTCTTCACGTTAAAGCGCCAGTAGTTCAAATCGAAGGCGCTGTGAGGGTTGGTTTTCAGGTTTCGCAACAGCCTCGCCGCACGCAGCGGCGCCGAGAACCGCGGCTGTGCGACAGTTCTCATCAGTTCATAGTCGCGATGGCGCAGCGCAAAGCGAATGACTTTGAGCTTCGACGGGTAATAGCAGTCGTGAAAGGCGATGACACCGCCATCGCGCAGCATGTCATCCACCAAAAGAAAGTCGACGAGTGTCGTATCAAAAGCGTGCCATCCATCAATAAATGCGAAATCCAACTCAGGACGATTGAGATCGGAGACAATAGAGCGAATTTTTGCTGTAGCGTACAAAGTCTTTTCGGCGATCACGCCATGGCACGGAAGATCCAAAAGCGCGCAGAGGCGAACAGCGGACTCTTGAAAGCGCGTCACCTGGTAAGGATCGACACCATAGAGAACGCCAGGCGAAGCGCCCGCATCGATCGCGGCGGCCATCGCGGCGTATGAGACGCCCGTCGCAACGCCGATATCCAAGCATTGAGTGAAGCCATTCTGCGAGACGATATCGTAAAGGAAATCGATCTCATTCAGCAGAACGTTCGCTTCGATGGTCCTGACGCCAAAGCTGTCCTGATAGGAGCCGGAACGAACAATCTCTTTAAGTTTGGTGAGCTTGCTCTGCGGTGCGTTCGGAGTCGTCGCGTCTCTCAGAACTTCATGCGTTTCAGCCAACGCCATGGACTTGCGCTCCCCTTCAAAGTCGCGCGGCTCCGCCCAAATCATCGCCGCTGCGGCCGCGTCATGCATCGAACCATCGTCATAGGACGGATCCGAAGATCCGCGCGCCATGCGACGAGCAAGTGCATCCCCCAAGGTGATCCTGACGCCTTTCGAACGATCACGACGGTGCGAACCGGTTCGCGTTCGGCGACACGGACCTTACGGACCCGGCTTTCAAGCGAACGCCGGGCCCGCGCCAAGGTGGCGGGCGAAATGTTAAGAAGATCAAAAGACAGCGCGACCGGAACCGGGGCGTTGCGCCATCACGGCGCGGTGCGGCGATCTCGCCGTTTTCGGTCACGCCAAATGGATGCACGAGCGAGCTCGCCGCTCTCGACGCCGGTTCACTCCTTCAAGAAGGGCGGTTCGGAGTCCCAGTCGAAGCCGAGCGGCGCGCCGGCGGAGACGCGGCTGGCGAAGCGCGGCGGGCGCTTTTCGCCGAACGCCGCGACGCCTTCTTTGCCGTCGCCCATGCTGAGCGCCAGCATCGCCCGGCTGTCGAGACGATGCGCCTCCATCGGGTGCGCCGCGCCCGCCATGCGCCAGAGAAGTTGGCGGTTCACGGCGACGGAGACCGCGGACGTCCCTTTGATCAGACGCGCCGCATAGGCCCGCGCCGTCGGCAGCAGGTCATCCGGCGAGACCACCTTGGCGCCGAACCCGCCGGCGAAGGCTTCCTCCGCCGAGAGGATGTCGCCCGAAAGGCCCCATTCGAGCGCCCGCTCCATGCCCACTAGGCGCGGCAGAAACCAGCTCGAACACGCCTCAAGGCAGATCCCCAACTTGGCGAACACAAAGCCGACGCGCGCCTTTTCAGACAGGATGCGCCCATCCATCGGCAAGGTCATGGTCGCGCCGATCCCCACCGCCGGACCGTTGATCGCGGCGATCACCGGCTTTTTCATTCGGAAGAGTCGAAGCGTCAGCACGCCGCCGAGATCGCGGATCGCCTCCGCCTCAGGCCCGAGCGGATCAACGCTCTCATCGAGCCCGAAGGCGTTGTCGAGCCCGTCGCCGAGATCCATGCCGGCGCAAAAACCGCGGCCGGCGCCGGTGACGATCAGCGCGCGCACCGCGTCATCGGCGTCCGCCGCCTCCAAAAGGGCCGGCGCCTCCTGGCTCATCGTGACGTTGAATGCGTTGAGCCGCTCGGGCCGGTTCAAGGTCACTGTCAGGATCTCGTCCTCAAGCGACAGCGACAGAGTCTCGTAAGATGCGTTCAGCACCGACATGAAGCCGCCTCCTCAGCGCGCCGAGACATAGCCGCCATCGAGCGGGATCGAAACGCCGGTGATGTAGTCGGCCGCGCGGCTCGCCAGGAACACCGAGAGACCGATCATGTCGTCCGGCTGGCCGATCCGGCCGAGCGGCATATGCCCGCCGACCATCTTCTTTCCTTCATCCGAGGCAAGCATGAACGCGGTCATCTTGCTCTCGAACGGGCCGGGCGCGATGGCGTTCACCGTGATCTTCTCGCCCGCGAGGCGCCGCGCCATCACCCGCGTCAGATGGTTCACCGCGGCTTTCGAGGTCGGATAGACGAAGCTGTCCGTTTGCATCGGCACGGTGTGCCCTTCGATCGAGGCGATGTTGATAATGCGGCCGCGCCCGGTCTCCACCGCGGCGGCGCGGAGCTGAGGCAGCAGCTTTTGGCTGAGAAAGAACAGCGACTTGACGTTCAGGTCCATGACCTTGTCCCACTGCTCCTCGGTCAGCTTGTCGATATCCGCGCCCCAGGTCGCCCCGGCGTTATTGACCAAAATGTCGATCTTGCCTTCGCGTTCGGCCATGAAGCCGGCGAAGGCCTCGATCCCTTCGCTGCTCGCCAAATCATAGGGCGCCGCCACCACCTCGCCGAAGGCGCTCAGCTTCTCCTGCATCGCCTCGCAAGCGTCGGCTTTGCGCGAGGTGATGTAGGTCTTCACGCCGCGCTGTAGGAAGCCTGTGGCGATCATCTCGCCGATCCCGCGCGTGCCGCCGGTGACGATGGCGGTTTTGCCGGCGAGGCTGAACATATCGTCGGATGCGGTGTCGGACATCGTTGCTGCGGCCATGGTGGTTCCTCCCTCTGGCGCCGCTTCTTTCCGGACGGCGCGCCTGATTGTTTTCCTGCGGTATCACGTCGCGCCCAAGCATACCGAGCGGTATGTGCTCCACGCAATGGCCTCATCCCCCAAAGCGGGGCGGCGCGCGAGTCGGCGCTCTGTCAAGCATGGAACGGCGCCGCCAGGGACTTACGTAGCACCGCATCCGAGCAGCGCGCTCTCTAGCGCGCCGCAGGCGCAAGGGAGGATCCGATGGCGTTCCAACTCAGCATCAATGGCGAGACGCGCAGCGTCGACGCCGATGACGACACGCCCCTGCTCTGGGCGATCCGCGACAATCTCAACCTGACCGGCACGAAATTCGGCTGCGGCGTCGCCGCTTGCGGCGCTTGCACCGTGCTGATCGACGGCGTTCCGACGCGCTCCTGCGTCACCACCATCGACAGCGTCGAAGGCGAGGTGACCACCATCGAAGCGGTCTCGGGCCCGGTGGCCGACGCGGTCCAGACCGCCTGGCGCGATCTCGACGTCGCCCAATGCGGCTACTGCCAGTCCGGCCAAATCATTCAGGCGATCGGGCTCCTCACCGAGACGCCGAAGCCGACGGATGATGACATCGACGCCGCGATGGCCGGAAATGTCTGCCGCTGCGCGACCTATATGCGGATCCGCGCCGCGATCCACGCCGCCGCCGCGAGCCTGGAGGCCTGATCATGAACGACATCGCACCGAAAACAGCGGATCTCCACCTTTCTCGCCGCGGCTTTCTGGCCGGCTCCGCCGCCGCCGCGGGCGCGCTGGTGATCGGCTTCGACGGCTCCGGCGCGCTCGCCAAAGCCGACGCGGCTCAATCCGACGCGACGCTGACCGTGAACCCGTTTGTCTCGATATCGCCGGACGGGATCGTGACCGTGGTGATCAAGCATTTCGAGATGGGCCAAGGGACGACGACCGGCCTCGCGACGCTGGTCGCCGAGGAGCTGGACGCTGATTGGGAGCAGGTCGAAGCGGTCTACGCGCCGGCGGATGACACGAAATACGCCAATCTGCTGCTTGGCGCGCAAGGCACCGGCGGCTCCACCGCGATCGCCAATTCCTATGAGCAGTACCGCAAGGCCGGCGCGGCCGCCCGGGCGCTGATCGTCGAGGCGGCGGCGAAGAGCTGGCGCGTCGACGCCGCCGAGATCTCGATCGAGAAAGGCGTCCTCTCCGCGGGGACGCGCAGCGGAACCTTCGACGCCTTCGTGCCGCTCGCGCTGGGCCTCACGCCGCCGGAGGAGCCGCGGCTGAAAGATCCTTCCGAATTCCGGCTGACCGGCGACCCGACGCTGCGGCGCAAGGACGGCCGCGCCAAGACCGACGGCTCCGCGCTCTTCGCCCTCGACATCCGCCGCGAGAACATGGTTCGCGCCGTGATCGCCCGCCCGCCGAAAGTGGGCGCGACCCTGTCCAGCCTCGACGATGGCGAGGCCAAGGCGGTGCGCGGCGTGCTCGCCGTGATCGAGACGCCACGCGGCGTGGCCGTGGTGGCGGAGAGCACATGGGCCGCGATCAAAGGCCGCGATGCGCTCTCGATCGAGTGGGACGAGACCGACGCCGAGACGCGCTCGACCGAGGCGATCATCGCCGAGCACAAAGCGGCGCTCGACGCGCCGGGCGTCGCCGCGCGGAACGACGGCGATGCGGACGCCGCGCTGGCGGATGCGGCGCGCACGGTCGAGGCGGAATTCGTCTTTCCCTATCTCGCCCACGCGCCGATGGAGCCGCTGAACTGCGTGATCGCCTATGACGGTCAGAGCGCTCAGGTCTGGGATGGCTGCCAATTCCCGGCCCTGGCCAAGCCTACCATCGCGGCGATCCTCGGGCTCGAGCCGGAGAAGGTGTCGATCGAGACCGTGCTCGCCGGCGGCTCTTTCGGCCGCCGCGCGACGCCGACCTCGGATTACCACGCCGAGGCGGCGATGGTCGTCAAGGCGCTGTCCGAGACCGAGCTGAAGGGCCGCCCGGTCCAACTCGTCTGGACGCGGGAGGACGATCTCACCGGCCGCTACTACCGCCCGCTCTATGTTCAGCGCGTGACCGCCGGGATCGATGCGGAGGGCGCGCCGCTCGCCTATCGGCATAAGCTCGCAGGCCAGTCGATCCTGATCGGCACGTTCTTCGAAGAGATGCTGGTGAAAGACGGGATCGACAGCACCTCGGTCGAGGGCGCGAACGATCTGCCTTATGCGATCCCGAACATGCGCGTCGATGTGCGCAACATGCGCTCGGAAGCGCCGGTGCTTTGGTGGCGCGCGGTCGGGCACACGCACACCGCCTACTCCACCGAGTTGATGCTCGACATGATGGCGGAGGCGGCGGGCGCTGATCCGGTCGACTACCGGATGAAGCTCCTCGGCGATCATCCGCGCCATGCCGGCGTCTTGAAGCTCGCGGCGGAGAAAGCCGGCTGGGGCGAGCCGGTCGGGCCCGGCCGCGGCCGCGGCGTCGCGCTGCACAAAAGCTTTAACTCCTATGTGGCGCTGGTGGCGGAGGTCACGGCGACGGAGGGCGTGGTGAAGATCGACCGCGTGGTTTGCGCGGTGGATTGCGGCCGGGTGATCAACCCGGACATCGTGGTGGCGCAGATGGAGGGCGGCATCGGCTACGGCATCGGCGCCGCGATGCGCAACGAGATCACGCTGACGGATGGCGAGGTCGACCAGCGCAACTTCCCCGATTATGAGCCGCTGCGGATCACCGACATGCCGAAGATCGAGGTGCATATCGTCGCCTCGGACGAAGCGCCGACCGGCGTCGGCGAGCCCGGCACGCCGCCCGCCGCCCCGGCCCTGGCCAACGCCATCTTCGCCGCCACCGGTCAGCGCATCTTCGAGCTGCCGATGACCAAAGCAGGCGTCAGCTTCGCGTAAGCGCTTGCTGCGCAAAAGCGGAGCGCCGCTCAGGCGGCGTTCCGTGACAGGATCACAGCGGCGCGCCAGACGCCCCGCCTCGGAGGGTCTCCGGTTATGACGGCGCGCCTTAACGACCCGCTTTTCGAGCCGTTGGAGCTTCCCTGCGGCGCGGTCTTGAAGAACCGGATCGTGAAATCGGCCATGTCCGACTCGCTTGGCGATGGGCGTGGAAACCCAACGCCGTCGCAGCGGCGGCTTTATAAGCGCTGGGCCGAAGGCGGGCTCGCCGCGGCGATCATCGGCGAGGTGCAGGGCGATCCCGCCGCGGCGGAGAAGCCCGGCAATCTCGTGCTTCGGCCGGACTCGGACGCCGCCGCCTTTGAGGCGCTCGCACAGGCCGGATCCGCGAATGGCGCTCAGCTCTGGCTGCAACTCGGCCATGCCGGCGCGATGGCGTATCCTCCCATCGGCGCGCCGAAGGGCCCATCCGCCCTCGATCTGCCCGGGTTGAGCTGCGCGGCCTTGTCGTTGAGCGAGATCCTAGAGTTGCCGGCTGAGTTCGCACGGACGGCGGCGCTGGCGAAGCAGCGCGGCTTCGGCGGCGTGCAGATCCATGCGGCGCATGGGTTTCTCCTCAGCCAGTTTCTCTCGCCGCTTTTCAACAAGCGCGCAGACGCGTTCGGCGGCGCGATCAGCGCGCGGATGCGCTTGCTTCTTGATGTCGTCGAGGCGGTCCGCGGCGCCGTCGGCGCAAGATTTCCCGTCGCCGTGAAGCTGAACGCGACCGATCAGCTGGCGGGCGGATTTGACGAAGACGACGCGCTGAAAGTCGTCGCCGCGCTCGATCGCACGGCGGTCGACCTGATCGACATCAGCGGCGGCACATATTTTCCAGGCGCGGCGTCCGCCTCTGATCGCGCGGGAAGAGGGCCCTATTTTCTTACTTTCGCCGAGCGCGCGCGGCGCATGACGTCGAAGCCGTTGATGGTCACGGGCGGCTTCAAAACAGCGCGGCAAGCGGCGAACGCCGTCTCCAGCGGCGCCGCAGATATGGTCGGCCTCGCCCGCGCCCTCGCGCTTGATCCCGAGCTGCCGAACAAATGGCGCGCGAACGCCGACGCTGACCCTATGTTCCCCAAATTCCAGAACCCGCCGGAAGGCGGCGTCACCGCTTGGTTCACGATGCGCTTGAAGGAGCTGGGCGAGGATCGCGATCTGTCGCCCGCAACCACGCTCGACACCGCGATCAGCGACTATCTGCGCCGCGACGAACAAAGAGTGCGCCTCTGGAAAGAGCGTTTCGGCTAAGCCTCTTCGCTCCTTCGGCGACGTCGCCACATCAGGCGCGCGCGATCGCGCTCACCTAACGTCCGGCCATCGCCCCGCCCAAGGGCGCGCGGCTTCGAGTTGGTAGGCGAGTTGGAGCAAGCGGGCTTCTTCGAACCGTGGGGCGGCGAATTGGACGCCAATCGGCAGGCCGGCGGGGCTCCAGCCGAGGGAACGGACATCGCCCGGATGGGTGGCGGTTTCACTTTCTATAAATTAATCCTTAACTGGAGTTCGCTTTTCCAAATCAACACGGTCTTATTTCTTCTTAGGTAGTCTCTTCGGATGATGACCGAATCGCAGAAGATGCATGTCTGTCATGCTGCGCTGTTTCTGATGATCGCCGTGATCTTTCCGGTCTTGGTGATCATTGGGGATCAAGCGCGTCCTAACGACATCGTGCTCATCATCGGCTGGGACCCAGTTTCAATCGCTGCGTCTCTCGACCTTGTCATCATGAGCCCAGAGGACGCTCCTTTCGCCGTTCTCGCTATGGCTGGAGATCGTGCGAGCCTCGAACAGTTGCATCAATCGAGCGCCTGGCTTGTCGTCGACGGTAACAGAATGGCAGCGTTGTGCGGCTTATAAAATGACGTGAATTGGCTATTTTCGGCCGGGAAGGTATCGTGATGTCGGGCAAGTGGCTTGAAGCGCTCAACGGTCGCGTACTGAACTTTATCGCGTTGCTTATTCTAACAGCTGGTGCGCCGGTCGCAGCCGCTATATTAAATAATTCACCTTTCCTTGTCACGGGGGCCGCAATTGTTGTCGCCTTTATTGGCTATCAAGCGTATAAATCAGATTCAAATGCATCTTTGGACGTTCTCGCCAGCGCGCTGATCGCCCAAAACGCGTTGATAACGGGCGCCTTCACCGGACATCCATGGCAGCTCGACACCCACCTGCTTTACTTCGCGCTTCTCGCTGTGATTTCCGTGATGGGATCACCTCGCGCGCTCATTTTATCTTTTGTGCTTATTTACGTGCACCATATCAGCCTCAGCTTCATTTTTCCGTCGCTGGTTTATCCGGGTGGGACATGGGAGGCGAGCCTGTCGCGGTCGCTGCTCCATGCGCCGATGGTGGCCCTTGAGGTCTTCGTTCTGTTAATTACGATGAAGCGTCAGCAGTCTCAGGCTCAAATGCTTGAACAGAAACAAGAGTCGCTGAACATGACGCTGGCGGCGTCGGAAGAAACGCGCAGCGCCGCAGAGGAATCGCGCCGCGACGCAGAGGCGCAGAAAGCCTTCGCGGAGCAAGAAAAGTTAAAATCCGATGCATCGAAGGCCGAAGTTGAAAGTGTCGTCGCAACGATTAGGAATGGCCTCCAAAAACTAGCGAACAAAGATCTAAACTGCGAAATTCATGAAAGTATGCCGGTGAAGTATCAAGAGCTCGGCGTCGATTTCAACGCCGCAGTCGCTCAGTTGAAATCAGCGATGTCGTCAACCGTAGAAACGGCGCGCGATGTCGACAAAAATGCGGTGCAACTGGCATCGGCGATGCAAGACGT
Source organism: Pseudomonadota bacterium (assembly GCA_038530925.1). Lineage (GTDB taxonomy): Bacteria > Pseudomonadota > Alphaproteobacteria > Rhodobacterales > Rhodobacteraceae > JALEGB01. The sequence continues at coordinate 8,904 of JBCBCG010000164.1, forward strand.
CACAGCGCGAAACAGAGACACGGCAACGTCGACGAGCGAAACCGCGTCCGCCTTGCGCGACCTCACCGGTGTGATGAGAACGCTCTCTGACAATGTCGTCGCTGTCACGAACGCAGCGTCCGAAGCGAGCGACGATGCGCAACAAGGCGTCGACATCGCCAATCGCGCCATCGGATCGATGCAGCGGATCTCCGACTCGTCGAACAAAATCTCGAACGTCATCGTGGTGATCGACGCGATCGCCTTCCAAACCAATCTCCTCGCCCTGAACGCGAGCGTTGAAGCCGCCCGCGCAGGAGAAGCAGGGCGCGGCTTCGCAGTGGTCGCGTCGGAAGTGCGTCAGCTCGCGCAGCGAGCGGCGGACTCGGCGAATGAGATCAAGAGCCTGGTCGAGGCCAGCGAGGAACATGTTCAAGCTGGAGTGCAACTGGTTCAAGAATCTGGCAAGGCGCTCGATCTGATCGTCGAAAAAGTGAAACGCGCCAGCGAACAGCTCAGCAGCGTTAACGCCGATCTGCAATCGAACACCCAGAACCTGGGTGAAATGAATAGATCGGTCGCCACGATCGACGACGCGAACAACGCCAACGCCGCAATGGTTCAAGAGCTCGCCAAGATGGGCGACAACATGGCTCAAGCCGCGAGCGACCTGATTAAGACCATTGAGGAATTCAAGCTGGGCGCCGGCGCCGCGTCGTCTTCGCCCGGTGAGCAACGCGTCGCCTGAAGCGCGGCCGGGCGTCCCGCACTGCCTCCAGGGCGCACCGCTCCCTTCGCCGGCGCTTCGGCGCGGCGGCTCCAACGACACCCTCGGCAAGCTGTGCTACACGCCCAATGCGTCACACCCTCACCGCACCTTCGGCCATCTGCCCGCCCAAGGGCGCGCGGCTTCGAGTTGGTAGGCGAGTTGGAGCCGCCGCGCCGAAGCGCCGGCGAAGGGAGCGGTGCGCCCAGGAGGCAGTGC
>JBCBCG010000165.1:0-9865 GCA_038530925.1 Pseudomonadota bacterium
GCAGATGCTGGCGCGTTTCTCGTTGCCGATGAACTCCGCGTAGCGCGGCGCCAGCTCTTCTTTCACGAACTCGATATACTGCGTCTCCGCCTCCGTCGGCAGCTGCTCGCGCCGGATCGCCTGCTCCAGAACATACATCAGATGCACCGGATCCGCGGCGACCTCGCGCGTGTCGAAATTGAACGTCTCCGACAAGATCTTGTAGGCGAAGCGCGTCGAGACGCCGTCCATACCTTCATCGACGCCGGCGACGTCGCGATACTCCTGCACCGTCTTGGCGGAGGGATCGGTCTCTTTCAGGCTCTCGCCGTCATAGACGCGCATCTTTGAGAAGAGCGCGCTGTTGGCGTGCTCCTTGAGACGCGTGAGCACCGAGAAACGCGCCAGCATCTGCAGCGTGCCCGGCGCCCGCGACGCATCGGAGAGCTCGGAGGCGGAGAGCAGTTTCTCGTAAATCCGCTCCTCCTCCGTCACGCGCAGGCAGTACGGCACTTTGATCACGCAGATCCGGTCAAGGAAGGCTTCGTTGTTCTTGTTGTTCCGGAAGCTCTGCCACTCGCTCTCGTTCGAATGCGCCAGGATCACGCCTTGATAGGGCAGAGCGCCGACATTTTCCGTGCCGACATATGTGCCGTCCTGCGTCGCGGTCAGCAGCGGGTGCAGCATCTTGATCGGCGCTTTGAACATCTCGACGAATTCGAGCAAGCCTTGCGTCGTGACGTTCAGACCGCCCGAATAGGAATACGCATCGGGATCGTTCTGGCCGAAATACTCGAGCTTGCGGATGTCGATCTTACCGACCAGGGCGGAGACGTCCTGGTTGTTCTCATCGCCTGGCTCGGTTTTGGCCACGCCGATTTGGCGCAGCTTCGAGGGATGCACCTGCACCACCTTGAAGCGGGAGAGATCGCCTTGCGCCTCATCCAGCCGCTTCACCGCCCAAGGCGAGAGATGGCCGGTGAGGAGCCGTTTCGGCACGCCGTAATCGCTCTCGATCCGCGCGCCCATTTTATCCGGATCGAACAGCCCGAGCGGGCTCTCATAGACCGGGCTCATCTCATGCGGGCCGCCTTCCTCGCGTTCGAAGGCGAGCACGTAGATCGGGTGCTTCTCCATCAGCTGCTTCAGCGCTTCGGAAAGCGAGGATTTGCCGCCGCCGACCGGGCCGAGCAGATAGAGGATCTGCTTGCGCTCCTCGAGGCCTTGGGCCGCATGGCGGAAGAATCCGACGATGCGCTCGATCGTCTCTTCAAGCCCGTAGAAATTCGCGAAGGCGGGATAGCGCTTGATGGTGCGGTTCATGAAGATCCGGCCGAGGCGCGGGTCGTCGGAGGTGTCGAGCAGCTCCGGCTCGCCGATCGCGGCGAGCATGCGTTGCGCGGCGCCGGCGTACATCATCGGATCGGTCTTGCAGCCCTCCAGATACTCCTGAAGGGTCATCACTTTCTCGGTGCGGCCTTTGTAGCTGTCCGCGAAGGCGTCGAAAATACTGGCGTCAGACTGCATCTCTCTCATGCTCCTTCGGCCTCGATCGCTGCGACGAGAGCGGTCGCGAGCGGTGCTGTTCCGGTGACGCCGTTGGGCGAGGACGGCGCCTCCGCCGCGCGGGCGCGGCGTTGCGAACGCAACTCGATCCAAGTTTAAACGCTTCAACGCGACAAGAAAGAGGCGATTAGCGACTTTTTTTGATATCGGCCAAAAGAACACGGAAATATTTCGGTCCGCCGCATCGGAAACTTTAATACCTACGCAACGCAGGTGTTAAATTAACCACAGGCGCTGGGCGCTGTGAAACAGAGCGCAGGGCCGCGTATCCCCCGCTGACAATTTGGCGGGCGTCCGGCGCCCAAATAATCGGCGCCCAAGCCCAAGCCCAAGCCCATGCCCCAACCGACGCCCGGGCGCGGGGACGGCTCAGCGACGCGGGCGTCGGCTGACGCTCGGCGCCCAGGAGCGACCAGAGACGCGCGCGGCGGCGGGCGCCGGCGCTGCTGCGCTCGCACCTTGGCCCGTCTCGCGCGCCATCGCCTCAAGCGCCGCGATGCGGTTCTGAGCGGCGGGATGGGTCGAGAAGAGATTATCCATGCGCGCGCCTGAGAGCGGATTGACGATGAAGAGATGCGCGCTGGCCGGATTGCGCTCGGCGCTCATCATCTCGTAGCGCTTCGCGCCGCCCGAGATCTTCGCCAGCGCCGAAGCGAGCCATATCGGATTGCGGCAGATCTCCGCGCCCATCCGATCGGCGGCGTATTCGCGCGTGCGGCTGATCATCATCTGGATCATCATCGCCGCGAGCGGCGCCAGGATCACCGCGAGAAGCAAGCCGACATAGCCGAGGGGGCTGCGGTTCTCGCTTGAGCTTCCGAAGAACATCCCGAACTGCGCCAGCATCGAGATCGCGCCGGCCAGCGTTGCGGCGATGGTCATGATCAGCGTGTCGCGGTTTTTGATATGCGCCAGCTCATGCGCCATGACGCCAGCCAGCTCTTCACGCGTGAGCATGCGCATCAAGCCAGTGGTGGCGGCCACCGCGGCGTGCTCGGGACTGCGGCCCGTGGCGAAGGCGTTCGGCTGATCCTCCTCGATCACATAGACCGCCGGCATCGGCAGATCCGCGTTGGCGGCCAGTTCCTCGACCATCCGATAATACTCAGGATGGGATGCGCGCGTTGCGGCCCGCGCATTGTGCATGCGCAGCGCCATTTTATCGGAGTTCCAATAGGCGAACGCATTCGTCGCGATCGCGACGCCAAGCGCGATCACGGCGCCGGTCGGCCCGCCGATCAAGAAGCCCACCCCCATGAACAATGCGGTGATGGCCGCCAGCAAGAGGCTCGTCTTCATCCAGTTCACAGCCGTCACCTTCGCTTTCGATCCGCGCCCCTTACAAGGTAGAAATTTGAACGCCGGCGCCAAGGCGCGCGGGCGGACGCGCTATGGGGCGCCGCGGCGGAGGAGAGGGCGCCGAAAACGCGTGCGGGTGGTGACTGCGGCGCGCGCGTCCGCGTCCTCTGCGCCACATCCGATGCTGCGCCGCGGCGTTAACACCGCAGTTGCAGCAATCCGATCACTGTTCTGTTCACAGTTTAGCGATCGTTCTGGTTTCCGTTCGGCTTCGGCCCAAAAGCCGCCTCATCCTTGGGGTGCCTCTCACCGCCAGCGCCGTGACGGGCGGCGTTTAGGTTCAGAAGGTTAAGCGATATGGCGGATGGCATGGTTGGATTGGGCGGCGCGCCGCGAGGCGAGATCGCGCTCTCGGTGATCATTCCGACTTATAACCACCACCAGCATCTGGCTCTGACCCTCGGCTCGCTCTGGGCGCAGGATCTCGACCCAGCCCGCTTCGAGGTGATCGTGGTCGATGACGGCTCGACCGATCGGACGCCGGAGGTTTGCGAGCGCTTCGCCGACCGGATGTCGCTCTCTTATTTCTTTCAAGAGGATCACGGCTTTCGCGCCGCCGCCGCGCGGAATGTCGGGCTCGCCGCCGCGCGTGGGCGAACGGTGGTGTTTCTCGATACGGGCGTGATCCTGGCGCAGAACGCGCTCAGCCGCCATTCGCGGCGCTTCATGCGCTCGGGCGCGGCGTCGATCCGCCTCTCTTACGGCGTCGACGAATATTCGAGCGTCCGCAATCAGCAAGTGACGGCTCTCTTGCAGCGCAGCGCCGAGGAGGCGGCGGCGCGCGATGCGGCGCCGCGGGGCGAGCGAGAGCGAGAGGCCGCGACATGGCGCGCGGCGTTCGAAGCGCTGCGCGGCGCGAACGGTCTGCTCGATTGTCGCCATCGCCGCTTGCGGGATCTCTCCCATGATCTGCGCGGCGCATTGGCGCCATGGTCGATCTTTTGGACCAGCCATGTCGCCTGTCGCCGGGACGACGCGCTGGCGATCGGCGGCTTTGACGAAGCGCTGACGAGCTGGGGCGGCGAGGATGTGGATTTCGGCTACCGGCTCGCCGCGGGCGGCGTCGCGCTTGTCGCGGAAACCGAATATGACAGCATCCATCTGCCGCATCGCAAGAACCCGGCGTCGCGTCGGCGCTCCTCGCTGCGGAACCTTCAGTATCTTGAGAAAAAGCACAACGATCCGCTGTTCGCAGACCTCGGTCGGCATGGCTGGAGCGCGCTGCTGGCGCCGGCCTTGGCCGCATAGGCGGCGCCTCAGCGCGATTTTCGCGCCTGCTGCTCCAGCGCGGCGCGCAGGAGCGCGCTGCGCAGCGCGCTCGCCAAAGACACGCCCGGATCCGCCGCCGCCCGCGCATCGTCGATTTCCGCCGCCAACGCGTTGATCGACACGCCGCGCGCCGCCGCGAGCCGCTGCAGCGCCTCCCAGAACACAGGCTCCAGCGACACGCTGGTGCGATGCCCGCGCAGCGTGAGCGAGCGTTTGCGCGGTCGGTCGCTCACGCCCGCGCCTCCCGCCGCCGGAGCGCCAGCGCGACGATCCCGTAAAGGCCGGCTAGCAGAACGGCGTTCAGCGCAAGCGTCGCCGCCGCGCCGCCCGGCGTCAGACGCACCTCGATCGGCCCGAGCCCGGCGACGCCTTGCGCCGGCTCGAACAAGAGGAGCGCGATCCAATTATTGGCGACATGGAGGCCGATCACGATGGAGAGCGCGCCGCTGCGCCAGACGATCGCCGCCGCCGCGAGGCCGAAGAGGAAGCTCCACAGCGCGTAGCTGATCGCTTCGTCGAGCGGCGCGGCGGCGTCGATATGCAGCGCGGCGAAGAGCGCGGAGGGCGCCGCCGCCCAGAACAGCGCCAGCCGGCTGCGCCGGGCGATCTCCTGGAGCAGATAGCCGCGAAAGAGCAGCTCCTCGCCCGCCGCTTGCAGCGGGATAAGGAGGAAGACGACGATCAGCACCGCCGCGCCGGCGGCGGGCGCGCGCGACCAGCTGAGCGTGGCGAGGTCGAGCTGCGTGGCCGCCGCCAGGCCGATCCCCGTCAGGAGCGCGGCGCAGGCGGCGCCGAAGAGGAGCCCGCGCGGCTCGAGCCGGCGCGCTGGTCCATAAAGGCTCGAGAGGCGCCGCCCATGGAGCGCGCGCAGCCCCGCGGCGAGCGCGAAGGGCGTCGCGGCGAGACAGACGAGGGCGATCAAGAGCTGCGCGCGCGCGCCCTGGGCGCCGCCCGCTTGGCTGGGCGGCGCGCCGAGCAGATGCGCCGCGAAGGCGGTCGCCAAGACGAGCATGAGCATCTGCGTCAGGAGGATCAGGCCGATCATGGCCACAGGCCGCCACGCCTCCCTCCGGCCCGGCGCGGCCAGCGCCACATAAGCGCCAAAGCGCGCCCTTCCGCCCGCGGCCGCCGCGGCGCGGCCCATGGTCTCAGCCGTTCGATCCTGAGGCTCCGTCACGCCGCCCGCCTCTCCCCGCCATGCTTCCGGGCGCCGCGACCCGGCGCGCGCGCCCGGCGCCCGAGGCGCTGCGCCGCGTTGCAGTGATAGGCCGCATCCATATGCTTCGTCACGGTTTCCTGCAGCTTTTGACCGAGAAGAGGCGCGCCGCATGGGATCGGCCTTGCGACGGATCGTGATCTCAACGCTGTTCGTCGCCGCGGCGTGCTTCGGCGCGGTCGCGATCTCCGTCGCGGCGCCCTTGGCGCAAGTCGGGCTGGGCGCGGCCCTGATCGCGGCGTTGGCGGTGTTTCTGAGCGCGCGGGCGCTCGCGCCGCGGATCGCGGGGCTGCGCCACCTCGTCGGCCTCCTGGTCGCGGTTTGGGGCGCGGCGACGCATTTCGTCGCCTGGGCGGGCTACGCCGGCGCGCCGGACGCTTTGGCGTTCGATGTGGCGCAGGCGCGCGCCGCGGTTCTGACGCCGCCGCAGGGCTGGCCGGATCTGCTCAGCGCCGTCGCCGACCGAGCGGCGTTCGAGACCGGCGGCGCGGCGCTCAGAGGCGAGCCGCTCCTCGCCGCTTGGATCGCACTTTTGGCGATCTTCGCGCTCAGCGGTCTCCTCGGCGGCCATCTCGCCTATTGGCGGGGGCGATCCTAAAGCCTCAGTTCACCATGAGCTTGGCGCTTGAGCGTCGCGATCATTCGCGCGGCGGCGCCGTTGCCTTTACTTTCCCGCCGGGATCAGGGGCGGGCCGGCGGCCTTATGCGGAGGGACGGAGCGATGGCGAAGGGCGGAGCAGGGGCGGGCGGTCGGAGACCGAACCCGCTCAAGCATCTCAAATGGGATGGGCTGACCAAGCTCTACAGCGCGGAGGCGCATGACCGGCCTTCGCCGCCGCTTTTCGCGCCCTGCATCAGCTTTGGCTTCTCCTTGCGGCCCGAGGCGGGCAAGGATCCGATCGAAAGCGACACGCCGACCGAGCAGGGCGACCGGCGCCTCGAATGGGTCGAGAAAATCAACGTGATCCTCGCCGCCTTCGAGGATGAGCGGTTCCGCCCCGCCGGCGCGGTCGAAACCGATCGCTTCGCATTGACCCGCGGCAGCTACACCGGCCGAGGGGACGGCGAGTCAGGCGCCGAAAAGGACGCTGATCGCTTCCGTCTGGTCTCCAAGAACTTTCGGATCCGCTGGAACAATAAGGATGGCGAGGGCGCGCGCTGGCGTCTGCCCGGCTACGTCGTCGTCGACCAGCAGCACGAATACACCAGCTTCTTGTTCACCCTTTCGCTTCGCGAGCGCGACGCGCCGCGGTTGAAGCCTACCGCGTCCGATCTGGACCCTGCGGACTTGGTCGACCCGACTGCCGAGACGCCGCGCCTCAAGCCGCTGCCGTGGCCTGAGCAGAGGTTTCCGGAAGATACGCTGCCGCATGATATCGAGAATGCGCTCGATTATCTCTCAACCGCGAATTTCAGAGGTTACGACGACCTCCCCGACGACCATGCGGAGAAAATTAAGAGCATTACAAAGCTCCTCATCGACGGGGTTTGGGATCAGTTTCTGATTGATTTGAAAAGCGCTTGTCGGGATCTCACCAAAGACGGAGCGCCTAAGCTAGACTTCATCGACAGCACGTCTCGAAAAAACGATGTCATCGCCTGGATCAACAAGAACGATGTGGTTTTTCCTGGCGAAGCTTTCTCGTCTCTTAAGGGCGTGGTCGTCCGTCAGGATCAGTTTTGGGATCAGATCGACGATAAGCGAGAGCGACCGTCGCGTTATTTCGAGAAAGAAGCATATAACGCGTTGGAAGATCGACGTCTTCTGCTGCGCGAATTCTTCAATGACGGCCTCACCGATTTGCGAAACCGTGAGTTCATCGGCTCTCGGATCGTCAGCAAGCAGGCCATCCATGTGACGACGCTAGGCTCAACGCAATTCGACAGCGCGCTCGAAAACAAGAAAGTCACCGTCAGCGCCGATGACGTGGTCAGCCCCACGCGTTATTTCGTGATGCTGAAGGATCGCCCGGACGCGCCGCAGCTCGGCCGCATGATCGAACGGCTGCATACGCTGGAGACGCTGCGGATCGCCTCCGTGATCGACATCGATGATTTGCGCGATATGGGCGTCGGGCTGAGGCATGAGGGCGCGCGCCTCGATCGTTGGTTCCAATCCGAGCGCAAGAGCTGGTTCGGCCGCCAGAGCCTGGAGAAGATCATCGGCAACATCGCCGGGCTCGGCGAGAATGTTCGCGGCGGTCCGACCTATCGGATCAGTCAAGCCTCACTTTACCAAGACGCCTACGCCCGCGCGATCGAAGATCTACGCGAAGATCGGATTGAAACCTGGCAGCCTTACGAGATCTTCATTCGTCGCCGTTTGCAGGAGAGTTTCGATTTCTTCAAAGAGGTCGAGGATCGGCGGGATTTCATCTTCCAGCGCGTGCAAATCCTGTTGCAGCGCAACCTAGAGCGCGAGACGAACGCGAATCTGAGATCGACGGACAACCTCTCCCTGCTGGCCGCGTTCATCGCGCCGACGACGCTGTTCGTGTCGATCCACGAGACGATGACGGATCTCGATTTGATGCCGTGGCTGCGCCGCTTTCTCGAGAACGCGATCGGCGTCGAAGCGCGGCTCGCCTTCGAGCCGAGCACATTCCCGATCATCTACGCCGCGGCGCAGGGCATCGTGGTCGGCGCGATCATCCTGCTCTGCATCCGCGCGCTGTTCCCGTTGCTCTGGTGGCCGATCAAAAGCCTGTGGCGCATGATCTTCGGCGGCTGATCGCGCCGCGGGCGGCGCCTGCCGCATAAGGCTGCGGCGCCGCCGACGTCGTCTCAGACGTTGCGTCCATCGGCGCCGACGCCATCGGCCGCCTCGTCAAGATCGACGAGGTGGCGGATATAGCCGAAGACGGCATGGGCGAGCCATCCGGCGGCGATGGCGGCGATCAATGTCAGAAGGCTGTAAAGCAAGGGATTGGTCGTCGCCGCATGGGCGATCACGCCCTCGACGCCGACCTTTTTCACAACCACCTCGGCCGTTGTGGTCGTCAACACCGCGCCGGTCGCTGGATCGATGAGCGCCGCTTGCGCCGCCATGAGGCCGGCTGTGGCGCTGGGCGGCAGGGTGAAGCGCGCCTCGAAGCGGCCATCGGGCTGAAGCGCCACGGTGGAGATCGTGTTGGCGTAGAGCTCGTCCTGCCCGCGCAGCCGCAGGAGCGCTTCTTCATAGGCGGCGTCCGTTTCGATGGCGGCGGTCGCGGAGAGGAAGGCGGGCGCGGCGCCGCCTGCGGCCGCGGCCGCCGCTGGATCGCTCGCCGCCGCCGCGAAGTAAGAGGGGCCGATCAGCCGGCGATCCTCGACATTCAGCCACATGCCGTAGCGGCGGTCTTTGCGGCGGAGGGTGATCATCTCCTGCGCGCCGATCAGGCGCAGGGCCAGGATCGGCGCGCCGGCCGTTTGGCCGATCGCATCCGCCTCTCCGAGCACGGCGCCGCTCACGGTGATCTCAGCGCCGTCGAACCAAAGATCGATCTCCGTCGGAGCGGGCGCCTCCAAAAGGAGCCTGGCCGCGCCCTCCGGCTCGCTGACGCTCGGCGGCGCCAGCGGCGCGGCGTCCTCCGCATCCACGAGCGAAGCGCGCTCGACGCTGAACGGCTCTTCGGGAGTGAGCACCAGGTTCAGCGCCAACACCACGCCGACGCCGAGCACGAGGATCGCCAAGAGAAACCGCAGCGCCGCCGCGCGCAGGCGCCCGCCGATGATGGCGCCGAGCTGCGCGCCGATCACGCCGCCCGCGAGCAGCGTAAAGGCCAACAGCGCGTCGACCGCTCCCGTCGCGCTGGCGTGGAACACGGTGGTGCCCGCCATCAGCAGCGTGATCTGAAACAGCGATGTGCCGATCGCCAGAGTTGTTGTGAAACCAAGGAGATAGATCATCGCCGGCACCATAACGAAGCCGCCGCCGACGCCCATGATCGCGCCGAGCACGCCGATGCAGAAGCCGATCACCAGCGGCGGGATCACGCTGACGGTGAGCTGGCTGCGCGGAAAGGTCATTTTCCAAGGCAGCGCCTCGAAGGCGGCGGGCAGAGGCCGGCGCCGTTCGCCTTCGGGATGCGCCGGCTGGCCGAGCGCCTTGATGCTCTCGCGCGCCATCAACGCGCCGACAAAGCCGAGGAGCGCGACGTAAAGCGCGGTGACGACGAACTCGACCTGGCCGAGCGCTTGGAGCTGCTCGAAGATCTGGACGCCGAGCCAAGAGCCGATGAGCCCGCTGGAGAGCAAGAGCGCGCCCATGCGATAATCGACGCTGCTGCGCGCGCCATAGGCGAGCACGCCTGAGAAGGCGGAGGCGACGATCTGCGGCGCTTGCGTCGCCACCGCCACCGCCGGCGCGATGCCGCTCATGATGAGGAGCGGCGTCAGCAAGAAGCCGCCGCCCACGCCGAACAGCCCGGAGATCAGGCCGACGCCGCCGCCGAGGCTGAGAATAAGCCAGAGGCTGACTGAGACGTCCGCGACGGG
>JBCBCG010000166.1:0-9833 GCA_038530925.1 Pseudomonadota bacterium
TGCGGGCGCTGGCGCGACAGAGGCTTGCGCGCGCCTGCGGCATCGGTTTGCTGTGTCACGCCGCCCTATCGCAGCTTTCATGGGGCCGTTCAATTGTTCCGCAAAGAGAGCGAAACTGGGGCGATGAGGCGAAGGAGATCGGGATGAGCGATGCGCCGGGAGCGCAAGCGGGGGGAAGGCGCGCCGCCGGCGCGGCGCGAAGCCGGCCGAAAGGCCGCGCGCTCGATGAAGCGGCGCTGGCGGAGGTCCGATCGCTGCTGGGCGATCGGCCGCGGCGGCGCGATCTATTGATCGAGCATCTGCATCTGATCAACGACGCCTTCGGCTCGATCAGCGCCGCGCATCTCAAGGCGCTGGCTGAAGAAATGCGGCTCGCCGAAGCGGAAGTCTATGAAGTCGCGACGTTTTACCATCATTTCACGGTCCTGCGGGAGGGCGAAGCGGCGCCGCCCAAGCTGATCATCCGCGTCTGCGACGGTCTGCCTTGCGCGATGGCCGGCGCCGAGGCGCTGTTGGCGCGGCTCGGCGCGCTCTACGCCGGCGGGGCGGAGGCGCGGGTGTTGCGCGCGCCCTGCGTCGGCCGCTGCGATGCTGCGCCGGTTGCGGAGGTCGGCGCGAATTTCATCGATCATGCGCAGCTTGGCGCCGTTCAGGCCGCGGTGGAGGCCGGCGCGACCGCGCCAATCCTGCCGAGTTACGAGACGTTGGAGGCTTACGAGGAGGCGGGCGGCTATCAGAGCCTCGCCGCTCTCCGCGACGGCGCGCGCGGCGCGGAGGCGCTGATCGAGGATCTCCTCGCCTCAGGCCTGCGCGGCATGGGCGGCGCCGGCTTTCCCGCAGGGCGCAAATGGGCGGCGGTGCGCGCCGCGCCGGGCCCGCGGCTGATGGCGGTGAACGCGGATGAGGGCGAACCTGGCACCTTCAAGGATCGCTATTATCTCGAACGCGAACCGCATCAGGTGCTCGAGGGAACGCTGATCGCCGCCTGGGCGGTGGCGGCGGAGCGCGTCTATGTCTATCTGCGCGACGAATATCCCGCCGCGCGGGAGATCCTCAGCCGCGAGATCGCGGCGCTCGAAGCGCAAGGCCTGATCGAGCCCGGCTTTCTGGAGCTGCGCCGCGGCGCGGGCGCGTATATCTGCGGCGAAGAGAGCGCCATGATCGAATCGATCGAAGGCAAGCGCGGATTACCGCGGCACCGCCCGCCTTACGTCGCCGAACGAGGTCTCTTCGGCCGACCGACGCTCGTTCACAATGTCGAGACGCTCTATTGGATCAAGAAGATCGCCGAAGCCGGCCCGACGATCTTCAATCAGCACGGCCAGGCGGGGCGCACAGGGGTGCGCAGCGTCTCGGTTTCGGGCCGCGTGCGCTATCCCGGCGTGAAGCTCGCGCCGGCGGGGATCACCGCGCGGGAGTTGATCGAGGAGTATTGCGGCGGGATGGAGGACGGGCATGTTTTCAAAGCCTATCTGCCCGGCGGCGCCTCCGGCGGCGTCCTGCCGGCGCGGCTCGCCGACATCCCGCTCGATTTCGACACCATCCAGCCCCATGGCGGCTTCATCGGCTCGGCGGCGGTGATCGTGCTTTCCCATCGCGATGATGTGCGGGACGCGGCGTTGAACCTTATGCGGTTCTTCAAGCATGAGAGCTGCGGGCAATGCACGCCCTGCCGCGTTGGCTGCGCCAAGGCGGCCGAGATGATGACGGCGCCGCGCTGGGATCGGGAGACGCTGAACGAGCTCTGCGCGGTTATGGAGGACGCGTCGATCTGCGGCCTCGGCCAAGCGGCGCCGAACCCGATCCGCGCCGTGCTGACCCATTGGCCCGAAGAAGCGGGACTTGAAGCTGCGGGGTTCGAGGAAGCGGCGCCCGACGCCGCGCCCGCCGCAGGCCCCGAGACTGAGAACGCGCCGTGACCCGGCCCACCTTCAGCGCCTCTATGAGCCGCGCGATCGCCCGCGCTTTCGCCCCCTGGCGCCCCGGAGCGCGGCGGGGAGGCGCGTCTGCGCCGCATCGCGGCTCGACGCATCACGGCCCGCCCTTGCGCGGCGGCCGCGGGCGGGCGGAGGGCGACCTCCCAAGCGGCGCGCGACGCGAGCCGCCATCCGCCTTCGCTCATTATCTAGACGCAGGCCCGGCGCGCGGCGTCGCGATCGAGGCGGCAGCGGCCGCGGATCGCCCCGCGATCATCGCCTTGATCAGCGCGCTCCAAGCCCATGAGCGGCGCTTGGAGCGCGGCGATGCCGGCGCGGATCAAACGCCTGAGGCGCATTTCGAGGCGCTCGCCCGCTGGGTGCGCCGCGAAGGCGGCGGCGCTTTGGTGGCGCGTGACGCGGCGGGAGGACGAGACGGGGCGCGCGAGGCGCCTCTCGCCGCTCGAAGCGTGATCGGCGTTGTGATCTATGGGCTTGAGCCGAGCGCGCCCGCCGCCGCCGGGCGCAGCCTTTCCTCTTTCAGCGCGATCGAAAGCGGCGGCCCGGCCCGCGTCGGCGTCATATCCGATCTCTTCATCTGCGCTGAGCATCGAGGCCGCGGCCTGGGCCGCGCGCTCGTCGCCGCCGCGGAAGAGGCGCTGCGCGATCTCGGCGCGCAGCGTGTCGAAATCACCGCGCTCGCCAGCAACGAGGCGGCGCAAGAGACCTATGAAGCCCTCGGCTACGCCGCCTTCACCATCACCTACAGCCGTCCGCTTCGCTGAGAAGGGCCGATCCGTGGGCGATTTCCGCCGCGGCGTCCCCTTTTCGGCTCAGCGCTCTATATGGCGGACCGCGCAGCGATCTCGGAACGCAGCCGGCGCTTCGGGGCCATAGCGCGACAGATATGACAGCGGACGCGCCCGCTGGCTGCGAAAGCGGCGGCGCGCGCTCGCCCCGCTGCGAACGCGATCGCGCGCTGAACATGGAGAAGATCATGCCGCTCGCCTCACTTCTCGACGCCCCGCCTCGTCAACGGCTGCGCCTGGGCGCCATGGCGCGCCTGGCCGCCGCGCTTGGCCTCGCCATCCTGCTCGCCGCCTGCGCCGGACCGAGCTTTGATCGGAATGTGGGCGGAGGCCCAGATTTCGCGCTTGAACGCTATTTCGATGGTCGCATCGAAGCCTGGGGCGTGTTCCAGGACCGCGCCGAGAATGTCCGCCGCACTCTGAAAGTGACGATCGATGGAACCTGGGACGGCGAGACGCTGACGCTTGACGAGGATTTCATCTACGAGGACGGCGCGACCGAAAAGCGCATTTGGGTGCTGCGCAAGGACGGGCCGAACCGCTGGGTTGGAACCGCCGAGGGCGTCGTCGGCGAAGCGGTCGGCATCGTCGAGGGTAACGCGCTGAACTGGAAATACGAATTCGACCTTGTGCGGCCCAATGGCGATGTGGTCCGCGTCGATTTCGACGATTGGATGTATCTCCAGGACGACCGCGTGATGATCAACCGCGCTTACGTATCCAAATTCGGCTTCGAGGTCGGCCAGCTGTCGCTCTTCTTCGTCCGCGACGAGCCGATGCGCTAAGCTCCGCCTGGAGGCGCTCTGTCCGAGACGACTGACGGGGTCGACGCCTTCGCGCCGGCCCCGTTCTTTTTTGTCGGCGTCGCTGGACCGGCCGCCGCCATCGCCGCGCCGCTCTGGGACGTTTTTCCCGCGAGCGGGCGGTGATGAGAATGTTTTCCGTCAGGCGGTCTCGATCCCATTTTACGAATAATGATGTGTTTGAAAGATGCGCCACCACGCGCCATGTGGAATGTCGTTGAGCGCTCTCGCCCAGAGACGCGGCGCGCGCCAAAAACCACGGCGTGAAAATGGAGATGTCGGCGTGAAAGTGAAAAGCGATTTCCACATCGTCTCGGCGAACCTGCTGCTCGAGGGCGACATCGTCTACCGCACGGCCGGCGGCGGCTGGTCTCGCGCCTGGCGCGACGCGGCGGTGAGCCATGGACGCGAGGCCGCCGACGCGCTGCTCGCTTCGGCCGCCGCAGAGCCGCATCTTGTGGTGGACGCGCAGCTCGCGCCGGTGTTCCTGGACGCCGCCGGCCAAGCGCGGCCAGCCACGCTGCGCGAGCGAATTCGCGCGCTCGGGCCGACCACGCGGACGGATCTCGGCAAGCAAGCCGACCTCGCGCCCGAGGCTCTGCCCGGAGCCCTGGAGGCGGCCTGATGTACCGCTATGACGAGTTCGATCATCAATTCGTCCGCGACCGCGCGGCGCGCTTCCGCGAACAGGTGGCGCGGCGGCTGGACGGCTCGCTGACGGAGACCGAGTTCAAGCCGCTCCGCTTGCAGAACGGCGTCTATCTGCAGCTTCACGCCTATATGCTGCGAATCGCCATTCCTTACGGCACGCTCTCGAGCCGCCAGATGGACCGGCTCGCCGACATCGCCGAGCGCTGGGATCGCGGCTACGGCCATTTCACCACGCGCCAGAACATCCAATTCAACTGGCCGCAGCTGAAAGACATTCCCGACATTCTCGACGCGCTGGCCGAGGTGGAGATGCACGCCATCCAGACCTCCGGCAATTGCGTGCGCAACGTCACCGCCGACCATTACGCCGGCGCCGCGGCGGATGAGATCGAGGATCCGCGCCCGCTGGCGGAGATCCTGCGTCAATGGTCGACGGGCCATCCGGAATTCGCCTTCCTGCCGCGGAAGTTCAAAATCGCGGTGACCGGCGCGCCGCAGGATCGCGCCGCGGTGAAGGCGCATGACATCGGGCTGATCACCACGCGCAACGCCGACGGCCAGGTCGGGTACGAGGTGCTGGTGGGCGGCGGGCTCGGGCGCACGCCGATGATCGGCAAGACGATCCGCGAGTTTCTGCCGAAAGACGACGCGCTGCCCTATATTGAGGCGATCCTGCGCGTCTATAATCTCTACGGCCGTCGCGACAACAAATACAAAGCGCGGATAAAGATCCTTGTGCATGAAGAGGGTCTTGAGAAGATCCGCGCCGAGGTTGAGGAAGAATTCGCCGCGCGCCGCGCCGAAGGCTCGAAGGCCGCGCCGGATGCGGCGCAAGTCGCCAAGATCCGCGGCTATTTCGGCGGGCCAAGCCTCGCCAAGCGGCCGGCCGTCTCAGAGACGCTCCAGCAAGCCTTGGTGGCGGATCCCGGCCTCGCGGCGTGGATCGAAGCGAACATGGCGGCGCATCGAACGCCGGGCTATGCGGTGGCGACGATCTCGCTCAAGCCGATCGGCGGCGCGCCAGGCGATGCGACCGCGGCGCAGATGCGCGTCGTCGCCGATCTCGCGCGGCGTTATTCGGCCGATGAGATCCGCGTCAGCCATGAGCAGAATTTGGTGCTGCCGCATCTGGCGCTCAACGATGTTCCGGCGGTCTATGCGGCGCTGAAGGCGGCGGCGCTCGCCACCGCCAACGCGGGTCAGGTGACCGACATCATCGCCTGCCCAGGGCTCGATTATTGCGCGCTCGCCACCGCCCGCTCGATCCCGATCGCGCAAGAGGTCTCGAACCGTTTTGGCGAAGGCGCCCGCGCGCGTGAGATCGGCGAGTTGAAGATCAAGATCTCAGGCTGCATCAACGCGTGCGGCCATCATCATTTGGGCCATATCGGCGTGCTCGGCCTCGAGAAGGGCGGCGTTGAGAGTTACCAGATCACGCTCGGCGGCGACGCCACCGAGACCGCCGCGATCGGCGATCGGATCGGGCCGGGGCTCGCTTACGATGAAGTGGCGCCCGCGGTCGAGCGGCTGGTGGAGGCCTATCTCGCGCATCGCGCCGGGCCTGAGGAGCGCTTCATCGACGCCTATCGTCGGCTCGGGCCGGATCCGTTCAAGGCCGCGGTCTACGACGCCGCGCCCGTCACCGTGTGACCCTTCGCGACAGTTTGATCTGTGGCGCCCCGCGCCGCCGCCAGCAAGAGAGAGACAGGCCATGCCGATCGTGCGCAAAACCGGGTTCGAAGCCGATGAGTGGAGCCGTGAAGAGGCCGCCGCCCGCCGCATTCTGCCGCTCGAGGACGCGCTGAAGGCGCTCGGCCAAGGCGCGAGCGGCGTGGCGCTCGATCTGCCGAACGACGCGGATGCGACGCGCCTCGCGCCGCATCTCGACCGCATCGCTCTGATCGCTGTGGCCTTTCCCGCTTTTTCGGATGGGCGCGGCTTCTCGCTGGCGCAGCGGCTGCGTTCGCTCGGCTATTGGGGCGTCCTGCGCGCCAGCGGCGCGCTCATCCCCGACCAATTCGCCTACGCTCTGGTCTGCGGTTTCGACGAGGTCGAGATCGACGCCGACCGCGCCGCCCGCCAAGGAGAGGCGCAATGGCTGGCGGATGTGAACCGCCCAGGCTGGTACCAGCGGGCGCTAATCAAACCCGAAGCGGCGATGGCCTAAGCGTCGCGGCGCGCGGGATCGGATCTCGATCAGGCCCGGATAGGGCCTCTGGCGGTTGTCATAGGCGCCCACGAGGACGAGCGCGCCGTCCCAAATCGTCAAATTACAAAGATAGGGCGTCGCGGCGGGCTCGGCGCTGAGCGCGCCGCCCGGCGAACGGCGCAAGAAGCGGCCGGCGCCGTAGAGCGCCACCAGGATCTCGCCCTCACCGGTCACCTCGATCCCGTCCGGCCCCATCAGCGGCTCCGCGCCTGGCGCGACGCGATCAATCTCGGCCCGGGGGATCAGCGTCTCCGGCGCGCCGAGCGCGCCGTCCGCGCGCAGAGGATAGGCCAAAACCCGGCGCGCGAGATGCTCGCTCACCAACACGCGGCCGCGCGCGTGATCGACGGCGACGCCATTGGCGTAGGCCAGACCCTCGGCGGCGCTGGTCACGCTCAGATCCGCCGCAAGCCGCATCACCCGGCCGCGCGCCGGCGCATGGGGTGAGAAGATCCCGGCGTTCGAGAAATACGCGCCTCCGGCTCCGTCCGCGCTGATGTCGTTCGGGCTGTCGAGCCGCACGCCGTCTTCGCTGACCGTGATGACGCGCTCCACCGCGCCGCTCTCATCCACAATCAGCACCGCGCCTTCGAGATGGCACAGCACGGCGCGGCGCCCGCCTGCGATCTCCGCCATCGCCGTCGGGCCGCAGCCCTCGCGCCTGAAGTAGGTCTCGGCGCGCAGCCCGCCCTCCGGCGCCCAGCGCAACCGAATAATGCGATCGGCGGTCATTTCCGCCACGTACAGCGCTTCGCCGATGACCACCGGCCCTTCCGGATAAAGCGCTTCGCGAGCGGCGGGCGGCGCGGCGAAAAGCGGCGCGGGCGCGCAAGCGACCAGCGCAGCGCTGAGCATCACGGCGCGCAGCGAAGCCAACAGCGCGCCTGCAGCGTTCACGAGCTAGAGCTCGGCGCCGCCTCCTGCGGCCGCAAATAGGTCTCCGCCGCCCAGAGCGCCGCAGCGCAGGCGAAGCAGACGAGGCCCATGGCGGTGACGGAGGCGGAGAGCGGGAACGTCCCGATCAAGTAAAACGCCGCTCCGAGCGTGCCGATCACATTGCCGATCGTGGACACCGCGTAGATCTCGCCGGAGACGCGGCCCGCATGCTCGATGTCATTCAGCGCAACGCGCACCGCGATGGGCGAATAGGCGCCCAGCGCCGTCACCGGGACCATTTGTGCGATAAAGGCGCCGATCAGAACGCCGATATGCACATCCTCGATCACGCGAGAGAGCCAATCGAACAAAGCGTCCGCATAGAAATCAAGGGTCAGGAACCACAGCCCAGCGATCGCCGCGAACAGCGCCGCCCAATTGAGGCTCGGGCGCCAATCCACCAACCGGCCGCCGATGAAATAGCCGACCATCATCGCGAAGAGCACGACGGAGATCACCGCGCTCCAATTATAAAGATCACCCCCGAAATAGGGTGTGAGCATGCGGCTCACCAGTATCTCGAACGCCATGAGCGCGGCGCCGAGCAACACGGCGCAAATGTAGATAACCGCAAGAAAGGCCGAGGCGCGGCCGCCCGCCTTCGCGCCGGCCGGCCGCGGCGCCGCGGCGCCGGTTTGCTGTTGCAGGCTCATACGCCTCTTCTCGCCCTCGTCACGGTCTTTGCAGGCGACGCTGGTCTGCGCCCTTAGTCTTGGGGAAAGCCCGGGCGATTATGGCGCCGCGTCGCCTTCAGCGCTTCGACCGGCGCGAAATCATCGGACAGCACCGTGCCCTCCTCGACCGACGCCGGCCGCCGATCCAGCACAAGATCGGCCAATGGATAGCGCGGGGCGAAGGCGGCGTCGCGCTCGGCGGCGCGGGCGTGGAGCGCTTCATCCGATTTCGCCTCGCCCTGATACGCGACGATCACGAAATTGCCTTTCGCTTCATAGACTTCCACCGTATCAAACACCGCGTCGATGGTTGCGACCGCGCTCTCATACAGCATGGTGGAGGGATCGACGTTCTGCAGCACAACGCCGCCTGGCGCGAGCTTTTCGGCGACGAGCGCGTAGAATTCGCGCGTCAGCAGATGGAACGGCACGAACGGGCCGCGATAGGCGTCGATCATAATCACATCGAAGCCCGCATCGGCGCGGCGCAGGAAGATGCGGCCGTCCTTTTCATGCAACCTGACGCGCTCATTCTCCTCGACGAAGAAATATTCGCGCGCGAAGGCCAAAACCGCGCCGTCAAGCTCCACCGCGTCGATCTCGATCTCTGGATATGTGCGCGCGAGATACGAAATCGTCGAGCCGCCGCCGACGCCGATCTCGAGCAGACGAGAGACGGTGTCCGGATACGCCATGCCGACGGTCATGTAACGCGTATAGGCCACCGGCAACTCGAACGGATCCGAGCGATTAACGCGGCTCTCCGTGTAAAGCCGCCTATTTTTTCCGAAGAGCATCGTCACGTAAGGCGCGTCCTCATAAATATAAATCGAGTTATAGATCGATTCTTTCTGCTCGATCAGGGTCGGCTCGGCCTCGGCTGCGCCCGGCGCGACGGAAAGCGCGGTTGCCACGAGCCCGGCGGCGGTCAGCCGCATCGCTAGGCCGCGGCGCAACGTGACGCCAAGGACGCCGATCACAAACCCCTTCGCCATCAGATTATTAACCTTGGCGAAGCGGCGCAAGGCGCGCAGGCGGTCGCGAACCGGCATCCACAACACCATGGGTCTCCTTTCCCTCGCCGCGCGGCGGCGGCGCTGCGCCGCAGGCTTCAGCGCGACAGATAGAAATAGCCGTTCGTGCGCGCATTGATGCTCCAGCGCCCCTCGATACGATCCTTACCGACTTGCCGTCCGGTGTAGCGGATCGAATGGGTCTGCCCGCCAGTGCCGTCGTAAGTCTTCACAAAGGCGAGGAGGCCGTCTTCCGAGACTTTGCCCTCCCAATCAGCGAACAGCATGTTCGCCGAAGTCCGAGACCCAAAGGTTTGGGGCTCGTCGCTCCGACCTCGCAACACGCCGTCTTGATCCTGCAACGTCAGTTGGAAGGCCACGGGCGGGCGGCCGTCATCATAGCCATAAGCGCCGTTCCAGCGTCCTGTCACAGACGCGCGGCGGTTTTCCTTTTGCGGCGTCGGCCGCGTGCGCAGCGCCGTAAGCGCCGTGCGGGTGATCTGCGTGTTTTGCGGCAAGCCGGCGTCGCGCTGGAAGCTCATCAGCGCCGTCTCATCCGTGCGATCCCACACTCCGTCCGGCTGCGCGGAGCTTGCGCCGATGCGCTGCAGATGGCTCTCCGCCTCCACCAGCTCCCACTGCGCGAGGGGCCGGTTGTCGTCGAAGGCGGGCTCGCGCTCGGCGGAGATCACGCCGTTGCGGATCCGCTCCGCCCGGTTCGCGGCGAGCCGCGCTTGCGGGCGCCCGTCGCACATCTCAGCGAAATCATCGCCGTCTCCGGCGTCGATTGCGGCAAGCAGCGCTCGGATTGGATGCAGTGCA
>JBCBCG010000167.1:0-9831 GCA_038530925.1 Pseudomonadota bacterium
CTCCCATGAGCCACACGATCCTGATCGTTGAAGACGATGAGCTCAACATGAAGCTCTTCAACGACCTGCTGAGCGCGGACGGCTCTGGGCAGTAGACGGCGCCAGCCCTAAGATCTTCTTGACGAGCGGTGTGAACGAAAGGTTGAGGCGTATGGTTAAGAGCGGACGAGGGACGGCGTCTTTTCGCGGCGGGCGCGACGCGTGATCCCGGAAGCGGCGCAGGCGCAAGCCTTGGCGGGGCTGAAGTATTTGGCGGAGAGGAAGGAGGCGTTCGAGCGGTTTCTCGCGCTTGCGGGCCTCTCGGCCGAGGAGGTGGCGGCGCGCGCGGCCGAGCCCGAGCTCCTGGCCGCGGCGCTTGATCATCTGGCGGAGGATGAGGAGCTCGCCGCCGGCTTCTGCGAGGAGGCGGGCCTGACGCCGGAAGGTTTCGCCGCGCTCCGCGCCGCTTTTCCCGGCGGCGCTCAGGTGCATTGGACGTGAACGCGCCTGCGCCCGATGTCAACGCGCCTGCGCCCGATGTGAACGCGCCTGCGCCCGATGTGAACGCGCCTGCGCCCGATGTGAACGCGCTTGCGCACGATGTGAACGCGCTCGCGCCCGATGTAAGCGCGCCTTTGTTGGATCGGCGAGAAACGGCTCAGGGCGAGGCGCGATGAGCGCTGAGACGCCGCGCGCGCCGCGACCGCTCGCGGAGTATGGCTTGCCGGATGCGGTGGCCGCGCAGCTCAAGGGGCTGAGGCTGGCGCCCGACGCGCCGCTTTTGGCGGTCGACGCTGATGAGGTTCTGCTCGATTTCGCGGCGCATCTCGGACGCTGGATGGAGGGCGAAGGCTGGCGCATGTCCTTGACCGAGTACCGTCTCGAGGGCGCGATCCGGCGCATCGAGGATGGCCGCGCCGCCGAACGCGCCGAGGTCGGCGCCTTGATCACGCGGTTTTTCGCGGCGGAGGCGGGGCGCCAAGAGGTCGCGCCGGGCGCGGCGGAGGCTTTGGCGGCGCTGCGGCGGGAGATGGGCGCGCAGATCATCGTTTTGACCAACATCCCTCAGGCTCAGGCCGAGACGCGGCGGCGCTTGCTCGCGGCGAACGGGATCGACTATCCGCTGGTGGCGAATGAAGGCGGCAAAGGGCGGGCGCTGCGCTGGCTCTGGGATCGAACGCGCGGCGCTATGGCTTTTGTGGACGATGCGGATGGGCAGCTCGGCTCCGCGCGGTCGCACGCTCCTGGCGTGTTTCGGCTGCATTTCGTCGCCGGCGAAGCGCTTCGCCGCATCACCGGGGCTGCGGCGAACGCCGAGGCGGCGGCGGCCAGTTGGCCCGAGGCGCGCGCGATCCTCGCCGCGCGTTTCGCGGCGCGCCCGTGACGCTCTTTCGCAGCGCTCGGCGCAGTCGGGCCGCGCCGCGCGACGCCGTCATCCCACAATCGCGTCCCAAGCGAGTTCGGGCCTGTTGTATTCGCCGCTCGGGAACACGATAACCCGAGCATGAGCATCTCTCCAGGCTACCTAGAGACGTTGCGGGATCGGGTATCGATCGCGGAGACGATCGGCCGGCGCATCTCGTTCGACAATCGCAAAAGCGTGCCCGCGAAAGGCGATTACTGGGCCTGCTGCCCCTTCCATGGCGAGAAGACGCCCAGCTTCCACGTGCATGAAAAGAAGGGGTTTTTCTACTGTTTCGGCTGTCATGAGAACGGCTCTGCGATTGATTTTGTTATGAAATTCGATCGTCTCGGTTTTCGCGAGGCGGTGGAGGTGTTGGCGCAAGAGGCGGGCATGCCGCCGCCGGCGCGCGATCCGCAGGCCGCGCGGCGAGAGGCGGTGCGCTTGACGTTGACGGAGGCCACCGAGGCGGCGGTCGCGTTCTTCCGCGATCAACTGCAAAGCGGCGCGGGACGCGCGGCGCGGGCCTATCTCGCCCAGCGCGGTCTCACCGAGGAGATGATCGAGCGCTTCGAGATCGGCTTCGCGCCCGATGCGCGGGACGCGGCGCTGCGCGCGCTCAGCGCCGCGGGCTTCGCGCCGGCGATGCTGAGAGACGCCGATATTTGCGACGCCTCCAGCCGCGACGGCACCCTCTATGATCGCTTCCGCAACCGCATCATGTTCCCGATCCGCGACGTGAAAGGCCGCTGCATCGCCTTTGGCGGGCGGGCGCTGAGCAAGGACGCTAAAGCGAAATATCTGAATTCGCGCGAGACCGACCTCTTCAAGAAAGGCTCGACGCTTTACAATCTCGGCCGCGCCCGCGGCGCCGTCTCTCGCGAGCGGCCGCTGCTGGTGGTCGAAGGGTATATGGACGTCATCTCGCTGGCGCAGGTGGGATATGAGGCGGCGGTGGCGCCGCTCGGCACGGCGCTGACCGACGCGCAACTCGGCTTGATGTGGCGCGCGGCGGATGAGCCGATCTTGGCGCTTGACGGAGACGCGGCCGGTCAGCGCGCGGCGGCGAAGGCCGCCGACCTGGCGCTGCCGCTGCTGAAGCCGGGCAAATCTTTAGGCTTCGCCGCGTTGCCGCCGGGGCTCGACCCGGATGATCTGGCGCGTTCCAAGGGCGCGGTGGGGATCGAGGCGCTCGCGGCGCAAGCCGAACCGCTGATCGATCACCTGTGGCGCCGGGAGGTCGACGGCGCGCGGATCGACACGCCGGAGCGGCGCGCGGCGTTGGAGGCGCGGCTGGCGGCGCTGATCGGCCGGATCGACGATCCGACGGTGCGACGCCATTATGATTACGCGCTGAAAGAGCGCCGCTTTCATCTTTTCCGCAGCATCCAGAAAGCCCGCGGCGCGCGTCGGCGCGGCGGCGGCGGAGACGCGCATGCGCCGGCGCCGCGCCCCACGGCCGAGGCCCGCGCCAAAGCGCTCGCCGAGGCGGCGGCGAGCGACGATCCTGGCGTGCTGCGCGAGGGCGCGATCTTGTTATTGTTGCTCGGAAGCCCAACTTTGTTGATTGCGCGATGCGACGAAGTGGAGGCGCTCGATTTCATCGATCCCATTCTTGACAGTGTCAAGAACGCCTTATTATCGGGCGTTGCGATGGTCGACGAGCCAGACGCGGCGGTGGATGGCGATGAGATCGCGAGCCGCCTCACACGCCTGTTTGAAGGCGCCGTCGACGAACGCTGCGGCGAAGGCTTATGCGAGGAGTTGAGGACGCGGTTTCGAGAGCGCCTCGGCTCTCCGTTCGAGCGCGCCTGCCAAAGCGCAGAGGATGCGTCGCTGGTGTTCGACGAGTTGGTCGCGATGCACAGCGCGCAGCTGACCTGGCGCCGCGAGATCGAGGCCTATGAAGCCGAATTGCTGGAGGATGATGTCGAGGACGCTGCGCCGCATCGTTTAATCGAAGCGCAGCGTGATCTCGTGCGCAGCCAAGGCGGCGGCGCGGTTGAGGAGACTGCGGGCGGCGCCGAGGCGGCTCTTTCGGATCGGCTTAATCGGTTTGTAAACGATGAACCGTGGATAAAGCGGAAGAAGCAGCGGTAACGGCGCGGCAAGCATGTGGATGATCGCGGCCGCGCCGGCTGGCGGGCGGCTCCAAGAGCCGCAGCGCCGCGCGGAGGAGTGAGGGCGAGACCCTCACGCACGGAAAGATGGGCGCAGCGCCCCTGAGAATGCGAGAGGGTAATGGCCAAAGACGTCGACGAGAGCGCCGAGACAGAGGCGCAAACGGGCGAGACCGCCGTGCTCGATATGAGCCAAGCGCCGGTCAAGCGGATGATCGCAAAGGCCAAAGCGCGCGGCTATATCACATATGACGAGCTGAACAAAGTTCTGCCCTCCGATCAAACCTCCTCGGAGCAGATCGAAGACGTGATGTCCCTTCTGTCTGAGATGGGCGTCAACGTCGTTGAAGAGGAAGAGAGCGAGGAGGAGCAGCCGGCGGATCAGAAGCCTGAGGCGACCGCCAGCCGCGAACTCGTCACGACGCAGAAAGAAACCGAAACGCTTGATCGCACCGATGATCCGGTGCGGATGTATCTGCGCGAGATGGGCACGGTGGAGCTGTTGTCGCGCGAAGGCGAGATCGCCATCGCCAAGCGGATCGAAGCGGGCCGCGAGACCATGATCGGCGGCCTCTGCGAGAGCCCGCTCACCTTCCAAGCGATCACCGTATGGCGCGACGAGCTGCTCGAAGAGCAGATCTTGCTGCGCGACGTGATCGATCTCGATGCGACCTTCGGCGCGGAGACGGCGGCTGAGCAAGCGCGCGCCAAGGCGGCCGGCCAGCTGGAAGAGAGCGAGGAAGAGGCCGAGGGCGCTGATGGCGACGCGCCGACGCCGGAGCAACCTGCGGCGGTCAAAGCCGCTGCTGCGCCGGCGCCGGAAGCGAAAACCGAAGGGGCTGAGGGCGCTGAAGGCGAGGCGGGCGCAGCGCCTGGAGAAGGCGGCGAAGGCGATCCGTCCGCGGAGGCGGATGACGAGGACGAGCAGAACCTCTCGCTCTCCGCGATGGAGGCGGAGCTGAAGCCGCGCGTGCTCGAAACGCTCGAGCGGATCGCCACGCTTTATGAGGCGCTGCGCGCGATGCAGGCGGAGCGGATCTCCGCGGCGATGTCGTCGAAAGCGACCTTCTCGGCGGAGCAAGAGCGGCGGTATCTGCGCCTGCGCACGGAGATCGTCGAGCTGGTCGACGGCATGCACTTCAACAATGCGCGGATCGAGTCGCTGGTCGATCAGCTCTATCGGATCAATCGCCGGCTGATCCAATTGGAGAGCCAGCTGACTCAGCTCGCCGATCGGCATCGCGTGCCGCGCGTCAAGTTCCTCGAAGAGTATCGCGGCTATGAGCTTGAGCCGAATTGGCTCGAGCGCGTCGGCAAGCTCTCGGGCAAAGGCTGGGCGAAGTTTGTCGAGCGTGAAGGCGAGCGCGTCGAGGCCATTCGCGAAGAAATTGCGGAGATTGGCCGGCTTTCCGGGCTGGATATTCCTGAATTCCGCCGGATCGTGCAGACGGTGCAGAAAGGCGAGAAAGAAGCCAGCATCGCCAAGACCGAAATGGTCGAAGCCAATCTGCGCCTCGTGATCTCGATCGCGAAGAAATACACCAATCGCGGCTTGCAGTTCCTGGATCTGATCCAGGAAGGCAACATCGGACTGATGAAAGCGGTCGACAAATTCGAGTATCGTCGCGGTTATAAATTCTCGACCTACGCCACCTGGTGGATCCGCCAAGCGATCACGCGCTCGATCGCCGATCAGGCGCGAACGATCCGCATTCCGGTGCATATGATCGAGACGATCAACAAGCTGGTGCGCACCAGCCGGCAGATGCTGCACGAGATCGGCCGCGAGCCGACGCCGGAAGAGCTGGCTCATAAGCTCCAGATGCCGCTCGATAAAGTGCGCAAGGTGATGAAGATCGCGAAAGAGCCGATCAGCCTCGAGACGCCGATCGGCGATGAAGAGGACAGCCAGCTCGGCGATTTCATCGAGGACAAGAACGCGATCTTGCCGCTCGACAGCGCGATCCACTCGAATTTGCGCGACACGACCACCGGTGTTCTGGCCTCGCTCACGCCGCGCGAAGAACGCGTGCTGCGCATGCGCTTCGGCATCGGCATGAACACCGACCACACGCTTGAAGAAGTGGGCCAGCAATTCAGCGTGACGCGCGAACGGATCCGCCAGATCGAGGCGAAGGCTTTGCGCAAGCTGAAGCATCCTTCGCGCTCGCGGAAGCTTCGGAGCTTCTTGGATAATTGATCGGCGAAAGCCCCTGACGCTGAGCGAAGACTTGATAACGGCGCCTTGAAAGGGGCGCCGTTTTTCGTTGTTCGCTTCGCGCGGGGAACGCGGCGGGAGGTTGGTATGACGGGGCGCGCTCCAGATCCGCATGCTTTCGCCATTCGCGCCGCGGAGGCGCGGGATGTCGGGGATATCGTGCGGCTCGCCGATGGGCTGAGCGCGCTGCATGGCGATCCGCGCGGTGTTTTTGATCGCAGGGCGGCGGAGCGGGATCTTTTCGGGCCACGCGCCTGTTTGGGCGGCGCCGTCGCCGAACTCCAAGAGCCTGGCCAAGAGGGCGGCGCGGTTGGCGCGCGCGTCACCGGATTTTGTCTGTGGTGCGCAGGTTATGAAGTCTCTTACGCCGCGCGCGGCGCATATCTCTGCAGTCTCTATGTCGAACGCACAGCGCGCCGACGCGGGATCGGCCGCGCGCTGATCGCGCATGCGGCGGCGTCGGTGCGCGCCGAAGGCGGCGTTTATCTTTGGTGGGCGAGCGCGCCCTTCAATGAACAAGGGCGCGCTTTCTACGCCAGCTTTGGCGCGACGGACGAGACGATCCACGCCCACGCGCTGACGCGCGGGGCTTTCGACGCGCTGGCCGATGCGGCGGCGCATCCTGTCGCCAAAGCGCGCTAAGCGTCCTATAGAGCCGCGCTTTCCGGCGCCGCGCGCGCCGCGACGCGATCGGTTGGGGGCGGCGATGGATACAAGCAAGCTCGAACGCGTGATCGAGCGGGTGGTGCTGACCAGCCGCTGGATCTTGGTGGTGTTCTATCTCGGGCTGGCGGCTTCGCTTGGGATCTACGCGATCTCCTTCGCATTGAAGCTGGTGAAGCTGGCAGAGATGTCGCTCAGCTCAAGCGAGGCGGAGATGATCCTGGCGATGCTCGGCCTGATCGACGCGGCGCTGGTGGCGAGCCTGGTCGTGATGGTGATGCTGTCGGGCTATGAGAACTTCGTCAGCCGCTTCCAGGCCGATGGGCGCGAGGATCTCACCTGGCTCAACAAGCTGGGCGCGGGCAGCCTCAAGGTGAAGGTCGCCTCCGCCATTGTCGCGATCTCTTCGATTCACTTGCTGCAAGTGTTTCTGAATGTCGAAAACTACGACCCAGCGCGCGTCGAGCAGCTCACCTTCATCCATTTGGCCTTCATCATCTCGGCGCTGATCCTGGCTGTGCTCGACTGGATCATGGCGCGCAGCGTCGCGCCGGCGGTCGAGGCGGCTGAGGCGGCCAAGGCGAAAGCCAACGCTTCCGCCTCCACCGGGGCGTCGGCGGAGGCGCCGCGGCGCGAGGCTGAGTGACGGCTCAGTTGCTGGTGAAGGCGAGATCCAAGGCGCGGATCACCGGCTGCAGCAGATAGGCGAGGATCGAGCTTTCATGGCCGAGGATGTTCGCCGAGAGCGACATGCCCGGCGAGAGCCTCGAGAGATCGACGGGCTTGTCTTGCTCGCTCAAAAGATCGAGATCGACCTCGTAATAGCGCGTGCCGTCCTGCTCGGTGAAGACGGTCGGCGAGATCAGGCGGATCTCCGCCTGAAGCTCGCCGATCGGCTGCAGCCCGAAGGTGGCGATCATCAGCTTGGCTTCATCGCCGACGCCGATATGGCCGATCTCCTCAGGCGAAAC
The DNA here is from genome assembly GCA_038530925.1 of Pseudomonadota bacterium. GTDB lineage: Bacteria > Pseudomonadota > Alphaproteobacteria > Rhodobacterales > Rhodobacteraceae > JALEGB01. The sequence continues at coordinate 7,354 of JBCBCG010000167.1, forward strand.
CCGCACGCGGGCGACCATCGGCCGATCGGTCGCGACAATCTCCGCGGCGAGCCCGCCTTGCGCGATGACGACGCCAGGCTCCGCGCCGCCGAGGCGCTGCACGACGCCGCCGGTCGGGGCCAGCACGGTTTGGCGGATGAGCGCGGCTTTGCGGCGGCTCAATTGCTCCATCACCTCGCCGCGGAGGGACAGCGCTTCGGCCAGCGCCGCGGACCATTCGGCGCGCCGCTCCGCAAGCGTGCTTTCGCGGCGGCTCACGATCTCGGCGATCTCGCGTTCGGTGGTCGCGGCGGCGCCGATGGCGCTGGCGTGGCGCGAGCGCGTGTCCGAACGCTCGGTCGCGACTTCGGTGAGCTGCGGATGCGCGATGGTGCCGCGGCGCAGCAACTCCACCATCATGCCGTAACGTCGATCGAGCGCGGCGATCGCCGGCTCGAGCGCGGCGGCTTCTTCGCGCCTCGCGTCCAGCGTCGCTTCGCGCGCGGCGAACTCCGCGTCGATCGAGGCCAGGCGCGCTTTGAGCGCTGAGCGGCCGGCGTCGAATTGGCGCTCTTCATTGGCGATCGCCATGGCGTCGACGCCGTCGACGCCGCGAAAATCAGGCGCTCGGGTCTCCAAATGCGCCTGAAGCCGTTCGATGCGGAGCGCTAAATGTCCGCTGCGGATGGTTAACTCTTCGACTTCGCTCTCGAACTCGGCGCTGCGCAGGCGGAGCAGCGGTTGGCCCTCCACAACGGTGTCGCCGCGAGAGACGAACACGGCTTCGACCTCGCCGCCGCGGTCATGATGCGCGGCTGTGACTTCGCCGGCCGGTTGAATGGCGCCGGCGGCGATCACAACGCTGCGGATCGGCGCGATCGCCAGCACGGCGATGCTGGCGGCGACGAACAACAATAATGCGACCAGAGCGCCGCGGGCGTGCTGCCCTGAGCGCTCCAACTCGAATTCCAATGGCAGGGAGAGCACCTCGGCGTCTTTTCCCTGCGATGTGGAACCGGTGGCCATGCCAATTCCTCACGCTTTTCGTCTTTCACGGACAGGGTGAGGGAAAAGGCGCAAAAAGACGTTAATGGTAACCGATGCGTGCAGGCGGCGCGGCTTTGTAAGGCTGGGCGTAGCGTTTAGTCTTTGAATTGCGCGGCGCGCTTCTGCAGCCCGGACATCACAGCTTCGATTTGGTTCGGCGTTCCGATCAATGTCTCCTGCAGCTCGGACTCCAGCGCCAGCTGCGCAGCGGCGCCGGCGTCCATCCAGGCGTTGAAGAGCCGTTTCGATGTTTGCACCGCGTCCGGGCTCTTGGCCGCGATCTCGCGCGCGAGCGTCATCGCCGCCTCATGCGGCGTCTCGCTCAATCGCGTGGCGAAGCCGTATTCCGCCGCCTCGGCGCCGGAGAAGAAGCGGCCGGTGTAAGTGAGTTCGCGCACCACATCCTCGCGCGCGACATTGGTGAAGAGGGTGGTGCCGCCGAGATCCGGCGCGATGCCCCATTTCACTTCGAGGATGGAGAGTTTCGCCTCAGGGTGGATGATGCGGATGTCGGCGCCCATGATGATCTGAAAGCCGCCGCCAAGCGCGGCGCCGTGCACTGCGGCGATCACGGGCGGGCGGATGCGCCGCCACGCGAGCGCGGATTGCTGCACGAGGTTCGCGTCGCCATGGGTGCGTGTGGCGAGGTCAAGGCGCTCGCCCGCGGCGAATTGCTGAAAGCTGGCCATATCGAGCCCGGCGCAGAAGCTCGCGCCTTCGCCGGAGAGCACGACGCAACGCACGGAGCGGTCGGCGTCGAGCTGCGCGGCGGTCTCCACCAGCGCGTCGAACATCGCCGGATCGAGCGCGTTCATTTTCTCAGGGCGCGCCAGCCTCAAATCGGCGACGCCGTCTTGCTGCGTGATCGTGATCCTGTCGCCCATCGCACGCGTCTCCCAAGTCTTTGTTCTTTTGTTTGTTTCGGTCGGAGGCGCGCGGGCGCCGCCAGATCGGTTCCGCCAGCCGCGTCGTCGACGGACGCGCGGGCGGGTCCTGCGGAGCTGACCCTGTTCGCGCGCGCGGCGCAAGCCGCCCGCGTGATCAGTGGCGTTTGACGGCGCGAGCCGATACTGTCGAGCCAGGTCGCGCGCGCAGCGCCCGCTCGCGTCCATCCTTCGCGCCACTCCCAGCAAGAGGTCGCCGATGACGGTGCATATTCATGACGGCGATTTGCCGGAGGGCGTTACGTTCGGGGCGGCGGTTGCGGTCGACAGCGAGACGATGGGGCTGAACCCGCATCGCGACCGGCTCTGCGTCGCGCAGCTTTCCGCGGGCGATGGGACGGCGCATCTGGTGAAGTTCGCGCCAGGACCGATCGTCGCGCCGCGGCTCGCCGCTCTGTTGGCGGATCCTGAGACCTTAAAAATATTCCATTCCGCCCGCGAGGGCAAGAACCTGAAACAATCCCCAGCAAGATCCATGCGCCCTTCGCGCGCCAGCATCGCGTCCAAC
>JBCBCG010000168.1:0-9819 GCA_038530925.1 Pseudomonadota bacterium
GCCCGCTTCGTAATAGGGCGCCACGCGCTCCGGCGTTTTGAAATAGCCGGTGGCGTCGATCACCATATCGACGCCGAGATCACGCAGCGGCAGCGCCTCGATTCGGTCGGTTGTGGTGGCCTGGATCCGGCGCTCGCCCAGGATCAGCGTCTCGCCTTCATGGCCGATCGGCGCGTCCCATCGACCATGGATGGTGTCGAACTCCAGCAGATGCGCATAGGTCGCGGCGTCGCCCGTCGCGTCGTTGACCAAAACGATCTCGCCGTCGAATCCTTCCTCGATCAGCGCCTGCAGCGCGAGCTTTCCGGTGCGGCCGAGGCCGTTGATCGCCAATCGCGCCATGCGCCGTTTTTCCTTTTTCTGGGAAGATCCGAGGTCTGGAGAGATCCGGGTCTGGGAGATCAGGCCGAACGCATCGGCGCCGCCTCACGGGGCGGCGCCGACAAGATAGCTGCGGCGCGGAGGGCGCGCCGCTGTCATGCTGTCGCGTGCGACGCCCGCGTGAAACTAAGCCGTCTCGGGCGCCGGCGCGCGCATGCGGCCGATGTCGTCGAGCTGCTTTTGCAGCGCCAAGCTGTCGAGAGAGGCGATGGGCAGCGCGGTGAAGGCCGTGAGGCGGTTGTAGAGATGCCGATACGCCTCCGTGAAGGCGAGCGCCTTTTCGGTCTCCGTGCCTTCGGCCGCGGACGGATCCGCGACGCCCCAATGGGCGGACATCGGCTGGCCCGGCCAGACCGGACACACCTCGTTCGCGGCGTTATCGCAGACTGTGAACACGAAGTGCAGCTCCGGCGCGCCGGGCGCCGCGAACTCGCTCCAATCCTTCGGCTTGAAGCCACTGACGTCGAAGTTGAGGCCTTCGAGCAGCGTCTTAGTCTGCGGATGGATCTCTTCGCGCGGATGCGAGCCCGCCGAATAGCCTTTGAATTGCGCCTTGCCCTCGCCGAGCCGGCCGATCCGGTTCAGGATCGCCTCCCCGAACACCGAGCGCGCGGAGTTATGCGTGCAGAGAAACAGAACATTGTAGACGGTCGCCTGATCACTCGTTGAAGCGTCACTCATCTGATCGTCCTCCCTGTGCCGCGGCGTCGCCGGTTGGCTCCAGCTGAGCAGCGGTCCCGCGGCCGGCAAACAAACCTCCGGCCGTCCTTTGCAGCAGGCGGCGGCGAGAAAACCGAGCAAGGCGCCCGCCCTCTCAAGATCCGCCGCGTACAGAACCGACCGACCCGCCCGGCGCGAGACCACGAGCCGCTCTTGCTCCAGCTTGGCGAGCTGGTTTGAGAGCGTCGTCGCCTGCACTCCGAGCGCCGCCGCAAGCTCGCCCGCCGGCACCGCATCCGGCGCGCGGCGCACCAGCAGCCTGAAAATCTCAAGCCGCCCTTCATGAGCCAGCGCGGAAAGCGCTCCGACCGCATCCATCGAATCCATAATTCATGGATAGATGAAATATCTTCCGCACGCAAGCGGCGCGCAGATCCCTCATCTCGACCGCGCGCAGACCTCGCCGCGTTACCTGGACAACTCGTCGTCGCCGTCGATCAGAAAATGATGGCTCGTCGATCCCGCCAAGCGCGCTTTGAGATATGGCTGGTATTCGGGATCGCTCATGAAGGCTTCGCCAGCCTCTTTACTCGGCCATTCGATCACGACGAATGCCGCCGGATCGTCGCCAGAGCCTTCCAACCGCTGATAATTGGTGGTTCGCGCCAAATACCTGCCGCCATGTTTTGCGACAATCGCGCCAACCGACGCGACATAGCTCGGAATCCAATCTTCCGATGTGGGAGTGGAACTGATCAGCGAATAGACAGGCATCGTGCGACACTCCAAAAACGTGGATACGTTGCGCATCGAAGTCAGCGCAACGTCGAGACGCGGCTGAAAATGCGCTGCGCGTCGTCGCTCAGCTTCCAAGAAATCGGCGCGGGTTTTCCGAATTCTCTTTCGGCGCGCTGAGGCGCCGCGAGGCGCGTCTCAGCATCGCCGCAGCTGGGCCGGCGTCGCGCCGAGCCGGCGGCGCATCTGGGTGGTCATATGCGCTTGGGAGGCGAAGCCGCACTCGGCGGCGATCTCGGCAAGAGGCGCTGTCGAGCCGGTGATCCAGCGCCGCGCCCGCGCCAGCCGGCGCTCGAGCAGATAGGCGTGCGGCGTCATGCCGATCGCCGCCTTCAGCGCGCGGGTCAAATAGCCCGAAGAGAGCTCCATCTCCGCAGCGATGCGCTCCACCGTCAACGCCTCGCCGAGCGCCGCTTCGATGAAGGCGTCGAGCCGCCGCAAGCGCCGCGGCGTCAACGCCTCCGCCCGAACCAGATCGAACGTCGGCGAGAGCGCCGCCTCCCGCAGCGCCGCCGCGCTTTCCTCAAGCTCCAGCCTGTCGATGGGTGCGGCGGCCAACAGCAGTCGGCGCAAACGAAGCGCCGCCGCCGCCGCTGCAGGCGATGCGCGGTCGGTGAATTGTTCGGACGCCTCGCGCGCCGGCGCGCCGGTCAGCTCCAGCACCAGATACTCGCCGCCGCGCCGCGACAGCGATGCGACGTCGCAGCCCGCTGGCGTGAAGGCGACGCTGTTGGGGCGGGTCAAGAACGGGCGAAGACGGTCCGACGCGAAGGCGTGCGCGCCCTCTTGCAGATCATAGGCGAAACCGATCATCGGCGCCGCTGGCGTAAAGCGCGCCTCATACGCCGCCGCAGGAAGCAAGCGCAGCGTCGCCTGGTCGAGCGCGACCGAGACGCCCGCGCTTTCGCGACGCCTCACTCCACCGGCGGTCTCAAACGCCTCCGCTGCGATCGCGCGCCCCTTTCTTCGCCGCTCGTCGTTTGGGTCGGTTTTGTGAAAGACCATCCCGCGCCGCCCCGACAAGCTCTCCCCGACCCTTGATCAACCCGAAGGATCCGCCATGCCGCTCTTCACCCTCGACGATGTGGCCCGCATCGAGCCGCTGGTGCGCAGCGTCACGCCGCCGACGCCGGCTTACGCGTGGCCGCTCCTCAAAGCGCGCACCGGCGTCGAGGTCTTCGTCAAGCATGAAAACCATACGCCCACAGGCGCGTTCAAGATCCGCGGCGGCGTCGTTTATCTCGACGCGCTGAAGCGAGCTGAACCGGCGCTGAAAGGCGTCGCGACGGCGACGCGCGGCAATCACGGGCAATCGATCGCGCGCGCGGCTCAGGGGCTCGGCCTTGAGGCGCTCATCGTGGTTCCCGAGGACAACTCGCGCGAGAAGAACGCCGCGATGCGCGGCTTCGGCGCGGAGCTGATCGTGTCGGGCCGCGACTTCGACGAAAGCCGCGCCACTGCGAAGGCGCTGGCTGAGGAGCGCGGGCTCCATCTCGCGCCGTCCTTCCACGCCGACATCGTGAAGGGCGTCGCGACCTATGCGCGGGAGCTCTTCGCCGCGGTCGCCGATCTCGACGTCGTCTACGTCCCGATCGGCATGGGCTCGGGTCTCTGCGGGCTGATCACCATGCGCGATCTCTTGGGGTTGAAAACCGAGATCGTCGGCGTTGTCGCCGAGGCCGCGCCGGCCTTCGCGCTCTCTTTTGAAGCGGGGCGCCCGGTGGGCACGGAGACGGCGCGCACCTTCGCCGACGGCATGGCCTGCCGCGATCCCAGCCCGGAGGCTGTGGCGCTCATCTGCGGGGGCGCGGCGCGGGTGCTGCGGCTGAGCGAAGATGAAATCGCCGAGGCGATCCGGATCTTCTACACGGACACGCATAACCTTGCGGAAGGGGCCGGCGCCGCGCCGCTCGCCGGCCTGCTGCGCGAGACGGAGCGCTACGCCGGCAAGCGCGCGGCGGTGATCCTTTGCGGCGCCAATATCGACAGCGACATGTTCGCGGAGATCCTGGCCGGCCGCACGCCGGTTGTCTAACGCTGACGCCGCGCGAGCGCATCACGCGATGATCACGGAGACGCCGAAGGGAATCTGCAGCGCGACGAACATCTCCAAAGACCGCGGCGGAACTTGAAAACCGGCGCTGTCGCAATTCGAGCGATATCCGCAGAAGACAGAAAGCGTCGCCTTCGTCTTCATTTCGATCAGGAATTCTTGCGCACCAGACACTGCGGCCCAGAGCGCGTCGATATGATCGGCGAGCGGCGCCGCCTCGTCCACATCCGGCGCATAATGCCACGCGTCATGGCGATAGGGGCGCGCCACGGCGCTCCGACGTTCGCCCTTCCTGTGGGTGTGAGTCGGCCTCAAACCGGTGGCCTGTTCGATCGCCTCGAAATCCAGCGCGTCGCCCATGATCCTCAGCGTCGCGCTAAAGGCGAAATAATTCTCATCATCGCTTTCAGAGGCGCTCACGGTCTCCCCTCGACATGAAAGCAGGCGCAGTTCGGCGCGCGCCTGCGCCGCTAAAGACTCCCTAGGATGAGCGCGGAGACGAGGATCAAGCCGGCGTCGCGATTGGTGCGGAAAAGATGCAGGCAGAGATCGGGATCGTCGATGTCGAGCCGCCAGACCTGAAACAGAAGATGCGTCGCGAAGGCGGCGAGGCCGAGCCAGAAAAGCGGGCCGAGCAGCGCGAGGAGGCCCGCAAGCCCGGCGCAGAAGACGGACAGCATGTAGAAAAACGCCAGCGCCGGTTTCGTGGCGCGGCCGAACAGCCTTGCGGTGGATTTGACGCCCACCAGCGCGTCGTCCTCGCGGTCTTGATGCGCGTAGATCGTATCGTAGCCGATGGTCCAAAAAACGCCGCTGGCGTAAAGCGCCACCGCAGGCGCTTGCAGGCCGCCGGTCAGGGCCGCCCACCCTAAGAGCGCGCCCCAATTGAAGGCGAGGCCGAGGAAAAGCTGCGGCCACCAGGTGATCCGCTTCATGAACGGATAGACTGCGACAGGGAGCGCCGCGGCGAGACCCAGCCAGATCGCGAATTCGTTGAACGTCGCCAAGATCGCGAGACCGATCAGGCATAGCAGCAGCAACAGCGCCACCGCCTCGCCCGGCGTGACATCGCCGGAGGCGAGCGGGCGCGACCGCGTGCGCGCCACCTTCCGATCGATGTCGCGGTCGACGAGATCGTTGAAGACGCAGCCAGCGCCGCGCATCACGACAGCGCCGATCGCGAAAGCGAGGAACAGCCAGCCCACCGCGAACCAGCCATAGGTGGCGAGATCGCCGCCACGCGCGTTCCACTCCGCCCAGCCGCCCGCCAGCACCAGCCCTTGCCATCCCGGCAGCAGCAACAGCCAGGCGCCGATGGGCCTGTCCATCCGCATCAGCCGAAGATATGGCCGGGCGGCCGGCGCGGCGGAGGCGTCGACCCAATTGTCGCGAACGGCGTCGGCGACAATCCCCTGCGCCCGCGCGGCGCGCGCGGAGGACGCGCCGGCGCTCGCCGACGCCGGATCGCTCGCGGCGCGGCTCTGAGCCGGCGCGGGTTGGGGTGGCGCTTCGCGAGCGCCCGCGTATCGATCGGCCGCCTCGCGCGGCGGCGCGCCATGGGGCGCCGGCCCGGCGATGCGCGCCGCCGGCGCCGCGACCGCGGCGCCTGTCGCTTCAGGCGCCCGCTTGCGCTTGGGCTCGGCGCCCTGAGGGGCCGCGCGCGAGGAGAACGCGCGCGATGACGATGTGCGCTGGGAGGAGGATGTGCGCTGGGCGGATGTCTGCGAGGAGGATGAGCGCGGAGAGGGCGCCTGCGGCGCATCCGGCCGCGGCGCCGGCTCCGGCGCGCCGCCGCCATCGCCCCAGATCATCTCCTCGGGATCGGGCGCGCCCGAAGATCCGCCTTGGCCCGGGCCGTCGCTAAGCCCGCCATCGCCGTAATCCGCCGCCTCGCCGAACCGCTCGCGCGCCCGCGCCGCCGCGTCCCCAAGACGCCGCGTGTCCTCTCCACCCCGCGTCCGCCTTTGGCGATTCGGTCGTGGATATCGATCGCGAGGATCCGTCATGGACGCTCGAAACCCTCCAGAACTAGCCACATCGACGATGGCGAGGATCGACGAAGGAGACGACGATTGCGAACGCCGCGGCGCCTTTTGGCGCGCCGCATCCAGCCCTGCTACACCGTGTTCGACGGCGATAGGTTCATCAAGCTCAGGCGCCCCGCATGGTCAACCGCTCATCCAGCGCCGAGGCGGCGCAGCCCACCCGCAGCTTCCGGCTGCATCTCGATGCGACGCTCGGCGACGGCGCGCGGATCGAGCCGCCCAAGGAGGCGGCGCACTACATCGCGACGGTGATGCGCGCCGGCCAGGGCGACCGCTTCTTGGTGTTCAATGGTCGCGACGGCGAATGGCTGGCGGAGATCGAAAGCGCCTCGAAACGCGCGGTGACGCTGCGTCTGCTCCACAGAACCCGTCCTCCGGCGCCGCCTCCGGATCTTTGGCTGCTGTTCGCGCCGATCAAAAAAGCGCGGACCGATTTCATCGTCGAAAAAGCCTGCGAGCTCGGCTGCCGCCGCATTCTGCCGGTGATCACCGAGCGCACCCAGTCCGACCGCGTGAATATCGAGCGTCTGCAAGCCCATGTGATCGAGGCTGCGGAGCAGTGCGAGCTGGTGTTCGCGCCGGAGGTGGCGGCGCCGCAAACGCTCAAGGCGGCGCTCGGCGCCTGGCCGGCGAAGCGCGCGCTGCATTTCTGCGACGAGACGCGCGGCGCGCCGCCTTTCGCGACCATCGCGGCGTCGCCGCCCGCCGCGATTCTGATCGGACCCGAAGGCGGCTTCTCGCCCGCTGAGGCTGCTTGGCTGCGCGGGCTGCCCTTTATCCGCCCGGCGAGCCTCGGGCCGCGCGTGCTGCGCGCCGACACCGCCGCCGCCGCCGCCATCACGCTCTGGCAAGACGCTGTCGGCGACTTCAGAGCGTCCGAAACACAGGTCGGTGAGGGGCCCGCCCCGCCACTGGACAGCGCCGAACCCCGCTCTTAAGGCTGGCGATCCCGGCGCGCCGCGCCGGCGCATGCTGAAGATCCCGCGCCGGCGCATCGACCGGCCGCCGAGCCTGAGAGGTCGCCATGTCCATTCCCCAGGAGGGCGGCGGCCCCATCGAGCGGCGCGAGCAACTCGCCGAGTACCTTTCGGAAGGCTGCAAACCGCGCGAGCAATGGCGCATCGGCACCGAGCATGAAAAGTTCGGCTACTGCAAAGACACGCTGAACCCGCTGCCTTACGAGGGCGAGCGCTCCGTGCGCGCGGTGCTCGAAGGGCTGCGCGACCAATTCGGCTGGAAGCCGATCGAAGAATCCGGCGCTCTGATCGGCCTCAAGAAGAACGGCGCCAACGTCTCTCTCGAGCCAGGAGGCCAGCTCGAGCTGTCCGGCGCGCCGCTCGAGACCATCCATCAGACCTGCGCCGAAGCGAACCAGCATCTCGCCGAGGTAGAGGCCGTCGCCGGCGCCAGCGGCGTGCGGTATCTTGGGCTCGGCGTCGCGCCCCACTGGCGGCGCGAAGACATGCCGATGATGCCTAAAGGCCGTTACGGCATCATGCGCGACTACATGCGGAAGGTCGGGACTCATGGCCTCGACATGATGTTCCGCTCCTGCACCATCCAGGTGAACCTCGACTTCGCCTCCGAGCCCGACATGGTGAAGAAGCTGCGCGTCGCGCTGTCGCTGCAGCCGCTCGCCACCGCGCTGTTCGCCGCTTCGCCGTTGATGGACGGCGCGCCCACAGGCCATGTGAGCACCCGGGCGCGGATCTGGCGCGATGTCGATCACGATCGCACCGGCATCCCCGCCTTCGTGTTCGAGGACGGTTTCGGCTTCGAGCGCTGGGTCGACTACGCGCTCGACACGCCGATGTATTTCGTGTTCCGCGGCGGACGGTATATCGACGCCTCCGGCCAAAGCTTCCGCGATTTCCTTGACGGCGAGCTGCCGGCCGCCCGGGGCGAGACGCCGACGCTTTCGGATTGGGCGGATCACCTCACAACGCTGTTTCCCGAAGCGCGCATTAAGCGGTTCATGGAGATGCGCGGCGCTGATGGCGGACCGTGGCGACGCATCTGCGCGCTGCCGGCCTTTTGGGTCGGGCTGCTCTATGACGACAGCGCGCTCGACGCCGCCTGGGACATCGCCAAAGAGTGGAGCCAGGAGGAGCGGCTGACGCTTCGCCGCGACGCCGCTGATCTCGGGTTGCGGGCGGAGTTCCGCGGCGAGAGCCTGCAGAGCCTTTGCACACGTGTGCTCGGCATCGCCGAGGCGGGTCTCAAAGCCCGCGCTCGGGCGGCGGATTTCGACACGGATGAGGCGCATTTTCTGAATGAGCTGAAACGCGTGGTCGAAAGCGGCGAGACGCTGTCGGACGAGATCCTCCGCCGCTGGACCGGCGAATGGGATCGGCGCTTCGAGCCCTTGTTCGAAGAGTACAGCTTCTGACAGCCATGGCGCCGCGCTTTCGCCCTGAAAAATCGCCATAAACTTTCGTTTAGGCGCGCTGAGACCAACCTCGGCGCAATGGAGCCTGCGCCGCGCCGCGTCCATCTCCCGCTCAGCCCGGCGATGGTCGCTGGGATGACGCATTGGGAGATCGCTTATGACGAAACAACGCGCTTCTCGTCTCGCCGCCGCCCTGACCGCTCTCATCGCCCTGCCTGTCGCCGCCCTTGCGGTGAATGTCGGCGAGACGGTCTCCACCGAAGACGCCGCGATCCGCGCCGCGCTTGAGGCGGATGGCTATGAGATCGTCGAGATCGAACGGGAGGATGACGAAATCGAGGTCGAGGCCACCAAGGGCGGCCAGGCGTTCGAACTCAGCTTCGACGCCGAGAGCGGCCAACTGACGGAGATCGAACTCGAGGATGGAGACGAGGATTGATCGCCTCGTCGGCTGATCACGTCGTCCGGCCGCGCTGACCGCGCGCGCGGCGTCACGCCCAAGAGGGAGCGCGCTCGATGAACACACCCGCGGCGGTTTCGCAATCGGGCGCGCGCCCCTTCGTTTTGATCGCGCTGTTCGCGCTTCAGGCGTTCTGCGTGCTGACCCTGATCGGCGACGCCGCCGCAGAGCTCGCGGGCTTCGACGCCGATGCGCCGAGCCTGACTGCGGAACCGCTCGATCGGGAAGACTGGCTCGAATTCGCCATCGTCGCGGCGCTCAGCTGCAGCCTGGCCTTCACGGGCTACGAGATGCGGCGGATGCTTACGCGCCAGAAGCGGCTTGAGGAGCAAGTCAGCGCCGCATCCGGCGCGTTCCAAGACGTGCTCCACGCGCATTTCGAGCGCTGGGCCCTGACCGAAGCGGAGCGCGATGTGGCGCTGCTGGCGATCAAGGGGCTCACCATCGCCGAGATCGCCGCGATGCGCCAAAGCCGGGAAGGCACAGTGAAAGCTCAATGCAGCGCCATCTACCGCAAAGCCGGCGTCACCGGCCGCCCACAGCTCATCAGCCTCTTCATCGAAGAGCTGATGGCGGAGCCGATCATGGCGGCGGGCGCTGGCTGAGCGGATCGGCGCCGGCCTCGGCGTTCGGCGGCTCGCCGGCGCGTCGCTGCGCCTCAAGCTCAGGACGAAACGGCGTGCGGCCCATCCAGGGTTGGAGCTGGATGTGCTGCAGCCAGTCCTTCACGCTCGGGATCCAACCGAGATCGTCCTTCACATGCTGCTCGCCGATGGTGCGGACCGGCACTTTCTTGCCGGCGCTGTTGGTGATCGCGGCGCCGAAGCTCGCCTCGCACAAGAAGATCCCTTCGCTGTGATGGCGGAGCGCGCGGTGGCGCAGATCGTTGAAATGCGCCTTGCTCTCATCGAACCAATCATGGATCGCCAGATAATCCTCCGGCGCGCCGCCGAAGAGCTGCGCCGAGCGCACCGCGTGTTGATAGGGATGCGCCATGGTCAGAGCGCGATATCGATGTGTTTGACGACGGCCTCGG
>JBCBCG010000169.1:0-9694 GCA_038530925.1 Pseudomonadota bacterium
GGGAGACGCGACTGAGCTGAGCGTCGGCGCCGACGGCGTCGCGGTGCTGACGATCGATCTGCCTGAGGCCTCTATGAATGTGGTGAACGAGGCCTTCAGCGCCGAATTCGCCGCTTTCGTCGAGCGGGTGCTGACGGACGACGCCGTGAAGGGCGGCGTCGTCATCTCCGGCAAGAAGGATTTTATGGCCGGAGCGGATCTTCGGATGTTGGAGCGCGCCAGCGCGACGCTGACCAGCGCCGAAGAGATGTTCAATAGCTTCAACAAGCTGAACAAATTGCTGCGGCGGATGGAGACCGGCGGCGCGGAGGCGCGCGCGATGGCCAAGGGCCAGGCCTTCGCCAAGCCGATCGTCGCCGCGGTCGGCGGCATGTGCCTCGGCGGCGGGTTCGAAGTCGCGCTCGGCGCGCATATCCGCATCGCCGCGCCCGATGCGGTGTTCGGCCTGCCGGAGGTGAAGGTCGGATTGCTGCCGGGCGGCGGCGGCACGCAGCGTCTGCCGCGCATGGTTGGCATCCAGACCGCGCTGCAGCATTTGACCACCGGCTCGAACATCAAGGCCGAGCAGGCGCAGAAGCTTGGGATCGTCTCGGAGATCGTCCCGCGTGAAGATCTGCTCGAGCGCGCCAAGGCGCTGGTTCTGGAGCATCCGAAGATCCTGCAGCCTTGGGACAAGAAGGGCTTCAAAGTCCCGGGCGGCGCGGGCGGCATGCATCCGAACGCTGTGCAGACCTTCATCGGCGCCAACGCGATGGCGCATAAGGAGACGCGCGGCAATTATCCGGCGGTCCAAGCGATCCTGTCCTGCGTCTACGAAGGCGCGGCGCTGCCGATCGACAAGGCGGTGATGGTGGAGAGCAAATACTTCACCAAGCTGATGCTTGATCCAAGCTCGACGGGCATGATCCGGACCCTGTTCAAGAACAAGCTGGCCGCCGAGAAAGGCGCCCGGCGGCCGGCGGAGGTTCCGCGTCAGGAGATCAAGAAGATCGGCATGCTCGGCGCCGGCCTGATGGGCGCGGGCATCGCATATGAGGCGGCGCGCGCCGGCATGGAGGTCGTGCTGCTTGATATGAGCCAGGAAGGCGCGGAGAAGGGCGTCGCCTATTCCAAACGCTTGCTCGACAAAGCGGTCGGCCGCGGCAAACTCAGCCAAGAAAAGGCCGACGCGCATTTAGCGCGGCTGCACGCCACCACGAACTATGAAGATCTCAAAGGCGCCGATTTCATCATCGAAGCGGTGTTCGAAAGCGAAGACATCAAACGCGATGTGACGACGAAAGCAGAGGCGGTGGTTGGGCCGGATGTGATTTTCGGCTCAAACACCTCGACGCTGCCGATCACGGGCCTGCAGAAGAACTGGTCGAAGCCGGAGAACTTCATCGGCGTGCATTTCTTCTCTCCGGTTGAGAAGATGCCGCTGGTTGAAATGATCATGGGCGAGCAGACCGGTGATCGCGCGCTCGCCGTGGCGCTCGATTTCACACGGGCGATCAAGAAGACGCCGATCGTGGTGAATGACGGCCGCGGCTTCTACACCTCGCGCTGCGTCGGCGCATTCATCGGCGAAGGCTCAGAATTGCTGGCGGAAGGCGTGGCGCCGGCCTTGATCGAAAACATGGGCAAGAACGCGGGATACCCAATGGGTCCGCTGCTCTTGGCCGACAGCACCAATATTGATCTCGGGGTGAAGATCGTCCGCGCCTATAAGGAGGCGCTCGGCGACAATTATGAGGCCGGCGCCTGGGAGCAGGTCGCCCTCAAGATGTCGGATGAGCTTCAGCGTCACGGCATGAAAATCGGCAAAGGCTTCTACGATTATGATGATGGCGCGAAGAAGCCGAGCCGTCTTTGGCCAGGTTTGGGCGACCATTTCCCGCGCGCGCAACAGCAGCCTGAGCCGCAAGAGGTGGCGGACAGGATCCTGTACCGTCAGATGGTCGAATGCGTGAACGCGATGGCCGAAGGCGTGCTGACGACGCCGGAGGATGGCGATATCGGCGCGATTTTCGGCTGGGGTTTCCCGCCCTTCACGGGTGGGCCCTTCAGCCATATCGACGCGATCGGCGCCAAGGCCTTTGTCGAAAGATGCGACGCGCTGGCGGGCCGCTACGGCGCGCGGTTCACGCCGCCGGAGTTCATCCGGAAGATGGCCGCTGAAGGGCGCAGCTTCTACGGCGCTGAGGCGGCCGCCGCCGCCTGACGTCGCATCTGCGCTGCGTCGCACAATAAAACGAAAGACTTGCGGCGTCGCAGGGTCCGTGCTCGGGTCCTGCGGCGCCCTGCCGCATGCGTGCGGGGCGCCCGCGCTGTGGCTGGATTTGACGCGTTTCCCGGAGTGTTTCGATGACGACGGAGTATACGGCCATTCGGTTCGAGCTGGGCGAGAGTGATGTCGCTCTGCTTACATTCAACCGGCCGAACAGCATGAATTCCTTCGACCGCGCGCTGCTTGAAGAGACCCACCGCGCGATCGAGAGCATCTCGAACAACGAGGTCAAAGCGCGGGCGCTGGTGATCACCGGCGAAGGGCGCGCCTTTTGCGCCGGCGCGGACCTGATGGCGGCGCAGGGGCAGTTCGCCCAGCCGAGGGAGCGTCGCGATTTCGGCGGGCCGCTCGAGACGCATTACCATCCGATCATGCTGGCGCTGCGCAATCTGCCCGTGCCGTTCGTCACCGCGGTGAACGGCGCGGCGGCGGGCGCTGGGATGAGCGTCGCGCTCGCCGGCGACATGATCGTCGCCTCCGAGAACGCCTATTTTCTGCAGGCGTTCAAAGCGATCGGGCTGATCCCGGACGCCGGCGCCACCTATATGCTGCCGCGTATGATCGGCCGCGCGCGGGCCATGGAGCTCTCTTTCCTTGGCGAGCGGCTGCCCGCGGCCAAAGCGCTCGAATGGGGCATGATCAACCGCGTGACGCCGGAGGGCGAGGCGCTGCCCGAAGCGATGAAGCTGGCCAAAGAGCTGGCGGAGGGCCCGACGCGCGCTTTTGCGCTGACGCGCGATCTTTATTGGCGCTCGGCCGATGCGACATTTGAAGAGCAGCTCAATTATGAGCGGCAGGCGCAGCGCGTCGCCACAAAAACCAAAGACTGCGAAGAAGGCGTGATGGCCTTCATCCAAAAAAGAAAAGCAAACTACACAGGGGAGTAAACAATGCCGGAACGGAGTATTTGGGCGAGTTTGGGACTATCGGCAGCGAAGCCGGCGGCCGCGACCAACGGATCCCCGAACGGAGCGCAGGCGGCCGCTGACGCGCAACGCGGCGCGCCGGCGCAAGCCGCTCCGACGCCGAGCGCCGGGGCGGACGCCGCATCCAGCGCTGCGCGGTCGATGTTCGGGCAAACCCAAATGCTCCATTGCACCGTCGCCTCGCGGCCGAACGCGCTGGCGACGGTGTGCGGCGCGCGCCGCCGGACCTGGGCCGAGCTGAACGAGCGCGTCTCGCGTCTCGCCGCCGGGCTCATCGGCCTCGGCGTCGAGCCAGGCGATCGCGTCGCCATTCTGGCGCTCAACTCCGATCGCTACACCGAGTATCTGTTCGCCGTTTGGTGGGCGGGCGCGGTCGTCGTGCCGATGAACATTCGGTGGTCTCCCGCGGAAAACGCGTACTCGCTCAACGACAGCGGCGCGAAAGTACTGTTCGTCGACAAAGCCTTCAGCGCGGCGGCGCCGGCGATCAGGGCGGGCTCGGAGGCGCTGAGGCATATCGTCTATCTTGATGACGACGCGGCGCCGGACGGCATGGTCCGCTATGAGGCGCTTGTGGACGACAACGACCCGGTGGCCGATGCTGGCGCTGGCGGCGAAGAGCTGGCGGGCCTCTACTATACGGGCGGCACGACCGGCTTTCCAAAGGGCGTGATGGTTCCGCACCGCGCGCTTTGGTACAACAACATCGTCATCTCGAAATATGGCGAGATGGATCAAGACTCGGTGCATCTGCATGTCGCGCCGATGTTCCACATGGCGGACGGCGCGGCGGGCGGCGGCATCTCGATGGTGGGCGGCGTCCACGCCTACGCGCCGGCCTTCACGCCGGACGGCGCGATGGATGCGATCGAAGCGTATGGCGTCACCTCCACGGTGATGGTGCCGACCATGCTGGCGATGATGTTGAACAGTCCCGCCTTCGATCCTGAACGGTTCAAGACTCTGAAGTACATCACCTATGGCGGCTCGCCGATGCCGGAGGGCGTGCTGCGCGGGCTGATCGAGAAGCTGCCGCATATCCGCTTCGTCCAAGGCTACGGCCAGACGGAGCTGGCGCCGCTGGTCAGCATGCTGCCCGCGGACGACCATCAGCCCGAAGGACCGAAAAGCCATCGCATCCGCTCGGCCGGCGTGCCGGTGGTCGGCTGCGAGGTGAAGATCGTCGATCCCGCCGGCGCGGCGCTGCCGAACGGCGAAGTGGGCGAGATCGCCGTGAAGAGCCCCGGCGCGATGCATGGCTATTGGAACAAGCCTGAGCAGACCGCGGCGGCGCTGAAAGACGGCTGGGTGATGACCGGCGATGGCGGCTATCGCGATGATGACGGCTATGTCTTCATCGTCGACCGGATGAAGGACATGATCGTCACCGGCGGCGAGAACGTGTTCTCGGCCGAGGTGGAGAGCGCGATCTCAACAATGCCGGGCGTCGCGCAAGTCGCCGTGGTGGGCGTCCCGAGCGAGCAATGGGGCGAGGCGGTCCACGCGATCGTTGTCGCCGCGCCAGGCGCGGCGCTGAGCGAGCAGGGCGTGATCGACCATGTCGCGTCGCTCATCGCCAACTATAAGCGGCCGCGCAGCGTCGAGATCCGGAGCGAGCCTTTGCCCATGTCGGGCGCCGGCAAGATCCTCAAGCGCGAGCTGCGCGCGCCGTTCTGGGAAGGGCGCGACAAGCAAGTGCATTGAGCGCGCCGGCCGAGCTTGCTCTGGCGCCATGGCGGCTTATTAGACGCCGCGGCGCGCAGGATCCGGCCGCTCCAGGAGCCGGCTGACGCCTTCCAGCTTGCCATAAGAGCGAGCGAGCACTTCGCGCGCCGCGTCGCGCTCGGCGATCAGCGCTTCGCGGCGCGGCGTCAGGCGATCGATATGGCCGCGCGTCAGATCGCGAAACCGCAGATAAGCGGTCTCGGCGGCGAAATCGCCCGGCGCAAGCTGCGCCGCGGCCTCCAGGATGGAATCTTCAAGCCGCGCGATCTCCGCCTCGAGCGAGGCGAGTTCAAGCGTCTTGACGCGGAGCGCCGCCGCGTCGCGCTCTTTCACGGCGTCGAGCGCCGGCACGAGCCGGCGAAGGCCGTCTTTGTTGATCTTCGTCGTGCTCATCGGCCGCCCAACGTCCCTTTGCGCGTCATCGCCTTGGCGCGCATGGCGTCGGCGAAGCGGATCGCGACCGCGACCGCCTGATAATGCTCGTTATCGATCTCCTGATCGATCTCGACCGTGGCGTAGAGCGCGCGCGCGGTGGGCGGATCCTCATGGATCGGCACTTTGTGCTCGCCGGCGATCTCGCGCATCTTGAGCGCGATTTCATCGACGCCTTTGGCGACGCACACCGGCGCCGAGCCTGGCGCCCGGCTCCATTTCAATGCGACCGCGTAATGGAGCGGGTTTACGATCACCACATCCGCTTTGGGCACTTCCTCCATCGCGCGGTTCATCGCGATCTGACGCGCCTTTTGCTGCCGCGTCATCTTCATCGTAGGGTCGCCGTCTGTCTCTTTGCTCTCATCGCGCATTTCTTGAACCGTCATGCGCAGGCGGCGACGATGATCATATTGCTGCCAGACGACGTCGAGCGCGGCGATGGCGCCGGCGATGACGATGGCGGCGCCGAGCATCAGCATCGCCTCTTGCAAAAGAAGCTCCGGCAGCGCGCGGGCGTCGATCTCCACCAAAGCGGCGACGCCGTCATGCGCGCCCAGGAACACCGCGACCAGGATCGCGCCGATCGCGATCAGCTTCACCACGGATTTGGCGAACTCCATCAGCCCTGTGGGCCCGAATTTCTGGCCGGCGTTGCTGATCGGCGAGATGCGCGAGAGCTTCGGCTCGAGCTTGCTCGGCGCGAAGACGATGGCGCGCTGGGCGAAGAGCACGATGATCACCGCCGCCATCGGGAACAGGAACAGCGGCGCGAGCGCCAGCAGGGAATACCCGATGATCTCGCCCGCGATCGCCGGGCCGCCGCCGCCCAGGATCTTGTCAATCAAGAGTTGCGGCGAGGCGATGAACGAGCTCAGCGGCGCGGCGAAGCCGAGGCCCATCGCGCCGGCCGACACCAAGAGCGCGATCATCACGCCGATATAGCCGGCGACGGCGGCGAGATCCTGGCTCTTGGCGACATCGCCATCCTGCCGCGCGCGCTCCAGGCGCTGGGGCGTCGGATCGAGCGTCTTTTCCTGACCGCTATCTTCATTCTGCGCCATGGCGCGCTCCTTAAGTTCTCACAGCCCTGAGCCGTTCAGGGCCGCTAAATCCGCAAGGCCAAGGGGGCGAGGAAGGCGGCGTCGAGCTCGCGGCTCCACGTGGTCAGGATCGCGCTGGAGACGACCATCAGCAGCAGGATGCCGGCCCAGGTGATCGCCGGCAGGCCGACGAAGGCGACCATCATCTGCGGCATGGCGCGGTTGATGAAGCCAAGCGCCAAATTGTAGCCGAAGGAGATCACGAGGAAGGGCAGCGCGAGAGAGACGGCGAGACCGAAGGCCTGGGCGTAGCGTGAGGCGGTCCAGGCCGCGACATCCGCGCCGGCGGGAAAGACGCCGAGCGGCAGGATTTGATAGCTGATCGCGATCAGACTCACCGCTTTGATATGCAGACCTAAATTCAGGGCCAGCGCGATCGCCGCCAGGGTCAGCAGCGTGGCGATGGTGGGTTCGGGATCGGCGCTGACGCCGCCGAAGATCTGGCTGATCGACAGACTCTGCGCCGCGATCATGCCGGCCGTCTGGATGGCGAAGATCAAGAGGCGGATGCTGAAACCGAGGATCAGCCCGGCGATCGCTTCGGCCACAAGCGCGTAGCCGAGGCTGGTGAGCGTCGGCTTCAAAGCGAAGCCCGCCTCCTTGGCGTCGACTGGGATCAGCGGCCACGTGACGATCGCGAAGGCGACCGCGGCGATCAGCTTGATGCGGATCGAGATCATCCGCTCGCCAACGCCTGGCAGCAGAAACACGATGGCGCTGATGCGCGTGAAGACCGCCATGATCACAAGGACCGCGGTCTCCATATCGTCCAGAAAGGGGCGGAGCGCTTCTAGCGCCGCGGCCTCGCTCGGGTTCACGCCTCAGCTCTCCTTCTGCTGCGTGTTTGCGGGAGGAGAGCGGGCGTGACGGCCCGCTCCCGCTTCGCCCTACGCCATGCCCAGAACCGCCGGGCGCACGCCGGCGCCGATCTCTTCGAAAGAGAGCACCGGGTTGCTGACGCCCTTGGCGAGCAGCACCTCGCGGATGAAGCGCCGGCGTTTGGTGGAGGTGACGACCGCCGGGAAGCGGCCCTCCGCCGTCGCTTGCGCCACGCGCTCGCGGATCGAATTGCCGAGCCGGTTGAACTCCGCCGGCGGCAGCGCGACGTCGGCGAATTTGTCATCCGCGCGCTCATGCTTGGCGAAGATCGGCTCCCACTCGGGCTTCAGCTGGATCAGCGGCAACGAGCCGTCGTCATCCACCAGCTTTGAGACCATCACGAAGCCGATGCGCTGACGCACATATTCGGCGATGAGCTCGGGCTGTTGCAGATGCCCGCGCGCCTCGGCGATCGCTTCGAGGATCAGCGGCAGGTTCCGCACCGGCACGCGCTCCTCCAAGAGCAGCCGGAGCACCGATTGCAGCAGATCGAGGTTGATCTTGTCCGGCACGTAATCATCCAAGATCATCTTGTTGGTCTCGGCCCGCACAGGATCGCTCGGCGTCTGGAACGCGTCGAGCAGCTTCTTCAGGGCGCGCCGGGTCAGGAGCTTGCCGAAATTGCGCTGCACCGTCTCCAGGAGATGCGTCGCGACAACTTCGACCGGCGTGATCACCGGCAGGCCGAGCAGCGCCGCTTCTTCCTGGCGGTCTTCCGGGATCCAGCGCGCTGCGGCGCCGTAGACGGGCTCTTTGACGTCCTCGCCCGGTGTGGGCAGCGGCGCGTCGTCATTCAGCAGCGTCAGGATGCGGCCAGGGCGGAGCGTGTCGCCCGCGGCGCGCACGCCTTGGATGCGGATCGCGTAGGTGCTTGATTGCAAAGCCGGATTATCCGTCAGCCGCACATCCGGCATCACGAAGCCGTATTCCTGGGCGATGTGCTTGCGCATATTGGCGATGCGCGTCGCAAGGCCCGTCGCCTCATCCATCGCGGTGGCGATCAGATCCGGCGCGAACTCCACATGGATCTCGTCCACATCGATCAGATCGCCGAGCGGCGTCGGCTTCTCCGGCGTCGCCGCCGCTTCGGCCGCCGCCGCCTCCTGCTCGGCTTTCTCTCGATCCTCTTTGCGTTTGTAGCCGTATATCCCGAGCCCGATCAGAATGCCCGCGCCGCTGATGAAGGGCAGGAAGGGCAGGCCCGGCGCGAAGGCGAAGAGGCTCATCAGGCCGCCGACCGTGATCAGAGACTGCGGATACGCGCCGAGCTGTTCGACCAGCGCTTTGTCCGCCGCGCCGAAGGCGCCGCCTTTCGACAGGAGCAGCGCCGCGGCGATCGAGATGATCACGCTTGGGATCTGGGTGACGAGACCGTCGCCGACGGTGAGGATCGAGTAGGTCTCGATCGCGTCGCCGAAGCCCATGCCATGATAGCTCATGCCCATCGCGACGCCCATCACCAAGTTTAGAACGGTGATGAGAAGGCCCGCGATCGCGTCGCCTTTCACGAATTTCGAGGCGCCGTCGAGCGAGCCGAAGAAGGTCGTCTCTTCCTGTTCGACTTTCCGGCGCTGCTTGGCCTCTTCATGAGTGATCGCGCCGGCGGCGAGATCCGCGTCGATCGCGAGCTGCTTGCCCGGCATGCCGTCGAGCGCGAAGCGGGCGCCGACCTCCGCCATCCGGCCCGCGCCCTTGGTGATCACGATGAAGTTCACGATCAGGAGCACGCAGAAGACGACGAGGCCGAGGAAGATGTTTCCGCTCATCACGAAGCTGGCGAAGCCCTCGATGACGCCGCCGGCGGCGTCGGTGCCGGTGTGGCCCTCGCCGATGATCAGCTTGGTCGAGGACACGTTCAGCGACAGCCTCAGGATGAGGGAGGCCAGCAGCACGGTCGGGAAGGCTGAGAAATCCAGCGGCCGCTCGACGAACAGCACGGTGGTGAAGATCAGGATCGCCAGTCCGAAGCTGACGGCGAAGCCGATATCCAGCAAGAAGGCTGGAACCGGCAGGATCATCATCACGATGACCGTCAACAGCGCGAGCGCAAGCAGAACGGTCGGATGGAAGAGTTCTTTGATCGAAAGATTGGTCGGCATGGCGCCCTTCGCGGTCGATCTGGTCCAAGACGGCGCGGTCTTCGCGCAGCTTGTCCCTTCATGACCGGCGCACGGTTAACGCGAGGCGAACGGGCTTTATGCTCGTTATGGTTTTAGCGGGATTTCTTGCCGAAACGCTGCGAAAGACGCGCGGGTGGAAGGCCCGTTTCGCGCCGCCGTCAGCGCAGAGGCGTCATAGGCCGCGCCGCTCCGGCGAAGAGACCGCCGCCGTCGCTGCGGCCGAAGGTCAGGGCGACGCCG
>JBCBCG010000170.1:0-9651 GCA_038530925.1 Pseudomonadota bacterium
GAACCAATGGCGTTCGCGTTCTCACTCATTGAGGCGTTCTATGCGAAGTTTCGCCAGGAATGCCTGTCGGCGCGTTCGCCATTGGGCTCGAACCAATGGCGCCTCAATGGCTCACCTCCTGAGCCTTGCAGACGCCCGCGAAAAGATGGAGGACTGGCGCAGGTTCTACAACGAGGACCGCCCCCACAGCGCGATCGGCTACAACGTCCCGATTTCGCTGACGAAGCACGGCAGCGCATCCGGCCCGCCGCCGTGACGAAGCCCGGATTTTCCAGCGCCGGGCGGTCCAAAGTTCGGGCACACAGCAACGACCGCCGGATCCCATTTTTGGCTCGATGAGAAACAGGCGTCGCGTCACAAGCATAAAATCAACCTGCGAATGGACCGCCTGCGCACCGATCGAGCCTTGGATCAGGCTCTCGCGGGGATTGTCTCAACTCTTGCGCCGCAGATCGTCCCGCCGCTAAACCCGAGTAAATTGCTTGGTGATGGTGTGCGATGGCGGCCGAACAAACAGACATTTTCGAACGATGGTCGCGGATGAAGGCGGAGGACCCGGTTCTGCGCGCGCGCGACGCTGCGGAGAGGCTCGGGGTCTCCGAAGGCGTGCTCGTCGAAGCGCGGTTTCAGGCGGGGCATGTGCGACGGCTGCCAGAGCGAGATGGCGGCTTCGCCTGGATCCTCGATAGCCTCAAGCCGATTGGCCGCGTTATGACGCTGACGCGAAACGACGTCTGCGTGCATGAGACCTATGGTGCGGCGAGCGACGTCGCGACGTTCGGCAAAATGGGTCAAGTGACCGGATCGATCGATCTGCGAGTTTTCCTAGAGCATTGGCATGCCTGCTATCTTGTCGCCGAGACCGCGCGATCAGGGCCGCGGCGCTCGCTGCAGGTCTTCGATGCGGCGGGTGACGCGGTCATCAAGATCTACGTAGTCGCCGAAACCGACCGAGAGGCGTGGGACGCTTTGATTTCGGCCTCGGCGGTTGATACGGGCGAGCCGATCGCGTATGCACCTGTTCCCGCTCCGGTCGACCCGGCCGATGACGAAATCGACATGGCAGCGCTGCGTGACGGCTGGGGCGCGCTCGACCACAGTCACGACTTCCACCGCTTGCTGAAGGACACCGGGGCCGGCCGACTGCAGGCGCTCCGTCTTGCGGGCGAGGCTTTCGCCGAAGCGCGGCCACAGGAAGCGGCGATCGAGGTGCTCGAGCAAGCCGCGGAGCGGGCTATTCAGATCATGGCGTTCGCAGGCAACCGCGGCTGCATTCAGATCTACAGCGGACCCATTTTCACGGTCACGCAGATGGGCCCTTGGCTGAACGTCATGGATCCGGACTTTCATATGCATTTGCGCCTCGATCGGGTCGCCTCGCTTTGGCGCGTCACGAAACCAACGAAGCTGCGGGGCCCGATCACCTCTCTCGAACTGTTCAGCGCCGAGGGCGATCTCGTGCTGCAGCTTTTCGGCGCGCGCGCGCCGGGAGAGCCGGAGAACCCAGACTGGCGGCGCCTGCTATCGCCTTAGCTGCACCTGCGAGCATGATAGTTGACTAATTTAGTCAGCGATGCGACCGAAGGTCGGGACGCGCTCGCCACCAAGCCATCGCAAGGCAGCCCCGCGCAGACTGGTGGTTCGGGGGATGCGAATGCGCGACTTACAAAGAATGCTTGGATTTTGCGCCGCGGCGGCGGCTTTGGCGGCGACGGGCGGCGGCTTAGCGATGGCGCAGAGCGCAGACACGGTCATCAGCGGCGAAACGGTTCTCGACGAGATCATCGTCACGCTGCCGTCGCGCGCCGCGCGACCGCTGCAGGAGACCCCAGCGGCGGTGACCGTCGTCGATGAAGGGGAAGCGGTTCGGCGCCAGGCCTCCACCTTCGAGGAGTTGATCGGCGACGTCCCCGGCGTCAGCATCGACGGTGGTCCGCGCGGCATCGGTCAAGAGCCGAACATTCGCGGTTTTCAGGACGAGCAGATTGTCACGCGCGTCGACGGGGCGCGGCAGAACTTCAACATCGCTCATCGCGGGCGCTTCTTCATCGATCCGGACATCGTCGAGCGGGTCGAAGTGCTGCGCGGCGGCTCGTCTGCGCTCTATGGCTCCGGCGCGATCGGCGGCGTGATCGGGCTGCGCACAAAGTCGGCGGACGATCTTTTGGAGCCGGGCGAGACGTATGGCGCGCGGCTGAAGGCCGGCTACGCCTCCAACAATGATGAGGTCTTGGGTACGGCGACGGCTTACGGCGTGTTCGGCGCGTTCGACGCGCTCGGTTTCGTCGCTTTTCGCGATCCCAGCGGCAATCTGGTCGATGGCGACGGCGACGACATTCTCGATTCGGAAATCGACAACCGGAACGTCATCGGCAAGCTCGGCTTCCAGGCGACGGACGATCTGCGCTTCGAGCTTAACGCGCAGTACTATGAAGACGAAGGCCAGACGCCCAACGCCGCCGATGGCAAGACCTCGTTCAACACTCTGGTCGATCGCGACATCGCCGTGCAGTCTTATCGGCTAAGCACGCAATACGCGCCGGCAGGCTCGGACTTGATCGATCTCGACGCAATTCTATACTATAACTTCAACGATCTCGAAGAAGATCGTGTTAACGTCAACTCGTTCGATATGACCGAGTACACCACGATCGGGTTTGAAGCGACGAACCGGTCACGGTTCATGCTGGGCGCCCCGATCGAACTTGCTTATGGCGTCGAGTTCTACCGCGACGAGCAAACGGGCGAGCGCGAGCTGCCTGATTTTGAGTTTCCGGACGCGTCGCTGACTTTCTACGCCGCCTTCGCTCAGGCGGACGTAGCGTTGACGGAGGCTCTGACTCTGACGCCTGGCGTTCGGTTCGACTTCTTCTCGCTCGATCCCGACGGCGATTTCGACAGCCGCTCGGAAAGCCAGCTCTCGCCGAAGCTCGCGCTCAGCTATGCGATCGACGACAGCCACACGATCTGGGCGAGCGCCTCGCAATCCTTCCGCGCGCCGTCTCTGACCGAACTCTATCAAGACGGCGTCCATTTCGCGGTGCCCTTCGGGCCGCCCTTTGGCACGGGCGTGAACGCGTTCGTGCCGACGCCGGACCTTGAGCCCGAGCGCGCGGATCAGGTGGAGGCCGGGCTGCGCGTGCGCCACCGCGACGTTCTCTCCCGCGGAGATCGGATCTCTTTCGAGGCGAACGCCTATTACGCCTCCGTCACCGACTTCATCGACACCGTCGTCGTCGGACCGACGCCGGTCGTGATCCCTGGCGGCCCGCCCTTCTTCGCGCCGACCTTTGCGGTCGAGGATGGCGCCACGACCAATTTCAATGTCGACGCCGAGCTCTGGGGGTTCGAAGGCGAGCTCCGCTATGATGGCGGTCCGTGGTTCTTCGGCCTCGGCGGCGCGATCCCGCGGGGGCGGGCGCAAGATGGCGGCGCGCTCGGCTCGATCCCGCAAGATCGCGCTACGGTCACGCTCGGTTTGCGGCCGCTCCATGGCTTAGAGATCGGCGGCCGCTCGACCTTCCGCGACGGTCAGGATGACGTCCCGGAACAGGTCGATCCGAGCAAAGGCTCGACGGTGATCGATCTCTTCGCCGTCTATGCGCCGACGGATGGCGCTCTCCAAGGTCTCACCCTGGCGGCGGGCGTCGATAACGTCACGGACGCGACCTACGCGATCCATCCCACGAACGAGCTGAACCAGCCCGGCCGCTCGTTCAAAATGTCAGGAGCGGTGAAGTTCTAATGCTCAGGCTTGGTGTCAGCGGGCGCAGCGCGAGACGCGGCGTCGCAAGGGTCAGCGCCGCTCGAGGGGGCGTGATCGGGGGGCTCCTGGCGCTGGCGGGCGCGCTCTCAGCACAAGCGGAGGGCGCGCCCCAACGGATTGTGATCGCGGGCGGCGATCTGACGGAGATCGTGTTCGCGCTTGGCGAAGGGGAGCGCGTCGTCGCGGTCGACAGCACCTCCAGCTACCCGCCTGAAACCGAAACGTTGCCGAAGATCGGCTATATGCGGCGGCTCGCGCCCGAGGGCGTTTTGACGACCGCGCCGGATCTTCTGCTGGCGGGCGCGGGAGCGGGGCCGGACTCAGCGATGGACCGATTGCGTCAAGCGGGCGTCGATGTGCGCATCGGGCCCGATGATCCATCGCTTGACGGCGTCGCCGCGAAGATCCGCTTCGTCGGCGACGCGCTCGACCGGCGAGACGAGGCGGAAGCGCTGATCGATCGGGTGTCAGGACAGCTGGCGGCTGCGATCGCCGCGGCCGGCGAAAGCGAAGCCTCGCCGCGTGTGTTGTTTCTGATGACCGCGGGCCGCAACGGCGTCCTCGCCGCGGGCGCCGACACCAGCGCTCAAGCGATCATTGAGCTGGCGGGCGGCGAGAACGCAGTGACCGGCTTTAACGGCTACAAGCCTCTCTCCGCCGAGGTCGCCTTGGCCTCCGCGCCGGACGTTCTCTTGATGCCGACCCACGCGGCCGAGGCGATGGGCGGCGCCGAGACCGCGCTCGCCCGGCCTGAGCTGGCGGCGACGCCCGCCGGGCGCGCCAAGCGCGTGGTGGTGATCGACGGCCTGCTGCTCCTCGGCTTCGGCCCGCGCACGCCCGAAGCGGTGAGCACGCTTGCAGCGGCGCTGCACGGAGCGGAGTGACGTGAGCGTCGCCAGGCGCGCCGTCTCGTCCCTCGGGGCGAAGCCATGGCTCAGCGGCGAGCGATCCGTTATCGTGGTCGTGCTCGGCGTGGTCGCGGCGTTGTTTGGGATCGCAGGCGCCTTGCTCGGCCCGGTCTCGCTCAGCCTCGAGCAGCTCTCCACGACCATCTTGGAAGCCGCGACGGGCGCAGAGCCGAGCGACCCCGTCGCCACGGCGATCCTGTTGCACGTCCGTATCCCAAGGGTCGTGCTCGGCGCGTTCGTCGGCGCGGGCCTGGCGCTCGCCGGATGCGCCATGCAGGGGCTCTTCCGGAACCCGCTCGCCGATCCCGGCCTGATCGGCGTCGCCGCGGGCGCCACGGTCGGCGCCGTGACGGCGATCGTGCTGGGCGGGCTCCTCTTCGCCGAGGCGCCCGCGGGTTTCAGGCCTTATGCGACGCCCGTGATGGCGTTTTTCGGCGCCGCCCTGGTGACCGCGCTGGTGTTTCAAATTGCAAAAGTGGCGAGCGACCACACGGGACAGACGGGATCGGTCGCGACCCTGCTGCTGGCGGGCGTCGCGCTCCAAGCGATCGCCTTCGCCTTGGTGGGGGCGCTGATCTATATCAGCGACGATCAACAGCTGCGTGATCTGACCTTCTGGACGATGGGCGGGCTTGGCGGCGCCGATTGGCCCAGCATCGCCGTGGCCGTCGCGCTGATCACCATCGCCTGTTTGGCGTTGACCAGCCGGGCGCGCGCGCTCGATCTCCTGCTCCTCGGCGAACGCGCGGCGTTCTGCTCCGGCGTCGATGTGGCCCGGGAGAAGCGCATCCTCGGCGCCTTCGCCGCGCTCGGCGTCGCCGCGGGCGTGGCGGTCGCGGGGCCGATCGGCTTCATCGGGCTCGTCGCGCCGCATATGGCGCGGCTGATGGTTGGCGGGAGCCATGCGCTGCTGATGCCCGCGGCCGCGCTGACCGGCGCCGCTCTCGTGCTCGGCGCGGATCTCGCCATCCGCACCGTCACGCCGCCCGCGGAGCCGCCCATCGGTCTGGCCACCAGTCTGATAGGCGGGCCCTTCTTCCTCTGGCTGCTGATCCGTCGCCGGGGCGGTCGACATGCGTGACCGCGCGCTCCTTGAGGCGAGAGATGTGAGCCTGTCCTTCGGCGCCGCGACCGTGCTGCAAGGCGTCTCCCTCGCCGCCAGGCCCGGCGAGGTGCTGGCGCTCTGCGGACCGAACGGGGCTGGCAAATCATCCCTGTTGTCCATCCTCTCCGGCGAGCAGCGCCCGCGCCGCGGCGACGCGCGGCTCGGAGGGACGGATTTGGCGAGCCTCTCGCCCCTCGCGCTAGCGCGGCGGCGTGTCGTGCTCGAACAGCATCCCGCCATCGACGTGGCGTTCACCGTGCGCGAGCTCGCGGCGCTCGGCGCCGCGCCTGCGGGCTTTGACGCCGCCTTTGAAGAGCAAGCGGCGGTCGACGAAGCGCTTGAGCAGGCGGGGGTTGAGACGCTCGCCGACCGCGCCGTGCGCACACTATCGGGCGGCGAACGCCATCGCGCCCATTTCGCGCGCGTCCTGGTGCAGCTCGCCGCGGGGCGCGCCGAGGGCGGCGGCGAGGCGATGCTGCTCGACGAGCCGACGGCGAGCCTCGACCTCGCGCATCAGGCGACCGTTCTGCGCGCGGCGCGGGCTGTCGCCGCAGAGGGCGCCATCGTCGTCGTCGTCTTGCATGATCTGTCGCTCGCCGCCGCCTTCGCCGACCGTATTGCGCTGCTGGCCGACGGCGCGCTCGATGCGGTCGGCGCACCTGCCGACGTGCTGACGAGCGCCCGGCTCTCCGCTCTTTACGGCGTCGATATCGCCGTTGAACGCGACGCGTCAGGCCGCCCCCTGGTGCGCCCTGTCTTTTCCCTCTTCGAAAATGGAGACCAAAATGTACATCGCGATGAACCGGTTCAAAGTCGTCAAAGGCTCTGAGGAAGCCTTTGAGACGGTCTGGAAGTCTCGCGACAGCGGCCTGCAAGAGGTCGGCGGTTTCGTCGACTTTAAACTTTTGAAAGGACCTGAGGCCGAGGATCATACCCTCTACGCGTCGCACACGATTTGGGAGACGCATGACGCCTTCGTCGCCTGGACGAAGTCTGAGCATTTTCGCGCCGCCCATCGGGACGCAGGCGACAACTCAGCCCTCTATCTCGGCCATCCTCACTTTGAAGGGTTCGAGCCCGTCGACGGCGCCTGAAGCGATGTCCAGCGGCGCCGCGCTGGTCTCGCCGCCGCCTTCCGTCGTCCCTCGGACGAGCCGGGAGAAACACGAAGATGTCCGATGAAGACGACACAGCCGCCGCGCCCTCAGGCGGGGGCGGCGCCGCCACTCCGTCAAACCGCGACGCCGGGCGGAGCGGCGTTCGACAGATCACCCTCAGCGACGGGCCCTCCGCTGCGCGCGTGGAGGCGACGGAGTTGCTCGGTCCGAGCGGGCGCCTGGTCATCACGCATGCCGGGCGCCGCTACATCCTAAGGTTCACAAAGCTAAACCGTCTGCTTCTGACCAAAGACGAAGCGGCTGAGGACATCTGACATTGCGCGCGACAGCGCCCTTTGACGCGAAGCGGTTATGACGGAGACCGCAAGCGCTGACGGCCTGGATAAGCCCCTCACGGCCGAAGGCGTCGCCGCCGCAGCCCCTTCGGCGTCTCAGCTGTTCGGCGCCCCGCTCGATCCCGAAGCCCTTCGGATCATGACGGATGGCGGTCCCGTCATCTTCATCATCATCGCCCTCTCGGTTGTGGCGTTGGCGATCATTCTGTGGAAGCTCATCCGGTTGGCCGTGACAGGCGCGGCGAGACGCAGCGCGGCATGCGGTCCTGCGATGGGCCTCGAGCGACGAGCCTGGCGCCCTCGCCGATGCGGAGCCCGCCGCAGGTCCGACCGCCAAGATCGCGCATGCGGCGATGAGCGCGCTTCGAGAGGGCGCGCCTGAGGCGCGCGCGCGTGAGCGTACCGCGCGGCTCGCCAAAGAAGCGCTCGCCGATTTGCGCTCCGGGCTCCGCGGGCTGAAAGTTATCATCGTCATTGCGCCGCTGCTCGGGCTGCTCGGCACGGTCCTCGGCATGATCGAAGCCTTTCAAACCCTGCAAGCGAGCGGCGCGCGCGCCGATCCTTCCGCGCTCGCGGGCGGCATCTGGGAGGCGCTGCTAACGACAGCCGCAGGCATGGCCGTCGCAATCCCCGCTGCGGTGGCGCTGACCTATTTCGAGAGCGTGATCGAGCGCACGCGGATCTCGATGGAGAGCGTAGGAGCCATCGTTTTCGCCGAGCGGCGGACGGCGCCTGAAGCGGAGCCACGCGAGACGGCCGCGGCAACCATGCGGAGCGTCCATGTCGCCGAATAGCGCGCTGTTTGCGTTGCCCGCGGCGCGGCGACGGCGCCGGCTAGTCAGTCTGACGCCGATGATCGACGTCGTTTTTTTGCTGCTGATCTTCTTCATGCTCGCCTCCCGGTTGGCCATTGAGACGCGTCTCGACCTCGCCGCGGCCGGCGCGGGAGGCGGCAATGACGGGTCGCCCTGTTTGGTGACGATCGCAGAGGACGGCGTCTCCTTGAACGGGACGCGACTGCTTCGAGCTGGGGAACGGTCTCGCAGTGGTTCAGCATCTGGAGGTGACGCATGACGGCCCAATGCGTCGCGACCATCTGCGCCCCGAGCATCGCCTCGACTTCGTCGCGCGGTTTCAGCCCGGCGATCGCGGCAATCATGAAGTCGAAGGCTTGTTGATCCGGCGTGCGGTTTTGCGTCGTCGCCTGCGCGATCTGGTCGACCAACTCGAACAGGAAGCCCGTGCGGGAAGCGCCCAGCGCGTTGGCGAGGATCAACCAGTCGAGCCGCGGCGTGTCGCCCTGGATCTCGATCGCGATCTGGTCCGCATCCGTCTTGGTGATCGTTGGTTTGGGCGCCGGCGGCCGTGCAGCGTAGCGCTCGCGATACGCCGCGAGCGCGGCGCTCTTTGCGGGCGGAAGGTCTGCAATCGCGTCGGCCTGTTCGCTGAGCAACCGATCGATCGCAAGGGCATTCGTGTTCTTCGACGCCATGGGTCTCTCCTTGATCGTCCTCTTTGCGCCCGGGACCGTGTGCGCCCGTGGATCGCCCAGGCGTCCCTGCGCCATGCTCCATCGATCTCGGCGCCGCTCTCGAGGCGGTGCAGCCAGCCATGGTCTGCGAGAATGTCGATGGCGTTGAGCGCGGCGGCCTTCGATCGCAACGACCGCAGTGGACCATTCTTGTAGATCGGCGTCGGATAGATCGTCGGCCCTGACCATCTGCGCTCGATCCAGTCCCAGAGGCGCACCGCTTGGAGCAGCTTCTCTGGGATCGCGGCGGCCTCTCGCAGGCGGATCATCTCCGAGAGGTAATGCTCGACCAGCGCGAGGCCGGCTTCCATCCACTCGGCCGGGACCTCAGCCGCCTCCAGATCGCGGGTCAACGCCAGGACGCCTGCGATCCGCGTCGCGTGCTCGACCGCTTTGCCGGCGACGCCGCTCACGCCGCGCAGGCGCCCCTCTTCGGCGAGCTCGCGTTCAATGCTGTCGGCGTATCGCACACCGACCGCCGCTGCTTGAGCCGAGAGAGGCAAAGCCCGCGGGGCCAAGGTGTTTTGGCTGTCCTCTTTCAGGGGAAGCGGTTCTGCGAGCAGCGCCGCGACCATACTCTGATACGCCTCGAGATCCGCGCGCGCCTCGGCGCTCGGCGCGAGATGGAAGCGCGTGCCCATCGTCGATTTCGGCCCTGCGACCAGGATGCGCGAGAGGAGGCCCTGATCGGCCAGCACCGCATCGCCGAGAAAGGAGGCGGCGACGCCCGGCTGCGCCATGAGATGAAGCGATAGTCTGCGTCCATAGAGCGTCAAGCTGCCATCGCCAACGCGGACGCGCTTGATTGGTTTTGAACGTGCCCCGGTC
Source organism: Pseudomonadota bacterium (assembly GCA_038530925.1). GTDB lineage: Bacteria > Pseudomonadota > Alphaproteobacteria > Rhodobacterales > Rhodobacteraceae > JALEGB01. The sequence continues at coordinate 9,592 of JBCBCG010000170.1, forward strand.
TGGTGGACACCCATGCTACGGCTTTCGAGCCAAGAGAGGAGTGTCCGATGGAGCGACGCA
>JBCBCG010000171.1:0-9624 GCA_038530925.1 Pseudomonadota bacterium
CGGGATCCGCGGCGGCGCAAAGCGATTGCCGGAGCGTCATGACAGCCGCGTGCGCCGAGCGCTTCGGGGCGGGCGCGACCCGGTTCGAGGATGCGACCTGTCGGCAGCAATGGGCCGCCTATCGGCGCTGCATCAAACGCTTGGCCGCCGAGGGCGCCGCCGCGGCGGCGCCCAGCGCCGCGCGATGCACCGAGGCGCAGGCGCAGCGGCTCTGGACGAGCGCGGAGCGCGCCGGCGATTGCTACGCCTATGAAGGCTTTCGAGAAGCCTGTCCGGGCACGCCCGAGGCGCGCTTCGCCGCGGCGGCGATGCGCAGGCTGAATTGCGCGCCCGCCGCCGCGCCAACCTCTCGGCCCGCGCCCGCCGTGCGACGGGCGCCGACGCTGGAGCCCAGCGCGCCTTCGCCAAGCGGCCCGCCCTCCGCGGCGCCCGATGAGAGCAGCGTCGCCTATTTCGAGACGGTTCTTGGGAACGAGGTGTTTTTCAACGCGGGTCAAAGCGCGGTCTCGCCGAGGATGCGGGCGCAGCTTGACCGACAGGCGGCGTGGCTGCGGCGCCGCGGGCGGGTTTGGATCGTTCTTGAGGGGCATGCCTCCGCGGAGGAGGCCGGCGCGGGGCGCCGCGAGGATTTGCTGGCGTTAAGCGCCCAGCGCGCCGCCGCCGTGCGCGCCTATCTGCAGGAGCAAGGGGTCGGCCGTGGCGGCATGGGCGTGCAAGGTTACGGCGCAGCGCGCCCGAAGGAGGACTGCGCGCCCGCCGCCTGCGCGGCGCAAAACCGCCGCGTGGCGATCCGCGTCGACGCCGGACGCTGACCGCCGCACGCGGCTGAGGCGGCGAGCCTCCTCACCGGCGGAGCGGCTGAACGCCTCTCACATGTCAGGTCACGGACTTACGACTCCGAAGCCAGAGTTGGATGGCGGCGAGCTTTACGAGAACGAGATCGCTTTCGGCGCGCTTTTCGCAGCGCGTCGCGATTGCGCGGAAATGTTTGATTGTGCTGAAGAACCGCTCGGCAAGGTTCTGGAATCGATAGAGAAAAAGGCTAAAGCTCGGGAACCGTTTCCGGGTCGGCGTCGGCGCCATGTTCGCCCAGACGCCGCAGGCGGCGACGCGGTTTTGCGACCAGTCGGCGTCATAGGCGCGTTCCGCGAGGAGGATGTCGCAAGGTCCGAGCGTCTCGAGGAGATCGGCGGCGGAGCGTCCGTCATGGGCTTGGGCGGAGGGCGACGCGAGGGCGATCGGTCGCCCTTCGGCGTCGACCATGGCGTGGATTTTCGTCGTCAGGCCGCGCTGCGAGCGCCCGGTGCATCCGCCGTTAGGCTAACCTCCCTCGGCGGCGTCGGCCGCGCCGCCTCTTTCCGACCGTTTGCGGCGTCCTGACAAACGCGGATCGAGGTGCTGTCGATCATCTGCAGGTTGGTGTCGCAAGTCTCTGATATAGAGCGGAAAATAAAGTCGTGAGCGCCGAGTTTCCACCATCGGACAAAGCGGTTGCGGCGCGTGGTCGGAGGGCCGCGGCGCTCGGGCATTTCCGACCATGGCGAGCCTGTGCGCAGCAGCCGGTCGCTCCCGTTCAGCACCGTACGATTGTCGACACGCGGCGCGCCACGGCTCTTGTTCGAAAGCAAGGGTTCGATGATCGAGCACTCGAAGTCTGTCAGCTCATCGCGGCGACGGCTGGGCATGACCGATCCTCCTTGAGGAGCGTGAAGCGGAAGCAGCCGCAGCCATGAATCCAATTTATGAGCTCGCGACCGAGTCCGACCAGACGACGAGGCCCGCCATGATGCGGCTGTCGGGGCGGAGGCTCGCCTCGAGCAGCGGCCGGCGATGCGAACCGCCGCTGCGGAAGGGCGGCTGCGTCGGCGCCGGGCCGAGCGCGGGCGAGAAGGGGCTGCGAACCTGCTCGGAAGGGCTGCGCGCGGGCCAGGGATGGGAATAGGGCTGGCCGTCCAGCGCCTCGTAGGGGCTGCAGACGCGGTTCAGCCCGACGATCCGGCCGTCGCGCCGGCGATGATCCCAGTGGGCGGAGAGCCGTCGCCTCACCAGATCGATTCCCGGCGCCCGCCCCGCCGCCAAGCTGGCCAGGCTCCTGGATCGGCCTCAGCGCGCTCTTCACGGGGAGATTGACGTGAGCGCAGGTGATCCCCGCCGCGTCAGCCACCGCGCCTTTGCGGCCCAGAACGCCGGCGACCCATCTGTTTGGATCGCAGTCGGCGCAGGAGGGCGGCGGCCTCCGTCGAGCCGATGATCCCTTGCTCCCGCGTCGCCGTCGCCGAGTGAGAGGCGATCGCCGCGGCTGCGAGGCGGATCGCCGCGGCGCGCGGAGATCGTCTCGCTGAGGTGATTGATATCGCGAGCCTCCCGCTCCGCATCGCCGGATCGGGTCGATCAGCGCCCCGTAGGATCGCGGCGCGCTGGATGCGGGGTCTCGGCAGGTCCATCGCCTGCAGCGGGGGTTGGAAGCGCTGATCACCGCACCCCTCAGCCGCCGGTCCTTCAGCTGCTGGTCATAAGGGCGTGCGCCCGCATCAGAGTGCTCGGAGCCCGGTTCCTGGTCAGGGCCTCATGGTCGCTTGTCAGGGCGCTTGGCCGCCTGGCGCGCAGAGCGCCGGCGCCGGCGCCGCGGCGTTCGGCGCCTTCGCGCGCCGACTGCGCATGGCCGCTGCGCTGTAGACAGGGCGGCCATTCGGCGCTTCATGCCGTCCCAGCGCGCGGCGAGACGCGCGAGCCGCCCCTTTCGACGCTCGTGCGGGAGATGGCCGGGCAGCGGCGTCGAGAGCATGGTCTAAGCGGCGTGGATATCGTCGAGCGCGGGAAACGCGCCCGCTCGACCGTTGCGCCGGCTGCCGCTTGCGGTGATCGGCTCGTTTGAGCCAAAGGAGCCGCCGCGGCGGCGTCAATGAGAGGGCCGCGGCGCGGTGATCCTCATCGATATCAAATAGCTCGAACGGATCCAACGCGCCTGTCGCCGCGTCGCTGAGCGACGCAGCGGACGCCGGAACAGAGGCGCTGGCGGCCGCTCCATCCACGGGCGCCATCGATGACGAGGCGCGCCTTGCTCATCGAGACGTCATTCCCGATGAGCGCCGTGGATCGGCGACAACCTTCCTGGCGCGCGCGGAACCGGCGGAGCGCGCGCGCGGCCCGGTCGAACGCGTCATGGACCATAACGGCTTCGCCTCTATCCGGCGTCTCTTCGCCAAGGCGCTCCAGCGTATCGACATCCGCCGCATCAGCACCCGGCTGAAGGCGCCGAAGGCCAATGCCAAGGCCGAGCGCTTCATCCAGGCGCTCCCGCGCGAAGGGGCCATGGCTGCGCTGAGCGGTCGTCTGACGGCGGGACCGCCGACCGCCCGAGCTGGTTGGACCGGCGCAACCAACACCGCCCACACTCAGCCCCAATGCCCAGTCGCCACTTTCGGAACCGAAGTGAACTGGCCCCCAATTTCGATCGCACACCTGGCGCCGAACCTTTCAGCTGATGGCGGCGTCACGGGTCGGAAGGGGGAGCGGCGGTCGTGACGGCGGCGGATGGGGTGACGGGCGACGCTGAGGTGCGGCGGCTGGAGGAGCAGGTTCGTGAGCTGAACGCAAGCGCGGCCGCAAGACGCTCGAGATCCTGAAAGACGCGGTGGCCAAGGCGCGCGTAAAAAAGACCGACCCTTCGCATCGCGTCGCGGCCACTGGGAGAGTCCCAATGAAGGTGGTCGCCGACACCCTCGGCGTGGCGCGGTCCCCCCTGTCGAAGCGGCTGAGCGACAGCAATACGGCGCGGAAGCGTTTCAATTCAAAAGCCGAGGACGCGCCGCTGCTCGCCCGGAACCAGCGCCTGGTCGGGGCGCGGCCGACCTGCGAATATAGACGGATCACGGCGCTGCTGAGCCGCGAATGGGCCGTCGCGGGCGAAGCGTTCGCGAACCACAAACGGGTTTGCCGGCGCATGAAGGCGCATGGGCTGCTTTTGGCGCGAAACTCTGGCCATTCGCCGGGGCCGCATTAATGACGGCGGGGTCGTGGTCATGCGCTCCGACCTTCGCCGGCGCGCGGACGGGCTGACGTTCGCCGCTCAGGATCGTGAGATCGTGCGCATCGCCTTCCTCATCAACGCCCATGCCCGGGAGATCATCGCCTGGAAAGCCGTCACGGGGGCTGGCGTCAGCGGCTTGGACATCCGCGACATGGCGCTAGAGGCGTTCGAGGCCCGCTTCGGCGACCGCCGCGCGCCATCGAATTCTTGGCTGGCGACGGCTCCGGATGACTGCAAAGAATACGCGCGTCATCGCGACCCAACTTGGCCTGACGCCCTGCCGCACGCTGGTCGCCAGCCCTGAGAGCAACAGCGTCGCCGAGGCGATCGTAATCACGTTCAAGCGCGATTATGTCAGCGTGAACCCATCGCCGGACGCCGCTCGGTCGCTTGCGCGCATCGCCGGATGGATCGACGACGACAACGAGACGCATCGTCATCCTCGGCTCCGCATGCGCTCGCCCCGCAAGTTCAGACGCGCCCAATCATGAGCCGAGGCGTCCGGTCAAACAGGGGCGACGCCAGGAAGGATGCTCTGAGGCCTCACAGCTAGGCGGCGGCCCTGTTGGGCTGGCGGTGCAAAGGGGCTGGCTCGCGCCGGATCTCTGGGTGAAGACTGGCGCAAAGACCTCGGAGCCGGCGACTGCGCCGTTGTGGACCGCGCCGGTGTGGATCGCGACGAAGGGTCGGCGGGACGAGGCGGCAGGGAGGGCCGAGATGTATGATCAGGGCATGAGCTTCGGGCTCGGCGAGGAGATCGAGGCCCTGCGCGCGAGCGTGCGCCGCTTCGCCCAAGCCGAGATCGCGCCGCTCGCGGCGGAGATCGACCGCAGCGACGAGGCGCCCTACGCGCTTTGGCCGAAGATGGGCGCGCTCGGGCTCCTTGGGATCACGGCTGATCCGGATTATGGCGGCTCGGGGCTTGGGTATCTCGCGCAGACCATCGCCATCGAGGAGGTCAGCCGCGCCTCTGCGAGCGTCGGGCTCTCCTACGGCGCGCACGCTAATCTCTGCGTCAATCAGATCAACCGCTGGGGCTCGGAGGCGCAGAAGGAGCGCTTTCTGCCGCCGCTTTGCTCGGGCGCGCATGTCGGCGCCTTGGCGATGAGCGAGAGCGGCGCGGGCTCGGATGTGGTGTCGATGCGGCTGCGCGCCGAGAAGCGGAATGATCGCTATCTTTTGAACGGCTCGAAGATGTGGATCACGAATGGGCCGGACGCCGAGACGCTGGTGGTCTACGCCAAAACCGATCCGGACGCCGGCTCCCGCGGCATCACCGCCTTTCTGATCGAGAAGGGCGTGGCAGGCTTCTCGATCGCGCAAAAGCTCGACAAGCTCGGCATGCGCGGCAGCGCGACGGGCGAGCTGGTGTTCGAGGATGTCGAGGTGCCGTTCGAGAATGTGCTCGGCGAGGAGGGCGAAGGCGTTAGCGTTCTGATGTCCGGGCTCGATTTCGAGCGCACCGTGCTCGCCGGCGGGCCGCTCGGGATCATGGCCGCGGCGCTCGATGTCGTCGCGCCTTACGTTCATGAGCGCACGCAGTTCGGGCGGCCGATCGGGACGTTCCAACTGATCCAGGGCAAGCTTGCGGATATGTATGTGACGCTGAGCGCGGCGCGGGCTTACGTCTACGCCTGCGCGCAGGCCTGCGACCGGGGCGAGACGACGCGTAAAGACAGCGCGGGCTGCATCCTCTTCGCCGCCGAGCGCGCGACGCAGATGGCGCTGGAGGCGATCCAGATCCTCGGCGGCAACGGCTATGTGAACGACTATCCTACAGGACGGCTGCTGCGCGACGCCAAGCTCTACGAGATCGGCGCCGGCACCTCCGAGATCCGCCGCATGTTGATCGGGCGGGAGATGTTCGAGGAGACGGCGTGAAGGCGCCGGGAGCGGGGGGACGCCGCTTCGAGCCATCGAGGCCCAAAGCGGCGTTCGCGAGCGGGCGACGAACGCGGCGCGCGCTCCGGCGACCGAGGCGAGGCTCTGTGCTCCAAACGGCAAGCTCTGCTCACCAAACGGGAGGACCCGCCCTCCCGTCCGGAGCCGCGTCGCCGGCCTTGGTTCGTCTCGGCCCCTCCGCCGCGCAAGGACGACGGCGGAGCCGTCGCCGCCGCTGGCGGTCTGGCGATCCTTGCGCGGCGCAGAGCCCGAGCCGCCCTTGGGCCTGCGACGCGGCTCCGGACGGGAGGGCTCCGAACGGGAGGGCTTCGGGCGGCGCCGTCGCGCGGGCGGACGGCTCAGGACGGAGGCGGGCGATAGCCGCGGGCGAAGCGGAGCGTTGGGACCGCCACGATTTGCTGCGCGTCTTCCCAGAGGATTTCGCCGGGATCGCGGGCTTTGACCGCGCGGATCGGTTGGCTCGCTTCTTCAAGCGCCCAAGCGAGATGGCGCGCTTTCGCGATCGCGGCCTTCGCTTCAGGGCGAAACCAGCAATAGCCCTGCGCCTCTCTCTTCGCGCGCTCGCGGCGCTCCCTCAGGGCCAGGCGACGAGGCCGCTCGAGATGCGCGTCGAACCAGGCGAGGCTGTCTTCGATCTCCCGCGCCAGCCAAGAGGGAGCGGCGCGCAAGATTTGATCGTAGTCGACGCCGCCGAAGAGACCTTCGGGGCGCGAGAGGCGCTCAGCCCTGCAAGGGCGAAAGGTTTCGAAGCGGAGGTACATCGATTGATCCACGGCCGTGAACGCAACGGGGCGCTTGACCTAAGACGCTGGCCGGCGCCGCGCAAGAACGCGGGACCTCGCGCCCACGGCGGCGCATGAGTGTTCTCGGCTCGAGCCTCTCGACGCGCGATCCGGCTTACCGGGCCAATCTCGCGATCATGCGGGAGCGGATGGCGGAGATCGAGGCGGCGGCGGAATGGGCGCTTGAGGGCGGCGGCGCGGCGGCGCGGGCGCGGCAGGCCGAGCGCGGCAAGCTGGCGCCGCGGGAGCGGGTGGCGCGGCTGCTCGATCCAGGCGCGCCCTTTCTCGAGATTGGGCTCTTCGCCGGGCATGGCATGTATGAGGGCGCGGCGCCGGCGGGCGGCGCGATCGCCGGGATCGGGCGCGTCTCCGGCCGCGAGGTGATGATCCTCGCCAATGACAGCACGGTCAAAGGTGGCACGTATTATCCGATATCAGTGAAAAAGCATCTGCGCGCTCAGGAGATCGCCGAGGAGAACCGGCTGCCCTGCCTCTATTTGGTGGATAGCGGCGGGGCGAACCTGCCGAACCAGGCGGAGGTGTTTCCCGATCGCGACCATTTCGGGCGCATCTTTTACAATCAGGCGCGCATGTCGGCGCAGGGGATCCCGCAGCTTGCGGCGGTGATGGGCTCTTGCACCGCCGGCGGCGCTTATGTGCCGGCGATGTCGGATGAGACGGTGATCGTCGCCGGCCAAGGCACGATCTTTCTCGCCGGCCCGCCTTTGGTGAAGGCGGCGACCGGCGAGACGGTGAGCGCTGAGGATCTGGGCGGCGGCGACGTGCATACGCGTCTTTCGGGCGTCGCCGATCATTTGGCGGCGGATGATGCGGAGGCGCTGGCGCGGCTGCGGCGGGCGACTGCGCGGCTTGGTTCGGCGGCGAAGCCGGCCATCGCCGCGGCGGCGCCGGAAGAGCCGCTTTACGATCCGGAAGAGCTGTTGGGTCTTGCGCCGGCGGATCTCACCAAACCTTTCGAGATCCGCGAAGCGATCGCGCGCTTGGTGGACGGCTCGCGCTTCGATGCGTTCAAGCCGCGCTATGGCGAGACGCTGGTCTGCGGCTTCGGGCATCTGCATGGGATCGAGATCGGGATCCTGGCCAATAACGGAGTGCTCTTCTCCGAAAGCGCTCTCAAAGGTGCGCATTTCATCGAGCTCTGCTGCCAGCGGAAAATCCCGCTTTTGTTTCTGCAAAACGTCACCGGCTTCATGGTCGGGCGCAAATATGAGGCGGAAGGCATCGCCAAGCATGGCGCGAAGCTGGTGACGGCGGTGGCGACGGCGGCCGTGCCGAAGGTGACGCTGATCATCGGCGGCTCGTTTGGCGCGGGCAATTACGGCATGTGCGGGCGGGCCTATCAGCCGCGCTTTCTCTGGACCTGGCCGTCGAGCCGGATCAGCGTGATGGGCGGCGCGCAGGCGGCGGGCGTGCTGGCGACCGTGCGGCGCGAGGCGCTGGAGCGGCGCGGCGAGACGTGGAGCGAGGCGGAGGAGGCGGCGTTCAAGGCGCCCGTGCTGGCGCAGTTCGAGGCGGAGAGCCAGCCGCTTTACGCCTCCGCGCGGCTTTGGGATGACGGGATCCTCGATCCGCGGCGCACGCGTGAGGCGCTCGGGCTCAGCCTCTCGGCGACGCGGAACGCGCCGATCGAGGAGACGCGGTTCGGGCTGTTTCGGATGTGAGGGAGGCGGGCCTTTGTGTTTGATGCTCTATCTCGGGGCCGAGCGTCCGATCATCGCGGCGCCGCGCTTGGGGCCGCTGGCGGCGGCGCGGATCGATCACGCCCAGGCGCCGACGGCGTTGCGCGATCAGGCCTCCGTCTGCCGCCTCGGCGCGCGGCTGGCGCACGCGCCCTCGGCGTTGGAGGACGCCGGGGTCGCAGAGGCTGATCCGGCGCCCTCGGCGCCGCCTCGCGCGGATGCGGAGCGGCTCGGCTGCGCCTGCGTGTTTCGAGACACCGACGCGCGCGATTGCCTCGCCGCTTATGACGCGCTCCGCGGCATTGTCGGCGGGCTTTTGGCGGGACCGCGGGACGCCGCCGCTTTGCTCGGTTGCTGGAGCGGCGATGAAGCGTTGGCGCCGGCGGTCGAGATGACGGTGAGCGTCGATGAGCTGGCGCAGGAGATCGAGTTCTTCTCGGATGTGATTCACGGCTGGCCGATCCTCCTCCGCGTCACGGCGCCGACGGCGGCGCGGCGCGCGGTGGCGGCGGGCGATCGATGAGACGCGCGCGATGTTCACGCGGCTGCTGATCGCCAATCGCGGCGAGATCGCGCAAAGGATCATCCGCACGGCGCGGCGACTCGGGGTGGAGACGGTCGCGGTCTATTCGGACGCGGATGCGGCGGCGACGCATGTGAAGGCGGCGGATCGCGCCATTCGTCTTGGGCCAGGGCCGGCGGCCGAAAGCTATCTTTGCGGCGACAAGATCATTGCGGCGGCGCGCGCCAGCGGGGCGCAGGCGATCCATCCGGGCTATGGGTTTCTCTCTGAAAACGCGGCGTTCGCAGAAGCTGTCGCGGCGGCGGGGCTGGTCTTCGTCGGCCCGCGTGCGGAAGCGATCCGGAGAATGGGGCTGAAGGATGGGGCGCGGCGGCTGGCGGCGTCGGCCGGTGCGCCGGTGATCCCCGGTTATGACGGAGCGGATCAGGAGCCGGCGCGGCTGGCGGCGGAAGCGGCGGCGATCGGCTATCCGGTGATGATCAAGGCGCGGGCGGGCGGCGGCGGCAAAGGCATGCGCGCCGTCGCCGATCCCGCGGCGTTTGGGGAGGCGCTCGCCGCGGCGCAGCGTGAGGCGGAGGCGAGCTTCGGCGACGGGTCGGTGCTGATCGAGAAGCAGATCCTCCGCCCGCGGCATCTGGAGGTGCAGGTGTTCGGCGACGCCCGGCGCCGGCGCCTCCTCGATCACCT
>JBCBCG010000172.1:0-9594 GCA_038530925.1 Pseudomonadota bacterium
GATGCTCGCCTGCGCGCGGATCGGCGCGGTGCATTCGGTGGTGTTCGGCGGCTTCGCCGCGAACGAGCTCGCCGTCCGGCTCGAGGACGCGGCGCCAAAGGCGATCCTCGCCGCCTCCTGCGGGATCGAGCCGGGCCGCGTTGTGCCCTATAAGCCTTTGATCGACAAAGCGATCGAGATTTCGTCCCATAAGCCCGAGCATTGCGTGGTGCTGCAGCGGCCGCAGGCGGCGGCGAGCCTGATCAACCCGATCGACAGCGACTGGGAGGTGTTCCAGCAAGACACTGAGCCCGCGCCTTGCGCGCCGGTGGGCGGCGCCGACCCGCTCTACATTCTCTACACCTCCGGCACGACCGGTCAGCCGAAAGGCGTCGTCCGCCACAATGGCGGGCACATGGTCGCGCTGAAATGGACGATGAAGAACATCTACGACATCGAGCCGGGCGATGTGTATTGGGCGGCCTCGGATGTGGGCTGGGTGGTCGGCCATTCCTACATCGTCTACGCCCCGCTGCTGCATGGCTGCGCCACGGTGATGTTCGAAGGCAAACCGGTCGGCACGCCCGACGCCGGCGTGTTCTGGCGCGTGATCCAAGAGCATAAGGTCAAATGCCTCTTCACCGCGCCCACCGCCTTCCGCGCCATCCGCCGCGCCGATCCGAACGGCGAGTTCGTCACGAAATACGATCTCTCCAGCCTGAAATCCCTGTTCCTCGCCGGCGAGCGCGCCGATCCGCCGACGCTGGAATGGGCGGCGCAGCAGCTGAACGTGCCGGTGATCGACCATTGGTGGCAAACCGAGACAGCATGGGCGATCTGCGCCAATCCGATCGGCGTCGAGGAGCTTCCGATCAAGCTCGGCTCTCCGGCTCTGCCGATGCCGGGCTATGAGGTCGTCGTGTTGAACGAGGAAGGCCAGCCGAAACCCGCCGGCGAGCTGGGCGCCGTTTGCGTGAAGCTGCCGCTGCCGCCGGCGACGCTGCCGACGCTCTGGAACGCGGAGGATCGCTTCCGCCGCTCGTACCTCGAGCGCTATCCTGGCTATTACGAGACGGGCGACGCGGGCTATATCGACGAAGACGGCTACCTCTTCATCATGGCGCGCACCGATGATGTGATCAACGTCGCCGGCCACCGGCTCTCCACAGGCGCGATGGAGGAGGTCCTGGCGAGCCATCCGGACGTCGCCGAATGCGCCGTGATCGGCGTCGCCGACACGCTGAAGGGCCAACTGCCGCTCGGGTTCCTCTGCCTCAGCGCCGGCTGCACCCGCCCGGCGGAGCAGGTGCGCGACGAGGCGGTGAAGCTGGTGCGAGACCGGATCGGGCCCGTCGCCGCGTTCAAAAACGCGGTGGTGGTCGACCGCCTGCCAAAGACGCGCTCGGGCAAGATCCTGCGCGGCGCGATGGCGAAGATCGCCGACGGCGCGCCGGGCAAAACGCCGGCGACGATTGATGATCCGGCCATTCTAGAGGAGATCGCCGCGGCGCTGAAAGGCCTCGGCTACGCCCAGGCCGGCGCGACGGCTCAGGGCTAACACCCTGCGCCGCCTCATGGTTCCACGAGATCGACGCCGCGCGCGCCGATCTCGCGCTCCGGCGCTGCGCCTGGCGATGGGCTTAACGCTTTCTTTATGCTTAGCGTCGAGCGTCCCGCTTCGACGACGGAGCGCGGGCGATGTGCGCGCGCCGAGGCTCGGCCGCGCGCCGCGCATCGGATCCGGGGGATCGCATGGCGGACACCTTCGCAGGCAAAACAGTGATCGTGACGGGCGCATCGCGCGGCGTCGGTCGGGCGGCGGCGCTGCGGCTCGCCGAGCTTGGCGCGAATGTGATGCTCGCGGATCAAGACGAAGAGCGTCTGAAGGCCGCGAAAGAGGATTTTCCGATCGCCAAAGGCACGGTGGCGCGCTTCACCTGCGACATCAGCCAGAAATTCGGCGTGAACAATCTGCTGGCGGCGACGCTCGACGCGTTTGAGAAGATCGACGCGGTGATCACCACCATCTCCGATTTCGAGCGCGGTGATCCGCTGACGCTTCCCGTCGAAGCGCTCGACCGCACCCTGGCGCTTAATCTGCGATCGGCCTTTTTGCTGAGCCAGGCCGCCGCGAACAAGATGATCGCGCGGGCGGAGGCGGAGGGCCGCGACAGCGCCTCGGGCGCCATCGTCCATGTCTCGTCTCTTTCGGGCCAGCTCTCCTCGCCCGACATCGCCGCCCATGCGATCTCCTGCGCGGCGCTTGATCAGCTCACGCGCTCGCTGGCGGCCACGCTGGCGCCGAAGGGCCTGCGCGTGAACGGCGTCGCGCCCGGCGGCGTGATGACGGACACGCTGCGCCGCGCCGTGGCGGATGATCCGCAGCTCCGCCCCGCCCTCATCGCCCGAACGCCGCTCGGCCGCATCGGCGAAGCGGCGGAAGCGGCGGAAGCGGCGCTGTTCCTCGCCTCCGACCGCGCGAGCTTCATCACCGGCCAGATCCTCACCATCGATGGCGGCCGGTCCGTCCTAGACCCGCTCGCCGCAGCGAATATGTGAGCGGTCGCCCTCTCTCTTCAGTGCCGGAAATGCCGATTGCCGGTGAAGACCATGGTGAGGCCGGCGTCGTTCGCGGCGGCGATCACCTCTTCGTCGCGGATCGAGCCGCCCGGCTGGATCACAGCGGCCGCGCCCGCCTCGGCGGCGGCGAGCACGCCGTCCGCGAAGGGAAAGAACGCGTCTGACGCGACGGCGGAGCCCTCGATGCGCGCCGCATCGGCCTCTCCGCGGGCGTCTTCGGCCTTGCGGGCGGCGATCCTGGTGCTGTCGACGCGGCTCATCTGCCCGGCGCCGACGCCGGCGGTCGCGCCGCCTTGCGCGAAGACGATCGCGTTTGATTTCACATGTTTGGCCACTGTCCAGGCGAAGAGCAGATCGCGCAGCTCCGCGCCTGTGGGCGCGCGCTTCGTCACAACCTGAAGCGCCTCCTCCGCCACTGAGAGCGCATCGCGATCCTGGACCAGAAGCCCGCCCGCGACCGAGACGAAACGCCGGCCCGGCGCAGCCGGATCGGCGAGACCGCCTGTCTCAAGCAAGCGGAGCTTGGGCTTGGCGGCGAAGAGATCCCGCGCTTCCGGCGTCACGCTCGGGGCGATGACGACTTCGGTGAAGATCTCAAGGATCGCCGCCGCCGCGCGCCCGTCGAGCGGCCGGTTCGTGGCGACGACGCCGCCAAAGGCGCTCACCGGATCGCAGGCGCGGGCCCGGCGGTAGGCGCGCGTCAGATCCTCGCCCAGCGCGACGCCGCAGGGATTGGCGTGCTTGATGATCGCCACCGCCGGCCGGCCGAAGCGCTCCAACTCGCTCACCAGCTCGAACGCGGCGTCGGCGTCGTTGATATTGTTGTAGCTGAGCGGCTTGCCCTGCAAGGAGGTCGCAGTGGCGACGCCCGGCCGCAGCGCGCCGCGCGGCGCGCCCTCGCCGCGCATAAGATAAAAGCCGGCGCTCTGATGGGGGTTCTCGCCATAAGCGGGCAGGCTCGCGCGCTCGACCGAGAGCGACAGCCGCTCCGGAAAAGGATCGTCCTGCTGCTCGGCGAACCAGCGCGAGACCGCGGCGTCATAAGCGGCGGTGCGCGCGAAGGCTTTCGCCGCGAGCTGGCGCCGCATGGCGGCGGAGACGCCGCCCTCGCCCTCGATCGCCTCGATCAGCGCCGGATAATCCGCTGGATCCGTCGCCACGGCCACATGCGCATGGTTCTTCGCCGCCGAGCGGATCATCGCCGGCCCGCCGATATCGATCTGCTCGATCGCATCATCGAACGCAGCGCCCGCCGCGACGGTCGCTTCAAACGGATAGAGGTTGACCACCACAAGATCGATCGGCGCGAAGCCTTGGCCGGCGAGCGCCGCCGTATGCTCGGGATCGTCGCGCTTGGCGAGCAGCCCGCCATGGATCGCGGGATGCAGCGTTTTGACCCTGCCGCCGAGCATCTCCGGCGCGCCCGTCTCCTCAGCCACATCCGTCACGCTCACACCGAAGCCGCGCAGCGCCGCCGCGGTGCCGCCGGTGGAGAGGATCTGAATGTCGGCCGACGCCAACGCCCGCGCCAAGGGTTCAAGCCCGGCTTTGTCTGAAACCGAGATCAGCGCGCGGCGGATCGGAACCGACGCGGAGGCGGCGTTTGGCGAGGTGTTCAAAGCGGTGGCTTGCGTCATCAGGCGAGGTCTTCAGTGGCGAGGCTTCAGCAGGCGAGGCTTCATTTCCGGCGGCGCTGCGGCCGCCGCAGCCGCATCCCCTTACGCTTTAGGAGGCGAAGAGGCGATGGTTTTCGCGCCGCCGCCAGGCGCCAGATCGTCGCCCTCAAGATCCTGAAGCATCAGCGCCGCGACATCCTTCGGCGCGCTCTCCGCATCGCCGACGCGCCGGAACGCCCAACGCATCTGGGTTTGCGCGTCGCGCGCGGCGGCGGTCGCGACGATCTGCTGGCTCTCCCGCGGCGCGCCGCCATCGCCGAGATAAACGCTCCGCGCCAGCGACAGCGCGCCGCCCGCTTGGCGCATCACCCAGACTTCGTCGCTCGGCAGCCGCAGCGTCACCGCATCGCCATCAGCGACCAACGCCGCGGCGATGTCGGGATGCAGATGAAAGCGAGCGGTGAAGGGAAGCCCACGCTCGCGCTGCGCGCGGGGCGCTTTTGCGAGCCGACGCTCGAACCGGCGCATCTCTCCCTCCGCGATGGTGAGGCTATCCTCCCCGCGGAAATCGCCGCCATCGACGCTCAGAAACAACCGCCGCGTCACGCGCGCGCCAAAGGCTTCGAAATAGCCGTCATGACGCGCCAACACCCAGACGCCGTTGCGCTCGAGCTTGCGCTCGCCGACCGTGGCGATCGGACCGGCGATCAGCGGCGCGGCGATTTCGGCGTCGGCGCCGCTCGCCTCGGCGGCGCTGGTGAAGGGCGCGCCGTCTAAGGTGAGCGTCGAGTGCGCCTCGGCGCTGCGCCCGAAGCGCGCCCATTCCTCGCCCAACCGAAGGCCGGAGCCGCAATTGACGATCACGCGGCGACGCCCCGCGCTCATCTCGAAGGAAAGGGCGCTGGCGTGGCCGGTCTCGGCCGCGGGCCCGATCGGCGCTTCGCCGCAATCGACGTAAATCGCGACGCGCCCGCCGGCCATGCGCTCATAGCGCCCTTCGCTCAAGGATTGCGGCGCGGATTGAGGCAGGCGCAAGCGGCTCAGCTCCGCTTCAACCGCGCCGTCGGCGCAGGCGCCGCCGCCATGGAAGGCGGGCAAGCCGCCATCCGCGGCGCGGAAGAACCGCACGGCCATCGCCAACGCTTCGATCGCCGCATCAAGCAGCGGCGGCGCGTCGACATCCGCCGCCGCATAGCGCTCGCGCAGCAAACGCATGTGACGCAGAAGCGTCAGCGCATCCTCCGGCGCGCGGCTGAGCGGGCAGCCATCCGCCAGCAATCCGGCGCTCAGCGCGTCATCGAGCGCCCGGCTCAGCGCGTCGCGCTCGGCCTCCCAGCCTTGCGCCGCAAGCGACAGCTCCGCCAGCGCCGCGGCGACGCGCAAGCGCGGCATGCCGGGCTCGAGTTCTTCCAGCCGGCGCGCCAGCCAATGGCCATGGGCCGAGACCACTTTGAGCGCGCGCTCGCGCCGGGCCGGATCGCGCGGCGCGACCAGACGGGCGTGCAGGATCAGCGCGCGCAACCGCCGCGCGGCGACATCGTCGCGCCAGATGACCGGATCGAAGCGATCGCCGCATTCGCGGCTCCAAGCGTCGAACAAATCGCGCGCGCACTCCGCCGCTGCAGCCCCGCCAAGCGCTTCGAGGTCATCGAGCCATTCAAAGCTGTGCGCGACGGCGCGCCACGGCGCGCGGGTGGAGGCGTCGCGCCACAAGGCGCGCGGATCCGCGGGCTCGAGGCTTTGATCGGCGAAAGCGAAAACGCCCGACACCAGCTGGCGCCCCGCATCGGAGCGGCCTGTCTCGTCTGTTTCGAGATCGAGCAGGATCTCGCCGGCCTGCGCCTTGCGGAACGCGGCCTTCAGCGCGCCAGGATCGCTGAAGCTGCGCCGCAGCCGCCGGCGTAGCGTCTCCGCCAAAGAGAGTTTCGCGGCTCCGCTCATCAGCCGATGTCGCCCCCTCGCATCGCGCCGCCGGCGCTCGCACGCCGCCGCCCGGCCGGCGCGCCATGGTTCGGCTTATGAGCCATAAGTTTCCAACGCATTAGTCAAGGCTTGTCGAAGGCCGCGGCGAAGAACCCGTCGGCGCCGCCGCGATCGGCCCAGTCGCAGGGCCGAAGCCGCAAGCGATCATCGGCATCGCGCGCTTCGGGCGGCAAGACCGATGCGCTTGAGACCGGCATCGCCTCGGGCGCGCGCTCGATAAACGCCTCGGCGCGGGCTTCCGCCTCCTCTTTGAACAGCGAACAGGTGCAGAAAACCATGCGCCCGCCCGGCGCGGTCATCGCCCATGCGGCGTCGAGCAGCGCGTCCTGCAGCGCCGCAAGCGCCGCGACGCCGGCGCCGTCTTTGATCCAGGGCAGTTCGGGATGGCGTCGGATCGTGCCGCTGGCCGAGCACGGCGCGTCCAGCAGAACACGCTCGAAGGGCGCCGCGGGCCGCCATGTCAGCGCGTCGGCGACGATGATCTCCGCCTCAAGCCGCGCCCGGCTGAGGTTCTCGCGCACCCGCTCCAACCGCTTGGACGAGAGGTCCAGCGCTGCGACCTGCGCGCCGGCGGCGGCGAGCTGCAGCGTCTTGCCGCCCGGCGCGGCGCAGAGATCAAGCGCGCGGCGCCCGGCGACATCGCCGAGAAGCCGCGCCGGCAAGGCGGCGGCCGCGTCCTGCACCCACCAAGCGCCCTCGGCGTAGCCCGGCAACGCGGCCAACGCGTCGCTGGCGGCCGACAGCCTGACGCCGCCCGAAGGCGAGACCGCGCCGCCCAGCCGCGCCGCCCAAGCGGCGCCATCGGCATCGGGCCGCGCGCCCTCCAGCGCAGGCGCCGCATTCGCGGACGCTGCATTTAAGGTGAGGTCGAGCGGCGCTTGCGAAAGATGCGCCGCAGCGATGCGCGCCGCATCCGCCTCGCCCCAATCGGCGCAGAGCCGGCGCCAGAGCCAATCCGGCGTGTTGAGCCGCCCCGCCTCGAGCCGCGGGCGGTCCATCAGCCGCGGCCCAGCCTCGGCGATCCGGCGCGAGACGGCGTTCACAAGGCCGGCGAGCCGCGCATCGACGCGCTTGGCCTGGCGCACGGCGGCGTCCACCGCCGCATGGGCCGGCCCGCCGAGAAACGCCGTCTCCGCGGCGGCGACGCGCAGAATATGGCGGATGGCGCCGGCGCGGGCCGGCAGCGGTTTGGCGAGGCGCGCATCGATCTCCGCATCGATCTCGCCAAGCCTGCGCAGCGCCGTCACGACGATGCGCCGCGCGGCGATGCGGTCGCCGGGCGCGAGCGCGTCGAGCCGCGGCGCCGCGCGCGCGAGGGCCGCGTCGAGAAACAAGCGCTCGTCGAGCACGCGGCGCAGCACCTCCATCGCCGCCGCGCGGAGCGGGAGCGGCGAGGGGGAGGCCGCATCCGCCGCCAGCGGCTTTTTCACGCGAGCCTGCTTCATGGGAGCTTGTTTCGTGTGAGCTTGTTTCGTTTGAGCTTGCGCGCCGGCGGGGCCGGCCGGCGATGGTCCCGCGCCGCCCGCCCGCTTCCGCGGCGCGCCTTTGGGCGCTGGTTTCGCTCGGCTCGGTGGCCGCATCGGCGCGATCTCCGTGGCGAGCCCGCTCGCCGGCGCGCTCCCTCTCTTGACGGCGGCGATCGTTACGGGATGTCAGCGCGCCGCGACAGCTCTATTCTCGCCTTTGGACGATCGAGAGCGACGCCGCGGCGCCGCGTTGGAAACATGCGGGGAGATGCGCGATGGCGAAGACGCCCACCGACGAGGCGACGGCCGATCAGGACGCGCCGCAAAGCGAGGCCGCGCGCGGGTCAGGCGTGGGCCGAGCGCTGGCTCCCGCGGCGCAGCGCGCCTTGGCCGAAGCGGCGGAGCGACGCGCCGCGGCCCGCGCGTCGGAGCCGCCCCCCGCCGCCGAGGCGCCGGAGATCGGCGGCCGCGACGGCCCCGATCCAACCCGGTATGGGGATTGGGAGAAGAAAGGGATCATCAGCGATTTCTGAAGTCCGCTCGCCGCGGTGTGAGCGCCGACGGCGGGGATCGACCCCGCCGCCGCCGCTCGCGAGCGGATGGACAGCGCGGCGCTCACGGCGCCTCCCACGCGACGCTGTCGACATCACGCCGCAGCGCCCAGGAAGACACGCTCCTCTCGGTCAGACCGCTTAGGTCCTCGCAACGGCGCGCCGACCTCCCTCATTGCAGAACGGCGCCCCGCGGCGGCTTGCGAGCGAGACGCGTGTGGGCGCCCGATAGAACCGCTTGGCGTAGTGCCAGATCACGAGCAGCGAGACGGGAATATCGGGTCTGGGCGCCTGGTGATCCCTCGATCTGAAGGTGAGTCCGAGATGAAGGCGACTGACGACGCGGATGTCGAGAGTCACGGAAGAGCGATCATCGCGATCCTGGCGAAGCAGGAGCGCGGAGATAGGGCGGCGGATGTCATCCGACGCCGCGGCGTGAGCCAGAGCACTGTCTATGATTGGAAGGCCAAGTTTGGCGGCGATAAGTGACGGACACCCGCCACTTGAAGAGCCTCTAAAGTGAGACCGCGCTGCTGAAGCGACTGCTTGCGGAAGCGATGCTCGACAAGGCCGTCCTCAAAGATCTGCTGGGAAAGAACCGACGACGGTGCGCCATCGAGGCGCCACTGGTTCGAGCCAAATCACGAATGGCGAAATGGACGGCGGCGCTGAAGGCGATCTCGGATCATGAATCTAGAGCGTTTTCCTGGATTTCTGGGTCACTGGAGGGGGGTAATCGGCGCGGATTGATGTGCGATTCTGGGTCGCCACAAGATAGGGAGGACGCGGCTTGGCCGGGGAGGCGTGGGCGAACGCCGGGCCGGGTGATGATCTCGTGTCGCGGTTGCCGCGGGGCGCGGCGAGCGACGACGCGTGGCGGAGCGGCGGTGGTGCGATCGAGGTCTTCTCCGCAGAGGACTGGTCGCGTCGGCTGGCCGCCGGGCGTGTGCGGGCGCTGTGGCGTTGGGAGATCGAGCGATCGGCGACGCCGGCGGTGCAGGCGGGCCGCTCGACGGATCAGAGCGAGCGGGCGTTGGCCAAGCCGGCGTTGGCGGGGGACCGGGTGTTGCTCAACGTGGGCGACGCGGTCGTCGGGCTGGATCGGTACTCGGGGCGCGAGGTCTGGCGGCTGAGCGAATCGACGGACGAAGAGACGGCCGAGGCCATCGGGGCGCTGCGAGGCCGGCTGTTCGAGCCGCGGGGCGTGTGGGCCGAGCGAGGGTGGGGTTGCGCGGTGCTCGGGACGGGCGGATTGATCCGGCAGGGCGGGCGGGGCAACGTGGCGACCGCGTCGAGCGAGGTGGTGGCCTTCGACACGGACGACGGCTCGTTGCGGTGGCGGACGCCGATCGCGTCGATGGGCGAGCCGGCGGAGGGGGCCGTGCTCGTTGGCACGCCGATCGTGCTGCGAGATCGGGT
>JBCBCG010000173.1:0-9513 GCA_038530925.1 Pseudomonadota bacterium
CGCCGGCGAACTCGAGGACGCGCTGGGCGGCGTCTACAGCGTGCTCGCCGAAGAGCTGCAGAAGCCGCTGGTGGAGCTGATGATCCATCACAAGGCGCGCCAAGGCTTGCTGCCGCCGCTGCCCGAAGGCCTGGCTCGGCCTGAGATCGTGACCGGGCTCGACGCGCTCGGCCGCGGGCGCGAACTCGCGCGGCTCGAAGCGTTTATGGGCCTTGTGGGCAAGATCGGGTCTTTGAGCCAGACGCCGCTGGCGGCGCAGCTCGATCTTGGCCGGATGCTGCGCATGGGCGCCGAGGCGCTGGGCGTCGCCGCGGAGGATCTGGTGAAACCACCCGTCGAGGAGGCGCTGCGGGAGGGGTTGCAAGAAGCGATCGGGGACGCGTTCGAAGATCCCGAGGCGCTCGGCGCGCTGGCTTCGCAGGCTGCGCCGGCTCTGCAAGCGCTGCTCGGCTCGCAGCTCGGCGCCGGCGGGCTCACTGGCTTGATCGGCGCGGCGGAGGGGCGCGCGTCCCTGGCGAAGCGGGCGCCATAGCCGCCCCTGGCGCGTCATCGGCGGGGTTCGCGGGATCCGTCCGGCTCGCTTTGTGGCGCGCCGCTGCGCGCCAGCTCCGTTCGCAGCGCTCCCCCGCTTTGTCTCGAAGTTTCGAACTCTCGCGTCCGCGGCGGCTGCGCCGCGCGGCGCGCCGCGTTTCGTCGCTGAGGCCGGCTCTCGCCGCTCGCGGCGGATGGCGCGGACCGGTCCCGCCGGTTCGGCCGCAGTCGCATCCCCTTTGGGATGTCATCGCCTCTCGCGATCCCACTCCGGAAAGGACCAACCCTGATGACCCAACGCATGCGGTTCCAACACAATGGCGGCGGTCGCCGCGCCTTCACCATCGAGAAAGCGCCGAGCGGGCGTTTGCAGTTCCGCGGCGGCGCGCCGGAGGCGGGGCCGGCGGCGGCGCAACCGAGCGCGATGACGCAAGGCGAGCTTCCCTTGCGCGCGCCGGTCGCCCGTCCGGTTGAAGAGACGCCGTTCGAGCCTTTCGCCGACGACGTCGCAGCGTATGTTCAGCGCAATCTGGCGCAGGCCATGGCGCCTGGCGAAGCGGCGGCCTCGCTCGATTTCGATGCGCTCGAGGATGAGTTCGAGGCGTTCGGCCAGCTTTCGGAGGAGAGCTACGCTTTGCTGCAAGCGGCGGGCATTCCGCGCCAAATCGTCGATCGCTACATCGAAGGTCAGCAGGCGGCGGCGGATAAGCTCGTGAAAGAGGCTGAAGAGATCGCCGGTGGGCCTCAGCGGTTGCGCGCGGCGCAGATGTGGGCCGAGACCGCTCTGCCGAAAGCGCAGCTCGACGCCTATCAGCGCTCGATCGAGCAAGGGCCGGAGGAGGCGAAATTCGCGGTCCAAGCGCTCTGCGCCGCGCATCAGCGGGCCACGGGCGAGGCGCCGCGGCTGACGCGCGGCGATGCGGCGGCCCCGTCGGGCGGCGCGTTCAGCTCGGCCGCCGAAGTTTCCGAAGCGATCCGCGATCCGCGCTACAAGAAGGATCCGGCCTATCGCGCGCAAGTCGCCGCGCGGCTTTCCAAGAGCAAGATCTTCTAAGCGCTTGGCGCTGCGCCCTGCGGAGGCTGGCGCCTCCGTAGGGATTTATGCGACGACGGCGGCGCAGGCGCAGGGAGCGGCTCGGAGCGGGAAAGCGCCATGCTCAGCGACGTGATTTGGAGGTCGGTGCAGGAATTCGCGATGTCTTTCGAGTTCTTGGCGCCTCTCGCGTTAAAATTTATCTTTATAGCGCTCTTTCAAATATTTGGTAATTGGCCTTAGCGATCTTTCTGTTTGCGCGTTCTATAGTTATTCGCGCTTATTTAGTTTACGCCGAAGATCGTGAGATGGCCGGCCTTACATGCGCTTAGGTGGAGCGTCTCCTGCGCTTGAGTAAAGAGCTGCGTCGATCTGAGCGTTGGCACGACGCCGCCGAACTCGCAGGAAGCGCGCAAGCGCGTGGTTGGATCGGCCGCGCGCGCGGCGCTGCGAGCGGGACAGGAGGAGCGTGATCGCGCGGTCGCTCGCGGCGCCGGCGAAGCCCTAGCCGCTTTGCGAGGGCCGCCGCCGGCGCGCGGATCAGTCGAGGCGGATGCTTCGCCCGGCCGATGTCCAGACCACATTGCCGCGCGCCTGGTCTACGAAACCGGCGGCTGAAATGATCTCGTCGCCGATTTCCGCGCTGCCGACGAAGATGTCGGAGCGATAGATATCGTTCGCGAAGTATTTTGCGAACTCTTTGCTTTTCACGACGCGCTCGGCTGCGAGGTCGACGCCTTTGCGGTCGGTCTCGGGAAAGACGAAGACGATCGTCTGGCGATCGAACTTGCCCCAAAAATCCGGGATGCGCAGCAAATCCGGCGCGGCCCGGCGCAGCCCTTTCTCCAGAGAGAGATAGCGGTAGATCACCGCCTCATCCGCTTCTCCCTTTTGATGCGACAGGCCGAAGGCGAGGATGCTGAGCGGGCGGCCATAGCGCTTGGCGCGGCACATCTCAACGTCGAGCGAGGCCGTGAACTGGCCGGAGCGATCCTGGGTCGCGCGGATTTTCTGCATCGAGCGGATTTCGACGCCGTCGGTGCCGTTGGTGGCGGGATTGAACAGGCGTTTCGGCCGATCCGGCGCGCGCTGCTCCTCCGCCAGCGCCATCAGGCCGACGAGTTGCTCCGTGTCGATCACGAGATCTTTGAGGCCGGAGAGGCCGAGCGCTTCCAGCGCCTGAGCGCGCTCATCATCGTCGTTCTGCGCTGGATCGGTCGTATCCATGGGCGTCCCCGCGAGCTGCCGGCCTGCGCGTGGCGTCTTCCACACGCATGGGTTGAGAGTAGCCGCCGCGGCTTAAGGCTCCCTTGATGGCCGCCGCGCCGCAGGCCCCCGCGCTGCTGCGGCGGCTGATCCGTCCCTTTCCCAATATTCCCGCAGCAAAAGGAGACGCTCTATGGCGCGAAAGCCGATTCCCGTCCCGTCATCCTCATCGGCCGAAACGGAGCGCTCGACATCGGCCGAGACACGCGCCGCGCGGCGCGCCGCCCCGCCTACGCCTCTGGAAATCGAGGCGGCGGCGATGAAACCTTGTTGGCGCCGGCGTTGGGCGATGATCCGCGTGATCCTCGCCTTCTGCGCGGCGCTCAGCCTCTATGTTGTTGTGGTCGGCCCGAATGATCGCCTGCGCGAGACCGCGCTTTTGGCGCTGCTCGCGCTCGGCGGCTCTGTGGCGCTCGGCTATCTCGGCTTCGCGACCCAGGATGATCGCAATTGGCTTGGCAGCATGACGGAGCGGCTTGGCCAGCGCGCGGGCCCGGCGAAAGGAGCGCGGCGATGATGGCTGGTCTGATCGGCGCGCTCGCCGCGGCGCCGCAGGTGTTGCTGCATTGGGCGACGGCGGCTCCGTGGAAGGTGGTCGCGCTGCTCATCGCGCTCGCCATCGCCGTGTTCCTCTGGCTCTGGATCGCGCAGCTTCGGCAGGAGAATGCGGAGTTTCGGGCGGAGCGGACCCGGCTTCATCATGAGATCGGGCTGCATCGTCAGCTGCTTGAGGACCGTCAGCGGGCGATCTCGGCGCTGTTGGCGGCGGAGACGGCGGCGGCGCAGCGACGCAAGGCGGCGAACGCCGCGCGAAAGGAGGTGCGCGATGCGCCGGAGGCTGAGGACGGAGCCTTGGCTCCTGTGCTGCGCCGCGCTCTTGAGCGGCTGCGCTAAGGCCGAGCTGCCGGAGCTGGTGTTCCTACGCCCGGAGGTGCCGGAGCGGCTGCTCGCCTGCCCGGATCGGCCGGCGCCGCCCACAGGCGCCGCCTCGCAGCGGGAGGCGGCGCTCTATCTCATTGATTTGGCTGCAGCGCACGGGCTCTGCCGCGATCGGCTGCATGCGGTGGGCCGGCTCCTCCGCGGCGAGGCGGCGGCGGGCGACGCCGCCGCGGCTCAGGCGCAAGCGCCGTAAGAGCGCAGCGTGCGCAGGCCCGGTTTCAACAGGGTTCTTTCACTTTGGAGGATCGCCATGCGGCGCGAGAAACTAAGCCTGCGCGAGCGTGCTCGGCGCAACGCGTCGAAATTCGAAGTCACGAATAACAATGGCGTTCTACAGGCGCGCCAGCGCGTTGAGGCGCCTGGGATCACGAGCGATTGGCGCCCGGCCGAGCCGGCGCGGTTGCCGCCGGGCCGTCCTCTCTCGCCGCTTGGCCCTGGCAATAGCGGCGGTGTTCCGGGCGGAGGGTTTTGGGGCGGCGGCCTTCGAGGCGGCCGTCCAGCCTCGCCCAGCCGCGGCAGCGGCGCCCGCGCGCGCTCGCGCAACGAGCGGTCGGAGGATCGCGATCCCTTCGCCCCGCCGCCGCCCGTGACCAACGAAGGGCCACGTCGGCGAAGGAAAAGTATCTTTATCTACGAGGACGAGCACCCGCAAATCTATAGCAGGGAGACAAGTCTAGATGATGTCGAGCCGCTGACACCTGTTGCGCTCACATATGCTGGCGACGGAGAGCGTGGCGCACGCAAGCGGCGCAAGTTGAAGTTCGCGTCGCATGCACAGGAGATCCGAGAAAGTCGATCTCGCGCGGCCGTAGAATTCCCTGATGGCTATCAATTGCACGAGTTTGAGCCGGCCTCAACGATAGAAGGTGGCGGTGCGAGCGGCGGTGTTTGGCCAGTGGATGCGCGCCAAAACACGCTCCATGGCAATCAGCTTCGCAACCGTTATCAAGGTCATGGCAGATACACGGGACAAGGGAAAATGCGGCCTGGAGAAGGGTTTGACTATGTGCTAATTCCGAGACGTGTCCCGCATTTGCGATAGGCGAGGTAGGCCGAGTGTCAGATCTGGTAGAGGCGCTCGACCGCTTTGAGCGCCGTTGTGGCGAACTTGAGATTTCGATAACGACGCGATCTTCGCAACTGACATGCGAAGAAACCATGCGCATGTTGCACGAGGCGCTTTCAATCGATCGGTGTGATCTCGGGGAGTTGTATAGCCGTTGGAACGGGTTCCACTTAAGGCGCTCGGGATCTATGATTCTCATAGAGGGGTATAACTATTTTGACGACTTGAGCAAGGCATTATACTTGGCACGTTTTTATATGAACCTCTCAAATCACGACTCGACATGGCGAGATCCGCTTTTTCCTGTGTTTGTCGCTGAGGGCGCGATGTATGCGTACGGTGTTCGCGCCTTTCAGCACGATGACCCAGTAATTTACCAAGACGACCAAAGCGGCTGTCCTTATCCTCTCCCTGCATTTCCATCTCTAGCGCGCGCATTCGACTTTTTTGGTGAGGCGCTTTCTCTTGACGTCGCTGCAGGAGAGGACGGTCCGGCAATTGACGAGACGGAGGCGCTCGGCCAGCGTATGTTTCCCGATATGCCGGCGTGGTTCGGGCCGCCCTATCCGCCGGTGTCGAGCTTTCTGAAACGCTGAGGCTTTTTGCGCGAATGCGCAGACGCGGCCTTGCGCGGCGCGCGGCGTCGGCCTCACTGTTCGTCATCTTGAAGAAGGATCGACGGCGTGATGCGCAGCCTTGGGGATGGTCCGATCGTCATCGCCGGCGCCGGCAGTCTGGGCGGCTATGTCGGCGGCGTGCTCGCGCGAGGCGGGCTGCCGATGCGCCTGCTCGGCCGCCCGGCCCTCGGCGTGGAGATCGCCAAGCATGGGCTGCATGTGACGAGCTATGAGGGGCTCGACCATCGCTTCGCGCCCGGCGCGCCGGCCTATTTCGAGGATGCGGCGGCGGCGCTCGCCGGCGCGCGGATCGTGATCGTTTCGGTGAAAAGCGGGGCGACGGCGGAGATGGGCGCGGCGATCGCGGCGCATGCGCCTGAGGATGCGATCCTCGTCAGCTTGCAGAACGGCGTCTCCAACCCAAGCGTGCTGCGCGAGGCCGCGCCGGGCCGGCTCGTGATCCCAGCGATGGCGCCGTTTAATGTGGTGCGCCTCGGCCAAGGGCGGCTCCATCGCGGCACGAGCGGCGCCATCAAGCTGGGCGCGGCGGCGCCGGGGCTGGCCAAGCGGCTGAGCGTCGCCGGCCTTGAGATGATCGAGACCGCGGAGATCGAGGGCGTGCTTTGGGGCAAGCTCTTGATGAACCTCAACAACGCCTTGAACGCTCTGTCGGGCTTGCCGCTGCGCGCGCAGTTGCAGGATCGCGCCTGGCGCCGGGTGCTGGCGGCGATGATCGACGAGGCGCTCGGGCTGATGCGCGCCGCCGGGATCACGCCGAAAGCCGCGGCGGGCGCGCCGCCGGCGCTGATCCCGAGGGTCTTGCGCCTGCCCGATCCGCTGTTCCGCCTGGCGGCGGGCGCGATGCTGAAGATCGATCCGGAGGCGCGCTCCTCCATGTATGAGGATCTCGCTCTGGGGCGGCGCACGGAGATCGACGCGCTGCAGGGCGAGATCCTGACGCTGGCGGCGCGGCTCGGCCGCGCGGCGCCGCTCTGCGAACGCGTTGTGGCGGCGGTGCGCGCGGCGGAGGCGGCGCAGGCCGGCGCGCCCGGGCTCGGCCCCGAGGCCTTCGCCGCCGCCTAGGGGGCGAGCCGCTCCCTTTTTCAGCAGGATCGACCGCGATCTCAGGCTCGTAAGGCTTAAGCGCCGCGACCGAGATCACGCTCCGCGCTCCCTCCGCCTCACTGCGGAGGGCGGTGCGCGCCTTCGCGTCTTCGACCCTCGGGCAAAGCGCCGGTGCGCGCGTTCCGCCGCCGGCCGCGCGCCGACGGCGTCCTTCCCCTTGCAAGACAGGATGGTTCCATGACCAACGCAACTCCTTCGCGGCTCGGCCAGCTGGGCGGCTCCGGCGATGTGGACGCCGGGTTTCTCCAGGTCTATGGCGGCGAAGTGCTCGCGGCCTTTGAAGAGGCCAACACCACGCTCGACAAGCATATGGTGCGCACCATCGAGAACGGGAAATCCGCGACCTTTCCCGTGATCGGCAAGAAGGCCGCCACCTATCATGCGCCGGGCGCCGAAATTGGCGGCACAGCCTATGAGCATAATGAAAAGGTGATCACGGTCGACGATTTGCTGATCACCTCCAGCTTCATCGCCAATATTGATGAGGCGAAGGTCCATTACGACGTGCGCACGGTCTACTCGCTTGAGGATGGCCGGGCGCTCGCGGCGCAGATGGACCGGCATGTGTTGCAGACCGCGGTGCTGGCGGCGCGCACCGCGACGCCGAATGTGACCGGCGGCGCGGCGGGCGGGATCATTGAAGAGGCCTCGGCCAACGACTTCAAAGACCCGACCAAGCTTGCCACGGCGTTGTTCGAAGCGGCGCAGAGCTTGGATGAGAAGGATATTCCGGAGGAGGATCGCTTCGCTTTCTTGCGCCCGGCCGAATACTACACTCTGGTGCAGTCGGAGAAGGCGATTAATCGCGATTTCGGCGGCGACGGCGCGTATTCGGACGGCACGGTGTTCCGTGTCGCGGGCATGACGATCGTCAAGACGAACCATCTGCCTTCGACCAACATCACGACTGGCATGGAGGCCGGCACGGCCGGGCGCTACGCTGGGAACTTCACCAATACGGCGGGATTGATCATGCATAAATCCGCTGTGGGCACCGTGAAGCTGATGGAGCTTGGCGCGGAGGCTGATTACGACCTGCGCCGTCAAGGCACTCTGATGGTGGCGAAATACGCCGTCGGCCACGGCGTTCTGCGCCCCGAAAGCGCGGTGGAGCTGCAGCTCTACACGGCTTAAGCCTCGGCGCGCGGCGGGAGGCACCCTCTCGCCGCGCCTCTTTCGCCTGAGAGCCTGGACAGCGCGCCGCGCCGAGTGTGCTTTTGTTGGTCGCTTTTCCTTTGGGATGATGGAGACGGAGCGATGCTCGCGCTCGCGCGAGGTTCGCAGCCCGCCCCGCGGAACGCCGCAGATGCGGCTTTCACGGAAGGAGACCGCCATCGGGGATGCGGCAGGCTCGCCCAAATGCATCCCCTTGAGGACTGGAAGCGAGGAGATCCTGATGACCCTGATCCCGACATCCGAGCTTGAAGCGGTGAACCTGATGCTCGCCACCATCGGCGAGAGCCCGGTCTCGACCCTGACCCAAAGCGGGCAGGTGGACGCGGTGATCGCGCATCAGACGCTGTCTGAGACCGCCATCGACGTGCAGAGCCGCGGTTGGCGCTTCAACACTGACAAGGCCTATCCGCTGAAGCGCGCGGGCGCCGCGCCGTTCCACATTTCCGCCCCGCCCAACGCCGCGCGGATCGATCTTGTCGGCGGGCATCAGACGCTGGATGTGACAGTGCGGGCCGGCAAATTATGGGACCGGCGCCGGCACAGCTTCTCCTTCCCCGATCATCCTGAATTGAAGGCGGATATCGTTTGGCTGCTGCCGTTCGACGAGCTGCCTCAAGCGGCGCGCCGCTACATCGCGGTGAAGGCGGCGCGGATCTTCCAGGACCGCGTGGTCGGCTCGAGCACGCTCAACCGCTTCACCCGCCGCGATGAGGAGATGGCCGAGGCGGGCCTGCGGAAATTCGAGGCCAAGACCGCCAAACGCAGCGTGCTGAACGCCAGCTGGGCGGTGATGCGCGTGCTGGACCGGCGTTCCTGATCGCAGCGCCGCCGCCGCCGCGCGCCGCGCGCCGCGCTCGAGATCACCCCATGCTGAATTAAGGAGACCTGCGATGACGCTTGTCAGCGCCTCGATCCCCAATCTCGTCAATGGGGTGAGCCAACAGGCCTACACCCAGCGCCTGGCCAGCCAAGCCGCCGAGCAGGTGAATTTTCTGTCGTCGATCACGGAAGGTCTGACGCGGCGTCCGCCGACCAAGCATAAAGCGAAGCTGGCGGACGCGCCATGGGGCGATGCGGCGCTGCATATCATCGATCGCGATCAGACCGAGCGGTATGTGGTGGCGATCTCCGGCGGCGATCTGGTGGTGCGCGATCTCGACGGCGTCGCGCGGAGCGTCGCGTTCCCGAACGGCAAATCCTACCTCGCCAGCGCCTCTCCCAGCGCCGCCTTCCGCGCGGTGACCGTGGCCGACTACACCTTCATCGTGAACCGCGAGGTCGCGACCGCGATGACGAACGCAGTGACCGCGATGCGCCCAAGCGAAGCCCTTATCAATGTGCGGCAAGGTCTCTATTCGAAAACATTCTCCGTTGAAATCGACGGCGGCGTCGTCGCTAAACATACGACGTCAGAGACGAATGGCGGCGATATCGACACCACCAATATCGCCAAAGAACTCGTCAACGACATGATCCGTTACAACGCCACGCCCGGCGTGGGAACGGCGATCGAGAGCACGAAGTTGATCCCAGGCGCTCCCAACGCCTATTCGAAAGGCGATTTGGGAACGTCGATGACCGGCTACACCGTCACGCGTCACCAAAGCGCGATCCACGTCGTGAAAACCAGCGGCGACTTCGCCATTGCGGTTGAAGACGGCTTCAACGGCGTTGCGATGACCGTTGCGAAAGATCGGCTGCAGCGGTTCTCTGATCTGCCGCAACATGGGCCGCATGATTTTCATGTCGAGATCGTTGGC
>JBCBCG010000174.1:0-9491 GCA_038530925.1 Pseudomonadota bacterium
CTCCGTTACAACAAGCCCGACCCGGTGCTGCCGGGCGTCTTGGCGGCGCCGGAGCCGCTGTTGCGGGCCTGGATCGCGCGCGCTCCGCTGCGGTGACGCCGCGCCGTCGCCGATGATGCGACGCGATGGCGGCGATGATGCGAAGCGATGGCGGCGATGCGCTTTGCGGCGATAACGGCTCTTCCGAATCGCGGATTGGGTTGGTTAACGACCATCCGTTATGCTGCGCTGCAAGATGCGGAGCCGAGCCGGGATAAGCGCCGCGCTTGGGCCGCGCCCAGAGCGATGGAGACGCGATATGCCTGTGAGACTGCATCTGGTGTTCGGCGGCGAGTTGGTCGATCCGCAAAGAACCGAATTCCGCGATTCTTCCGCTTTGGAGGTCGTCGGTCTCTATCCCAATTACGCAGAGGCGTATGACGCGTGGAGGAATGCGGCGCAGAAATCGGTGGATAACGCGCATATGCGCTATTTCATCGCTCATCTGCACCGCTTGCGCGATGAGGAGCTTGAAGGCTCGGCGACGATCCCGGCCGAATAAGCGCGCGCTTTCCGCTTCTGTTTCCGTCAATTGCGAAGGGGCGGCCGCGCCGCGCCGCGCTGCTCTCTTGTCGTGAGCGCTGAACGCGACGACAAAGAGCGACCGCAATGAGGGACAGTGCGAAGGCGATGGAGCCGGCTGCGAAAGATCCGGAACGAGAGGCGGCGGCGCCTGACGCGGCGCCGAGGGCGGCGTCGGCGCGCCGGCGGCGCCGGCGCAAGGGGCCGCTCCGCCGTGCGAGCGCCGAGCTCGGCGCGCGGCTCGTCGGCGCGGCGGCGCCGCGTTTGTTGGCGCTTTATGTCTGGGTGATCTTCCGCACCGGGCGCTGGCGTTACATCGGGCGTGAGCATCTGGAGGCGATGTTCGCCGCGCCGTGCTTCATCGCGTCGGTGTGGCATGGGCGCTTGGCGCCGATCGCGATGCTGCGCCCCAAAGCGCGCCGCGCCGTCGCGTTGATCTCCGCCAGCCGCGACGGCGCGATCCTTGGCCGGGTGATGGCGCATCTTGGAGCGGAGGGGGTGTTCGGCTCCAGCCGCGATCCGCGCAAAGCGGATAAGGGCAAGGGCGGCGCCGCGGCGTCGCAGCGAGCCGTCGCGGCGCTGAAGCAAGGCGCGATCCTGGTGATCACGCCGGATGGGCCGCGCGGGCCGCGGATGCGCGCCAAGCCCGGCGTCGCGGCGATCGCGGCGGCCTCGGAAGGCTGGGTGCTGCCGGTGGCCTTCTCCGCGCGCTGGGCGACCGAGTTCGGGAGTTGGGACCGGTTCCTGGCGCCTTGGCCCTTCACGCAAGGCGTGTTCGTGTTCGGCCCGCCGATCGCGCCGCCGCCTAAGGGCGACGAGGCGGCGCTGGCGCGTCATCGCGCGGCGGTCGAGGCGGCGATGATCGCGGCGACGCGCGAGGCCGATCGCGCCATGGGCCGCGAAACGCCTGAGCCTGGAGCGGACCCGCATGCGGCGCTGGAGCCCGATCCGGCTGAGGCTGAGGGCGAGGCCGGCGCCGCCTCTCCCGCGGCGACGGCGTGACACTGCGCGGGTTTCGGCGCCCCGGCGGGTCGTCAGGCTGGCTCGCCGGCGCCGGCGGCCTTAGGAGACATGCCGACGCGTTGATCCTCACGCGAAACCCTCGGCGCGATGCGGCCAAAGCGAGATGAGCGACATCACAGCATGAGACTGGCCGAAGAGACCGCGAATGTGATGGCCGACGAGCGCCAGGACGCGACCGAGGCGACGCGCGCGCCGGAAGCCGCGGCCGCTCGGCCGCACGGCGCTCCAGTGCTCCTGCGGCTCTATCATGGATTTGGACGGGTCGGCGGCCCGCCTCTAGGGCGCTGGCTGCTGCAGCGGCGCGCCGCGCGCGGCAAAGAGGATCCCGCGCGCGTTCAAGAGAGGCTCGGTCATCCGAGCCTCGCGCGGCCCGCAGGCCGGCTGCTTTGGCTTCACGCGGCGAGCGTCGGCGAATCCCAGTCCTTGCTCCCGCTCGTGGCCGCGCGGCGCGCCGCGCGGCCGGAGGAGACGGTGTTGGTGACCACCGGCACGCGCACCTCGGCCGCGCTCATGGCCGCGCGCTTGCCGGACGGCGCGCTGCACCAATATGCGCCGATCGACACGGTCGAGGCGATGCGCCGGTTCTTGGCCCATTGGCGCCCGGACGCGTTCGGTTTGGTCGAATCCGAGCTCTGGCCGACGATGCTGAAAGAGACGAAAGGCGTCGGCGCGCCCATGGCGCTGCTCAGCGCGCGGCTTTCGGAGCGGTCGACCCGGCGCTGGGCGCGGGCGCCGCGCGCCGCCGCGGCGCTCCTTGCTTATTTCGATGTGATCCTCGCGCAGGATCACGCCGTGATGACTCGTCTGCGCCGCCTTGGCGCCGATCCAGCGCGGCTCTCCGCGCCCGGCGCCTTGAAGCAAGCCGCCGCGCCGTTGCCGGTGGACGCCGCGGCGCTCAGCGCGCTCCGGGCGCTTTGTTCGGAGCGGCCGCTATGGCTGGCGGCGAGCACTCATGAGGGCGAAGAGGCGGCGGCGATCGCGGCGCATCAGAGGCTCAAGGCGCGCTGGCCGGCGCTGCTGACCGTCATCGCGCCGCGGCATCCCGAGCGCGGCGCGGCGGTCGCGGATGCGGCCGCGGCCGCCGGGCTCTCGGCGACACGGCGCGCCTTGGGGGAGACAATCGCGCCGGGTGCTGACCTCTACATCGCCGATACGCTCGGCGAAATGGGGCTCTGGTACAGCTTGGCGCCCATCGTCTTTCTCGGCGGCTCGCTCGTCCCGATGGGCGGGCATAATCCGCGCGAGGCCGCGCAATTCGGCGCGGCGCTGGCGATGGGGCCCCATCGCGAGAACGCCCGCGGCGAATGCGCGCGGCTCGAAGCCGTCGGCGCGCTCGCCTTGGTCGCGTCGGCCGACGCTCTCGCCGACGCCGTCACGCCTTTTTTCGATGCGGAGGGCCGCCCAAGCGCCGAGGCGCTGCGCAGCGGCGGCGCGGCGCGGCGCGCGGTCGCGGATGATGAAGGCGTTCTGGCGCGTTATGTGAAAGCGCTCGAGACGCTGATGAGCCGTTAGACGAAAGGACCGCCGCATCCCGGCGATCCTTGGCTCCAGCGTCCCTTGGCGAAGCCTGGAGCGTCCCATGAAAGCGCCCCGTCATTGGTCGAACCCGCCCGAGGCGCCCGGTCTGCGCGCCGCGCTGCTGACGCCCGCGGGCTGGGCCTACGGTCTCGCCGGCCGGCTTCGCCGCGCCGCCTCCCGGCCGATGCGCGCGCGCGTTCCCGTGATCTGCGTCGGCAATCTAACCGCCGGCGGCGCCGGCAAAACGCCGACGACATTGGCGCTCTGCGATCGTCTTGCGGCGCTCGGCCTGGAGGCGCATGTGCTCTCCCGCGGTTACGGCGCGCGGCTGAAAGGGCCGCTGCGGGTCGACCCGTCCGAGCATGACGCTGAGGCTGTGGGCGACGAGCCGCTGTTGATGGCGCAGCGCCGGCCGGTTTGGATCGGCGCGGACCGGCGCGAGACCGCCGCCGAGGCCGTGCTGAGCGGCGCGCAGATCCTGGTGATGGATGACGGCTATCAAAATCCGCATTTGCATCAGGACCTGCCGCTCGTCGTCATCGACGCGCAAGCCGGCTTCGGCAATGAGAGGCTAATCCCCGCAGGGCCGCTCCGCGAGCCGCTTGAGCGCGGCTTCGCCCGCGCCGGCGCCGCGATCATGATCGGCCGGCCGAAGCCGGGCGAGCGCTGGCCGTGGACGCCGCCCGGCCTGCCGCTGCTGCATGCGCGGCTTGCGGCGGATACGGGCGGGCGCTCGCTGAAAGGCGCGAAGATCATCGCCTTCGCCGGGATCGGGCGGCCCGAGAAATTCTTCGACACGCTGCGCGATCTCGGCGCGGATCTGGTCGAGACCACCGCCTTTCCGGACCATCACCGCTACAGCGCGGCGATGCTGCAGCGGCTGGAGGCGCGGGCGCAGGCGCGGGGCGCGACGCTGGCGACGACGGAAAAGGACGCTGTGCGCTTTCCAAAGTGGTTCCGCGGGCGCGCCTTGGTGGTTCGGGTCAGCCTCGGCTTCGCCGAGCCGGCGGCGATCGACGCGGTGCTCCGCCCGCTGATCGACCCAAGCCGCGCCGCGGATGCGCGCGTGGGCTAAGCGCCTGCGGCGGCGCGGCGCTTAGCCGAGACGCCATTCCTCGGCCACCTGCGCGTCCGCCTCCGCCTCCGCGCGCCCAGCGCGCTCGGTTTCGAAGCGCCGCCGGTCAAGCCGGCCAAGCGCCCAAATCGCCGCGCCGCGCACCATCGGATCGCCATCCCCAAGGCGCGCCGCCGCCGCGCCCGCCAGCGCTGGATCGCGCCCGGCGCCGATCGCGGTCAACACGTTCCGAACCAGGCGCCCGCGCCCGATCCGCTTGATCGGCGAGCCGCGGAAGACGGCGCGAAAGCCGTCTTCGTCGAGCGCGGCGAGATCCGCGAGACGCGGCTGCGTCAGCTCCGTCCGCGCCCAATAGCCGGCCTCTGACGCGCGCTCGGCGAATTTGTTCCAAGGACAGACCGCCAGGCAATCATCGCAGCCATAGATGCGGTTGCCGATCAGCGGCCGCATTGCGCGCGGGATCGGGCCTTTGAGCTCGATCGTCAGATAGGAGATGCAGCGGCGCGCGTCGAGCTGATAGGGTGCGGGAAAGGCTGCGGTCGGGCAGATGTCGAGACAGCGGCGACAGGCGCCGCAATGGTCGGCGTGAGGCGCGTCGGCCTCCAGCGCGGCGGTGGTGAAGAGAGCGCCCAGAAAGAACCAAGAGCCAAGCCGGCGCGAGACCAAATTGGTGTGCTTGCCGCGCCAGCCGAGGCCCGCCGCCTCGGCCAAGGGCTTCTCCATCACCGGCGCCGTGTCGACGAAGACTTTGATCTCGCACGCTTCGCCTGCGGCGCGCCGGTCGTCGATCAGCCAGCGCCCCAGCGCTTTGAGGCGCTTCTTGACGACGTCATGATAATCGCGCCCGCGCGCATAGACGGAGATCGCGCCGCGATCGCGCCGCCTCAGCAGCGCCAGCGGATCCTCCGCCGGCGCGTAGCACTCAGCCAGCATCACCACCGAGCGCGCGGCCGGCCACAGCGCGGCGGCGCTCTCTCGCCAGGCGGCGCGCTCGGACATCCAGCCCATCTCCCCATGGCGCCCGGCCGCCAGAAACGCGCGCAGCGCCGCGCCAGCGCCGTCCGCGGCGTTCGGCTTCGTCACGCCGATATCGGAGAAGCCGAGCCGCAGCGCTTCCGCGCGCAGGCGAGCGGTCGGCGATCCGGCCTCGTCTGCGGCTTCGCTCATATCCGCTTCCCTCAGCCTCGCGGGTTAGAAATCGAGATCGCCGTAACTGTCGCTCGGCGGCAGACCGATCAGACGATCCGCCAGGAGGCCGCGAAAGGCTGGCCTGCTCTTCATCAGAGCATACCAATCGCGCGCGGCGGCGACGCCGTCGACGAGGCGACCGGTTTCGCCTTCGATCCACGGCGGATCGCCTAAATAGTCGAGCACCGATATCTGCGCCGCCAGCGCGAAGTCGGCGAGGCTGAGATTCTCGCCCACCAGCCAGCGCCGCGGCTCGAGCAGCTCCGCCGCGGTGCGAAAGAGCGCGCGGCCGGCATGTCCCGCGGCGCGGAGGCGCTGCACATCGGGCGCGCCGGCGTGGTGGCGGCGCTTCAGATACCGCTCGGAGAGGCGCGGCTCGACCGCATGGCGCCAGAACCGCGTCTCCGCCCATTCGACCAGACGGCGCATTTCCGCCCGCGCGCCGAGCCCCTCCGGCGTCAGGCTGCGCCCCGGCTCGCTTTCTTCAAGATATTCGCAAATGGCGCGCGCGCCCGCGACGGCGCCGTCCGGCGCGTCCTCAACGCCTAAGAGAAGCGGATTAAGCGGCGCATCGAAGGGCGGCGCGGACGGGCCGGTCGTCGCGTAGACCGCCGCCGCGCCCATGCGCAGCGCGAAGGCCGCCGCCGCGCCCGGCGTCTCCGGCGCCTCCTCCAACTCCGCCGCCACGCCTTTCTCCGCGAGCACAAGGCGAACGCAGCGTCCAAACGGCGAGAGCGGCACGTGTATTAATCGCTTCATAAGACGAGTCTACGCGCAGCAAGAGACGATGCGAACCGAAAAGAGCTGTTTTCTATCAGAGAGGCGGCCCTTTACGCGCGACTTCACGCGCGGAGCGGGCCGAGACCGAGCAGGCTCGCAACCGTAACGCGCGCTTCAAGGCGCGCCTCAGGCCAACCCTCTGCGCCGGAGGGCCTTTCTGGGACGACGATATGGCTGAGAAGAGCGGTGTTTTCGGTGAACTGAAGCGCGTCGTGCGCGCTGCGTGCGGTGCGGATGGCGTCCGGCGCGCGCAGAGCGGCGGAGCCTAATCGTGGCGAGAGCGCCGCGGCGGCGGCCTCGCCGAAGAGCGCCGGGTCGAGCGCGCCGCCCGCGCCGGGCAGCACGACGGGGGCGCCGTCGGCGGCGTTGAGCGCGATGAGCGGCGCTGCGGGCGGCGCGATCTCGACGAGATCGCAGGCGGCCGCGGCGTCGGCGAGGAGCGTTCGCGCGAAGGCTGGATCGGCCCAGGCGCGCGCAACCAGCCCCGCGGCGGGCGGCGGCGCGTCGGCGTCGATCTCACGAAGCGCAGCGAGCGCGCGGGCGATCGCCGTTTCAGCGGCGGCGACGCCTCGGTCGCTGCGCGCCTCGTCGTCAGCAGCGGCCGAGGCGGCGTTGAGCGAGGCTTCGAGGCGCGCCGTCTCAGCGGTGAAGGCGCGGTAATCGAAGAAGGGTTCGAGGCATGGCTCCGGCAGCGCGATGTCGATCGTGTCCTCCGCCGCGGAGTTCGTCGTCGCCGCGAAAAGGTCGCTCAGCGCGAAGCGGACGCGGTAGAGCGGAACGGAACCGGCCGCGTCAGCCTCCAACGCCGGAGAGAGCTCTTCCCGCGGAACATGGCCGAGAACCCGCTCGATCACGCCGCTGCGCCCCGAAAGATCGACGCAAACCGAGCCGCCGGGCGGTTCGGCGGCGATCCGCACGCGCTTGCCCATGGCGAAGCGCGGGCGCGGCGCTTTCGGATCCCAGCCAGGCGGGTTGAAATTGGGAACCGGCTCCCGGGGCGGCGACACGATGCGGTTCTCCGGGAGCGCTGTTGAGCGGCGGTCCGCATCGCTTCGCGAGCGAAAGCGGTTCGCGACGCGTTTGGTCAGGTCTTGTTCGGCCCCATCACCATGATCATCTGCCGGCCCTCAACTTTGGGCATCGACTCGATCTTAGCCAGGTCTTCGGTGTCGCCCTTCACCCGCTCCAGCAGGTTCCGCCCCAAGTTTTGGTGCGCCATCTCTCGCCCTCGAAACCGGAGCGTGACTTTGACCTTGTCGCCATCTTCAAGAAACCGACGCATATTGCGAAGCTTCACTTCATAGTCATGATCATCAATATTGGGGCGAAGTTTTATTTCCTTCACCTCGATCACGCGCTGATTCTTCTTCGCCTCGGCTTGTTTCTTTTGTTGTTCGTATTTGAACTTGCCGAGGTCCATAATCTTGCAGACCGGCGGGCTGGCGTTCGGCGAGATCTCGACGAGATCCAGGCCGACTTCCAACGCGAGTTCGAGCGCGTCGCGCGGGTCGACGACGCCGCGGTTCTCTCCCTCATGATCGATCAACCGAATTTCCGCCTCTCGGATCATTCGGTTCACGCGTGGTCCCGTATCGCGGGTCGGCGGCGCGTTGTGCGGTCTGCGAGCTATGGTTCTCTCCCTAAAGACGCCCTGACAGCGGGCTTCCAAACAAAGCTTGATCGGCGCTTACGCCCGCCAAACCTTGACTATTCAGAAACGAGCGCGGGCCGAGCGCGTAATGTCGCTCAGCCCGCGTCGCTTCCTTAAAATACCGCAGATCGTAAGATTCGCAAGGAGAGCGGCGCGGCCGCCTTCAGATGCGTGGCTGCGCGCGGCGCAACGCGCCGCGACGCGCGGTCAGCAATAAGTGCCGCAGAGCGTCATCGGCTGCGCGCCGGAGCCGAGTTTGAACCGCGCCACGCCCGCGCCGCGCTCAGTATCGAGGCCGCCGAGATCCAGCGACAGGATCCCATCGCGCTTCAATGTCTGAATCGCGTTCCAGAGCAAGAGGTTGTGCGCCCCGATGCTGCGGCCGGGATCGCTGGTCCAGCCGATGTGATAGGTCGCCGCCCGCCCATGCGTGAGGAAGAGCATCGCCGCCGCCGGGCCCTCAGGCGCGGCGTCTGCGCCGCGCCTTGGGTCGCGCGCCGCCGCGCTCAGTTCGGCTTGGAAGAGACGCAGCGCCGCTGGCCGTCGCGCCGCCGTCTTCGCGCCGGCGGTTTTGCGCCGCGCGCGGCTTTGCGCCGGGCGCGGGCCGTGCGGCGCCAGCGGATCGGCCCACTCGCTCGCCATGCGGAAGGCCTCGACGAAGGCGGTGGGCAGGCCTTGATAGCCGTTGGTCTGGCGCTGAGCCTCCTCGCGGCTGAGAAGCCAGCCGCAATCGCCCGCCTTCGGCCGCATCGCGCGTACGGAGGCGCCCGCGCGCTCGGCGGCGCGCAAGCGATTGCGCCACTTGCCTTTCATCGCCGCTTCGAGCGCGCTGAGCTCTTGGCGCAAATCGATCGAGGCGGTGCTGTAGCCGGTGGAGATGCGGCGCAGACCGGCTTGCGTCAGGCTTGGCGCGGCGGAGGCTTCATCGGGAGAGAAGAGCATCGCGCGCCGGCGGCTCAGCGGCGCGCTGCGCCGAAGCGCGCGGTAGACTGCGGATTTCTCCGCCTCGCTCGGCTGGTTGAGCCAGAGCGGCCCACGGCTGCAAAGCGCCCAGTCGGCCAATGCGATCCCGGCGAAGCGCAGCGGGCGGGCGGTGAATTGCGCCAGCGCCAGCGCGCGCCCATCCGGCGCGTACGCCGCGGCGCGCAGGGCCTTGCCGCCCAGCATCCGCGTCGCCTCGCCGTAAGACCAATCCTGCTGCAGCGGCGCATGCCCCGCCGCGCTCTCCTCGGCGATCCGGCGATCCCATTCGCCGCGGTCGATGTCCCAAGCAATCTCCATAGGCGGAGGGATACGCCGCGGCGGCTTAACCAAGCGTGAACGGGCGCGCGCGGCGTTAAGGCGGCGGTCAGGCCTCGTTAACCGCTTCGCAGGCAAGGTTCCGCCGCAGGCGCGCTGATCTCGGCGCGCGGCCGACACGCTGTTCGAGGAGATATCGCATGGCTCGATCTCAGCTTTTCATCTCCGGCGCGGGCGCCGCGCCGCTCCGGCGCCCGCGTCCCGCCGCGGTGTACGGACATCGCATCGCGGAGCCGCGGCCGACTTGGGCGGGGGGGGGGGGGGGCCGGCGCGGGGGGGGCGCGGCGGGGCGCCCCGGGCGGGGCCCCGCCCGGCCCGGAGTGCGCCGGCCCCGCCAGGTGCTACGCTTGGCGCCCGAGCCTCGCCGCTGCGCGTCTTGGCGCGAGCGCCGGCGGC
>JBCBCG010000175.1:0-9473 GCA_038530925.1 Pseudomonadota bacterium
TGAAGATGGTCTGACGCGCCGCGCCGGCGGCGGCTCTCGCGATCTCGCGCAGGCTGAGCCCCGTCTCGTCAAGGGGGCGGTCCGCGGCCCAATCGGCGGGAAGAAGATCGTTCGCGCCGTCCACCTGCACGCCGTGGCCGGCGAAGTAGATCACGGCTTGATCGAGCGCGCCCTCGCCCTTCCCGAGCGCCGCGAGCGCCGCCGTCATCTCCGCCCGCGAGGCGTTCAAAAACAGCCGCGTCTCATATCCGAGCGAGCGAAACCGCGCGGCGACCGCCTCAGCGTCGCGCACCGGGTTCAAAAGCGGCTCCGCCTCATCATAGGCGGCGACGCCGATGACGAGCGCCACCCGCTGATCGGCGCGCGCCGCCGAGGACGATACGGCGCTGATCGCCGCCAATGCGGCGATCAGCGCCAGAAGACGTTGGAGCATCCCCTCCCCCTTGGAAGATGCGCGGCCCAAGCCCTATGGCGCCGCGGCGTCCGGCGCCTTAGGAGCCTGAGGCGACGCCGCACTCTAGCGGCGCGCGACGGGCCGAGCCAGCGCCGCTCGCAGTCCCGCGCGGCAAGAGCCAATGAAGGACGCGCTCCATGATCCCCCGCTACAGCCGCCCCGAGATGGCAGCCCTCTGGGCGCCGGAGACGAAGTTCCGCATTTGGTTCGAGATCGAGGCGCACGCCTCCGACGCGCAGGCCGCGCTCGGCGTGATCCCAAAGGCGGCCGCCGAGACGGTGTGGACGGCGGCGGATAAGCGCTTCGACATCGCGCGGATCGACGCGATCGAAGCGGAGGTGAAGCACGACGTCATCGCCTTCCTGACGCATCTGGCCGAGCTGGTCGGGCCGGAGGCGCGCTTCGTGCACCAGGGCATGACGAGCTCGGACGTGCTCGACACCTGTTTCAACGTGCAGCTCGTCCGCGCCTCGGACATTCTGCTCGCCGATCTCGACGGGTTGCTGGCGGCGCTCAAGCGGCGCGCCTATGAGCATAAAGACACGCTCACCATCGGGCGCAGCCACGGCATCCACGCCGAGCCGACGACCTTCGGGCTGAAGCTCGCGCAAGCCTACGCCGAGTTCGACCGCGCGAAAGCGCGGCTGATCGCGGCGCGGGCGGAGATCGCGACCTGCGCCATCTCCGGCGCGGTCGGCACCTTCGCCAACATTGATCCGCGCGTGGAGGCCCATGTCGCCAAAAAGCTCGGCCTGTCGCCCGAGCCGATCTCGACCCAGGTGATCCCGCGGGATCGGCACGCGATGTTCTTCGCCACGCTCGGCGTGATCGCCTCTTCGATCGAGCGGCTCGCCACCGAAGTGCGCCATCTGCAGCGCACGGAGGTGCTCGAGGCTGAAGAGTATTTCGCGCCGGGCCAAAAGGGCAGCTCGGCCATGCCGCATAAGCGCAATCCGGTGCTGACGGAAAACCTCACCGGCCTCGCGCGCATGGTGCGCTCCATGGCGCTGCCGGCGATGGAGAACGTCGCGCTCTGGCATGAGCGCGACATCAGCCATTCTTCGGTGGAGCGAATGATCGGTCCGGATGCGACGGTTACGCTCGATTTCGCCTTGGCGCGGCTGACCGGCGTCGTCGAAAAGCTCGTCGTTTATCCCGAGCGGATGCTGGAGAATTTGCACCGCTTCAAGGGCCTCGTGCATTCCCAACAAGTGCTGCTGGCGCTAACCCAAGCCGGCGTCAGCCGCGAGGACGCCTATCGCCTGGTTCAGCGCAACGCGATGAAGGTGTGGGAGGGCGAGACGGATTTTCTGAGCGCGCTGCAAGCGGACGCCGACGTCACGAAGGCGCTGAGCGCCGAGGCGATCGCGGCGGAGTTCGATCTGGCGCGGCACACCGCGCATGTAGACGCGATTTTCGCTCGCGTTTTTGAATAGAACAATCTGGCGAATGCAATCGCCGGCCGGTGGCGCCGCGCGCGCCTCTCGATAATCGTTGCTGAACAAGATTTACACGCGGCCCAGCCGGATCGCGGAGCACAATTGGGGTTGAGAATGAAAATGCGCGCGCTGGTCGCTGAAGCGATCGGGACGTTTTGGTTGGTGTTCGCCTCGCTCGGCACCGCGTTCTATGCGGCGGGCGTCGCGGATGTCGGCGTGGGGTGGCTCGGCGTCTCGCTCGCCTTCGGCCTCACCATCGTCACGATGGCTTATGCGATCGGCCATATCTCCGGCTGCCATCTGAACCCTGCGGTGACGATCGGCCTAACGATCGCCGGCCGCGCGCCGGCGGCGGACGCGCCTGGCTATATCATCGCGCAGATCATCGGCGCGATCCTCGGCGCCAGCCTTCTGGCGATCATCGGCTCCGGGATCGAAGGCTTCGCCGTGGCGAACGGCTCGAACGGCTATGGCGAGCATTCGCCTGGAGGGTATGGGCTGCTCGCCGTGTTGATCACCGAAATCGTTCTCACTGCGGTTTTCTTATTCGTGATCATGGGAGCGACCAGCAGCGGCGCGCCGGCGGGCTTCGCGCCGATCGCGATCGGGCTCTGCCTGACGCTGATCCATCTCGTCTCGATCCCGATCTCGAACACGTCGGTCAATCCGGCCCGCTCGATCGGCACCGCGCTGGTGGATGGCCAAGCCTGGTCGCTCATCCAGCTCTGGGCCTTCATCATCGCGCCCATCATTGGCGGCGTAATCGGCGCGTTGGCCTATAAGTATGTGAATGACGAAAGCTGACCCAGATTTACGCTTCCGCGTCGTCGCTATTCGCTAATCCCTCGATCTCGCGGGCGATGTCTTCGGCGAGGGCGGCCACGCGCGGACCGGCGTCGGTGCGCTGGGCGTAGGCGCGCAGGCCGAAAATCTGCGATTGCAGGCGGCTCGCGAGATGCGCCGGATCGGCTGAGGGCGCGATCTCGCCCGCCTCTTGCGCCGCGCGGAAGCCGTCCGCGAACGCGGCCTCGATCGCGGCGATCGCCGCTTCGGCCTGGCGGCGGAGCGCCGGATCGTCATCCGGCGTCTCCAGCACTGTTTTGACGAGCATACAGGCGCGCGACGGCGCGCTGTCATCTAAGCAGCCAAGCGCGCGCGCATGCGCCGCCAGCCCGGCGAGCGGAGACGGCGCCGCCGCCATCGTCTCCGCGAAGGCGGCGGTCGATCGCGCGGCGTAGGCGTCGAGCGTTTCCGCGAACAGGCCTTCTTTGGAGCCGAACGCGGCGTAGATCGAGCCCGGCCGCATATCGAGCGCCTGCTCGAGATCTTTCAGCGACGTCGCCTGGTAGCCCTTGCGCCAAAAGAGCTTGAGCGCCTTGGCGACGATCTCGTCTCTGTCATAGGCGGCTGGCCGCGCCATCGCTCCCTCACCTCTCCGCACCGCTAGGACCCAGGGCGCTGGATCACGCTTTAGCGATCGCTCAAAAACATTCTTGAACCTTTGCTCAAAAACCTATCTAACGCATCACAGTTGTTGAGCAAGCGCTCAGAAACACAGAGAGAGAAAGATCATCCCATGACCGACTTCACCGCCCACAGCATAGAAACCGCTCCGGAAGACAGCCGCCCGCTTCTTGAAGGCTCCAAGCGCGCCTTCGGCCGTGTTCCGGGCCTGCACGCGGTTATGGCCGAGGCGCCGGCGCTGCTCGACGGCTATCAGAAGCTCCATAAGCTCTTCGCGGAGAACACGAGCTTCGATAAAGACGAGCTGACGGTCGTCTGGCAGACGATCAATGTGGAGCACGCCTGTCATTACTGTGTGCCGGCGCATACCGGCATCGCCAAGATGATGAAAGTGGACGAAGCGATCAGCACGGCGCTCCGCGATGAGACGCCGCTGCCGAACGCGCGGCTTGAGGCGCTGCGGAGCTTCACGCTGGCGGTGGTGCGCGAGCGCGGAAACGTCGCAGAGGCGGAGGTTCAGGCCTTCCTCAACGCCGGCTTCACCAAACGCCAGATCCTGGAAGTGATCCTGGGCGTCAGCCAGAAAGTGATGTCGAACTACACCAACCATCTGGCGCAAACGCCGGTGGACGCGCCGATGAAAGCCTTCGCTTGGGAGAAGAAGAGCGGCGACGCGGCGGCGTGATCCGAGCCGATGATCTGGCGGCGGCGCGCTCCCGATAGCGCGCCGCCCGCTTTCAGCGCGGCGTCAGGATCAGCCGCGTCGCCGCGTTCGCGCGCACCGCATCCGGCGCGAACCAGAGCGTGTTCGCCGCATCCGTGCGCGCCCAAACCGCCAGCTGATCATCGAGATGCGGATGCAAGGTCCGTCCGGTGACGCCGCCCGCAATCGTGGCTTGAATCTTCTCATCATCCGCCAGGTCGATCACGATGCGCAGGCTCGCGGCGCTGCTCACCGCCTCAAGCGGCTGATCGGGATCCGGCGGGAAAAAGTCGTTATGCGCGCGGTCGAGCGTCTCCGCCGAACCGGAGAGCGACATGAGCCGATGTCCGAGCGGCCCGGCGGCGAATTCATAGCCCGCCGGCGCCGGGATCGGGCCGTCGAGGCGGATCTTCAACGCGTCGCCCCAGCGCCAGCGCCGCGGATCGGGACCGTGCAAGCGCTCAAGCCGCGCCATGGCCGCCACCGTCGCCTGGCGGATCAGAACGTCGCGGCCGATCGCGCCGCCCGCGCCGACCTCGTCTCCCGGCGCGCGCGCCGGCAGAAGGCCCGCCGCTTCGAACACTGGCCCGTCCGCCGCGCGCATCACCCGCGCGAAACGCTCCTGCCAAAACTCGCGCCGCTGGAGCATCTTGCGCGCCAGCTCCGGCCCCAGCGCCGCCTCATAGAGCTGGATCGCGGTTTGGCGGATGATCTCTTGGAACACGAGCGGGCCCGCCGCCTCCGCCTCATCCCGCCGCGACCAGCCGCTCAGGATCTCCGCCGCCGCCGCGGTCTCGACGCGCCCTTCGG
Organism: Pseudomonadota bacterium; assembly: GCA_038530925.1. Lineage (GTDB taxonomy): Bacteria > Pseudomonadota > Alphaproteobacteria > Rhodobacterales > Rhodobacteraceae > JALEGB01. The sequence continues at coordinate 4,871 of JBCBCG010000175.1, forward strand.
CGTCATTGTCGAGCGCTTTGACGATTATCGGCGCCATCTGTTCGGCGAAGAGGTTCACCACATCGCGCTGCGCCTGCGCGGCCAACGCCGCATCGAGCGGCGCCGCGCCGTCGAACAGAGCCTTCATCCGGCGATAACGATAGGCGGGCGTGACGAGGTCCGAGAACGGGCGGCCGAAATCGATCGGCGCCACCGAATGGTTCGCCGAGCCCGCCCAGCCGCTTTCTGGCGCGATGACGCCGGGCAGGTCGGCGCCGGTGACGAAGCCGGTCCACGCCGCTTCGGCCATCGCCGCAGGCAAAGGCGTCAAGCCGTCGCTCAGCGCGCGGTCCGGCAGAAAACCGGTCGACCGACGACCGACCACGCCCTCGACATCGCCGGCGACGAAATTGAGCGAGGCCTCGCCAAGCCGCTCCATGGCGGCGATCGCCTCCTCCGTCGAGCCCGCGCGCATCAGCGGCGCGAAGCTGTATTCAGAGCGCCTCGCCATCTCCGGCGCGGCGAGGGCCCAGCGCAGGCTGAGCGCCTTATCCGCGCGACCGACCAGCCCGAAATCCGGCAAAAGAGGCCCGCGCGGCGTGCGCCGCACCACCAGCCGCTCCTCGCGCAGCGAACCGCCCTCGAGCACTTTGATAATCTCGAGGCGCTCTTCGGCGCGCGCCCAATCAGCCGCCTCGCCGTCGCCTTCGCGGTAATAGCCAGGGCGCGCCGGATCGATGGTCTCGACATAAAAATCAAGCACATCCGCATAGCCGATCGTCACGCCGAAGGCGGCCGCCTGGGTGCGTCCCACCACGAGCCCCGGCAGGCCGACATTGGCGCCGACCGCCTGGATCCCATCCTCCGTGAACAGCCCGATCGGATGCCACGGCCCGGGCAGGCGGCGAATGTCGAGATGCGGATCATTGGCGAAAACCGCCGCCTTGCGCCCCAGCCGCGCGCCGGAGAAAGCCCAGTTATTCGAGCCGCTGGCGCCGCTCTCCATCGCATCGCCAAAGCCGCTTTCCTCCACCTCCACGCCCCAAAGCGCGGCGTTCGGGTCGAGATCGAGGTCGACGTAAGGCCGCTCGCGCGCGGCGCGGCGCTGATCGATGGCCAGACCCGAGCCCGGATCATCCGGGTTCTCCACAAACGGAAAGAACGCCTCCGCCATCGCCTGATCACCCTCAAAGCGCTCCATCAGCGCCTGGGCGGTGATCTCGGCGTCGAGCATCGGGATCGAGAAGAACCAACTCTGCAGATAGACGATCGACATCAAATCAATCGCCGTCCAAGGCTCCGGCGTCTCGACGCCGATCAATGCGAGCTCCGCCGGCAAATCCTCCGGCCGCGCCTCGATAAAGGCGTTGAGCCCCGCGGCGAGCGCGTTCAGCTCGAGAAGAGAGGCCTCGTCGAGCGCGTCCGTCACCCGCCGCGCCGCGAGACCGCGCAGATCCATCGTCCGCGCCATGCGATCGCCAGGCAAGAAGCCCGGCCCCGCCACTTCCGCCAAGCGCCCAGCGGCGTAGAGGCGCGCGATCTCCATCTGAAATAAGCGGTCTTGGCCGAGCGCGAAGCCCTGGCCGAACAACGCGTCGCGCCAGGTCTCCGCGAAGATGTAGGGCGTGTTGACGCGGTCGCGCAGGATCTCCAGCGGCGCCGCGAGCCCAGGAACGGCGACCTCCCCATTCGCCTTATAGCTGTTGACATAGGAGCCAACCGTCTTTGGCGCGGCGTAGATGAGCGCGATGCACGCCGCCGTCACGCCGACCAGCGCCAGCCCTGCGCGCGCGGCGAGCCGGAAGACGCCGCCGCCCTTTCGCGCAGGAGAGACGCCTCCCTCCGGACGCGTCGCCGCATGCGCCGCCGCGCGCGCAGGCTCCGGCGTCACGGCGCCCTCGACCGGCGCCGTCTCGCGGGCTTTCGCGTCGCCGCGCCGCCGCGCCTCGCGCCGCTCGGCGCGTTGCTGACGCCGCTCCTCGCGCGGCCGCTCAACCGGTGCGCCGTCCTTCTTCATACATCCCTCGCATCGCGCCGCGGCCAAACCCGCCCAGCGGAGCCTTCATCCCGACTGCGCCGGCGATCTCTTGAGACAACCTCGCCGAAGACCATCTCTCCCAAGGGCGCGCGCCGCCGCTCCATTGCGGCGCATCAGACGAGACGGAGACGGAAGATGAAACACCTTCATGGCTCGGCGCGCGAAGTTTTCGCGAAGATCAGCGGCGCCGTCACGCGCAGGCGATCCGCCGCCGCGGCGTTCGGCGCCGCGCTGCTCCTGGCCGCGCCGCCGCTCGCGGTCGCGCCGCACGCCGCGGCGACGCCCATGGCGAGCCTGGCGGGAAGCCAGACCGCCGCGAACGCGCATCGCTTCACTCTGCCCGGCATCGATGGCGAGCCGCTGCCGTTGGCCCAGTTCCGCGGCCAGCCGATCCTGGTCGTGAACACCGCGTCGCATTGCGGCTTCACAGGCCAGTATGAAGGGCTGCAAGCGCTTTGGAGCGCCTATCGCGACCAAGGCTTGATGGTGATCGGCGCGCCGTCGGACGATTTCAATCAGGAATACGGCTCCGCGGCGGAGGTGAAAGCGTTTTGCGAGGGCGTCTTCGCCGTCGACTTCCCACTCACCGACATCCTGCATGTCAAAGGTGCGGACGCTCATCCGTTCTTCGCCTGGGCGGCGGCGCAGAGCCGCGCGCCCAGCTGGAACTTCAACAAATATCTGATCGGCGCCGACGGCGCCTTGATCCGCCATTACCCCTCCAGCGCGACGCCGGCCAAGATCGAGAGAGATATCAAAGCGCTCCTGAACGGCGCCTGACGGCGGATCACATCCAGTGGCGCAGGCGTGATTCGCGCCCGCGCGCGCCACCGCGCAGAGTGCGGCCTCCGCTCGCCGTTTCACGAGGCGCCATGACGCAGTTCCGCAGACCCGCCCGATCTCTCGCCGCCGCGCCGCCGGTCACGCGGCGGGCGGCGCTTCTCGGGCTCGGCGCCGGCGCGCTCGGCGTCTCCGCCTCGAGCGCGCAAGACAAGGACGAGCCGCTGTCGCTCGATGCGGCGGTCCGCGGTCTTTTCTCGCGCAACCCGCTGAAGCAGGCGGCGTCCCGGGCGCGAATCGAAGCGCATGACGGCGCCGATCTCGCCGCCTCTCTGATCTTCTCGCTGCGCTACGCGCGCTGGCATTCGAACTGGCTTGAGACGCAGTTGCGCCGCATCACCGGCGATCCCGCGCCGCGCGGCTGGTTCGAGTGGATGCTCTGGCAAGAAGCGCATCCCGAGATCGACGCCCATCCAAGCTACATCGCCTTCAAACGCGACATGCTCCTTTCGATCGACAAGAATTTTGAGCTCTTCCTCCGCGAAGAGCACCTCACCGCGCCAAGCGCCCGCATCCGCTTTGAAGAAGTGACCTGGGGCGGCGTGCGCAAAGACGCGATCCCGTCGCTTGACGACCCAGCGCTGATATCAGCGGCGGAGGCGGCCTATCTCGGCGAGGGCGATCTCGTTTTCGGCGTCGCGATCAACGGCGATGCGCGGGCCTATCCGCTGCGCATCATGGGCTGGCATGAGATGTTCAACGACGTGGTCGGCGGCGCGCCGGTCGCGCTCGCTTATTGCACGCTCTGCGGCGCCGGGTTTTTGTTCGAGACGCAGATTGAAGGGCGGAGCGAGCCTTTCATCTTCGGCTCTTCCGGGTTCCTCTACCGCTCGAACAAGCTGATGTTCGACCGCCAGACGCATACGCTCTGGAACCAATACACCGGCGAGCCCGCGCTCGGCCCGCTCGCAGGCGCGCAAATCGCGCTCAAGCGCCGCCCTGTGACCATCGCGCCTTGGGCGGCATGGCGCGCCGCGCATCCGGCCACACGCGTCTTGTCGCTCGAAACCGGCCATGTGCGCGATTACGGCGAGGGCGTCGTCTATCGCGACTATTTCGCCAGCGATGATCTGATGTTTCCAGCCCTGTCGGATCAAACCGCGCTTGGCCAAAAGGCGTTTGTCTTCGGCGTCGCGACGACCGGCGCCGCGAAGGCCTGGCCGCTCGACGCGTTCGAGGGCGGCGCCGTGATCAACGACCAGGTTGGCGGCTTGTCCCTTGTGCTGATCGGCGACGCCGCCGGGCGCACGATCCGCGCCTATGACCGCGGCGCCAGACAGTTCGCCGAGCGCGAAGACGGCGTCTTGATCGATGAGAGCGGCGCGCCCTGGCGCCGCACCGAAGACGCCCTCATCGGTCCGAGCGGCGCCGCCGCGGCGCGCGTTCCCGGATTGCTCTCCTATTGGTTCGCCTGGAACGGCTATATTCAAGGAAATTCAGAGGTTTACTCAAAATAAAATTGGGAACCACCACCCAGGAACGCCGTGAACATAAGGTGATTCTGGGAACTGCCTCGGGCGCCGACAGCGCGGGAGGTGGGGCGTGAGTGATCGCTATCGAAAGAAGCCTGTCATCATCGAGGCCCGGTGCGTCCCCGGCCTGTGGGATATCGATGGACGCGTCGCATTTGAGGAGTGGATCAACACGCATCGCGGCGACAGGCGAGCGAAATGGATCGGCGAGTGGATGGAGATTGAGACGCTCGAAGGCGTGATGCGCGCCGACGTCGGCGATTTCGTCATCGTT
>JBCBCG010000176.1:0-9366 GCA_038530925.1 Pseudomonadota bacterium
TGCGGTCGAGCAAAGGCGCCGCGCCGCTGCTCAAACGGCCGAACTGACTATCCGACAATGTGAACTGCACATCGAGGACATCCGCCTGATAGAGCTGCGCCACCACATCGTTCACGCCCAAACGCTTGCCGAGGCCGACATTCTCAGAGCGCACCACCGCATCGAACGGCGCGCGCAGCGCCGTATCCTCAAGATCCCGCTCCGCCTGCTCGACCCGCCACGCCAGGCGCTCCATCGTCGCCGATTGCTGCAAGATCCGCGCTTCTTGGATCGTCTTCGCCGACTCCGCCGCCTCCAGCTGCTGGCGGCGCTGCACCAAGGTCAGCTCGCGCTCGTCGATCGTGCGCTCAGAGAGCGTGTTTCGTCGCCCCAACTCGCGCGCGCGCGTCAGATCCCGCTCCGCAAGCGCCACCTGCTCGCGCACGCGCTCGAGATCCTTTTCATTCGCGGCGAGCTGCGCCTCCGCTTCGGCGAGACGCGCCGTCGCCTCGGCCAAATTCGCCCGCGCCTCGACCATGGCCCCGCGATAGGAGAAATCGTCGATGCTCACCAACAGATCGCCGGCGCCGACCGCTTGGCCCACAATCAGCTTCTCGCTGACATAGGCGGTTTTGCCGGCCACGAGCGCCCTCAGCTCCACCGAGCGGCGCGCGGACACCTCGCCGAAGACATTGATGCTCGGCTGGTTCACCGCCGCCTGAGCCTTGGTCGCGCGCACGGCGTAGACCGGCTCGGCCACCGCTTGCTGCGGCGCGCTGGGGCGCGTGTCCATCAGCCATCGCACCGCGAACGCCGCGCCGCCGACAAAAGCGACGACCAGCGCCAATTGAAAGACGCCGCGCAGCAGAGCGCTGTTCATCTCTCTGCGGCGCGCGGTCTTCGCCTCATCGCCGCTCGGCGCGTCATCGCCCCCTCGGTGCAGAGTCATGCTCTCGCCCTCGCCATCCCGTTGCTCGCTCCGTTCGCGCCGCGGCCTTGCGCGCGCCTTTGAGATATGGAGCGCCGGCCGTGAAAATCGCGTTGCGCCCTATTAACGCTCAGACGCGACGTTTCCGGCGCGATCCGCGAAGCGATGACTGCGGATTGTTGCAGGAGGATCGCGTAATGCGTTTGCATCGTGTCGATTTGTAACAAGCTATCGCCACGCGGCGGCGCTCATAGCCCCATTTGACCGGCGGCGAGGTCGCGCATGATTTCTTCTGAGCCGCCGCCGATCGCGATCACTTTCACTTCGCGATACACGCGCTCAACCGGATTGCCGCGCAAATATCCCGCGCCGCCCAAGATCTGCATCGCTTCGCTGGCGATGAATTCGAGGTTTTTCGTCGCGAAGAACTTTGCTTTGGCGAGCTCTGCGATCGGCTGGCCGCCCTCCTGCATGTCATAAGCGATCTGATTGAGATACGCTTCGGTCGCATCGATCCGCGCCGACATCTCCGCGAGTTTATGGCGGATGACTTGGTGACGGATCAGCTTCTTGCCGAAGGTCTCGCGCTCTCGCGCCCAGGCGACGCTTTCAGAAAAGCAGAGCTTCATCATCCCGAGAGCTTGGGCGATCAGCGCCAGCCGCTCAGCGTTGAAATTCTGCATGATCGCGAGGAACCCTTGGTTTTCCGGTCCCAGCATATTGGTCGCGGGCACGCGGAGATCATCGAAATAAAGCGTCGCTTGATCGGAGCACCACCAGCCCATCTTGCGCTCGATCGCCGAGCGCGAAAAGCCGGGCGCGTCCGCCTCCACGAAGAACAGCGATACGCCGCCGAGGCCTGGCCCGCCCGTGCGCGCGCCGACGACGAAGTAATCAGCGGTCATCCCCCCCGTAATGAACGTCTTCGAGCCGTTCAGGACATAATGATTGCCGTCGAGCCTCGCCGAGGTCTTCAAATTCGCGACATCCGAGCCGCCGGACGGCTCTGTGATGGCGAGCGCAGAGCCCTTCTCGCCGCGGACGATGGCGCGCAGCGCCTTTTCCTTGATCTCTTCAGTTCCGAACCGCTCGATCGGCCCAATGGAGATGCCGCGACCGCCCAGCGCCGCCGGCACGCCGCCCGCGCCGCAGCGGCCCATCTCCTCGGCGAAGGCGGCGCGCATGAAGAAATCATCGAAGCCGAGCCCGCCATAGGTTTCCGACACGCCGAAGCCGAACGCGCCGAGCGCGCCGACTTGCTGATGCAGCGCCCAGGGGATCGCGCCCGCCTCATCCCACTCATCTACGTAAGGCGTGATCTCTTGCGCGATGAAGCCGCGCACCATCTCCCGAAACGCGGCGCGCTCCTCTGTATGATAAGGGTTTTTCATAAAGGCGATCCTCCAAGTCCGATAAAAACAGATCGTTCTGTTTGTTTTTTCGGAGGACCTTATTGAGATCGCCGCGGCGATCAAGGATTTCGGAGAAACGCGAAATCGCTCAGGCGCACGCCGCGCCGGTGTTTTCACACCTCAAAACGAGACGCGCCGCTCGGCTATCGCCGCCCCTTCGCTCGACCGCGCACCCGGCCGCGAGGTTTCTTGCCGGCCTTACCGCCGCGCCCAGCGCTCGGCGCCGCGTCGCCATCGGCGTCCACCGTCTCGGGCTCGCGCTCACTCTCCGCGGCGCCGGCGTCGTCGCCGAGCGAGATGGTCACGTTCGGCGCGGCCGGCGCCGGCGGCTCGGTCGGCATGTTCATCAGCACGCGCACCACATCGCCGCGCAGGCGCGAGAGCAGCCCTTCAAAGAGCGAAAAGGCCTCGGATTTATACTCGTTCAGCGGATCGCGCTGGCCGTAGCCGCGTAGGCCGATCACCGAGCGGAGCTGGTCGAGCGTGAGGAGATGCTCGCGCCAATGCTGGTCGATCGTGTAGAGCACGATCTCTTTCTCGACCGCGCGCATCCGGTCGCTGCCCACATCGATGGCGCGCTTGGCGGCGATCTTGTCGGTCTCTTCGATCAGCTTCTCGCGCACCGTCTCGTCATCGGCGCCCTCTTCGGCCGCCCATTCCGCCACCGGCAAGGACCCGCCGAAGAGCGTGTTGATCTCCGTCTCGAGCCCTTCGGTGTCCCATTGCTCGGCGTAAGCGCGCTCCGGAATATGCCGCGCCACCAGGTCATCCACCACGGTATGGCGCATGTCGCGCACCATCTCGGAGACGTCTTCGGCCTCCATCACCTCCATGCGCTGCTCGAAAATCGCGCGGCGCTGGTCGTTCATCACGTCATCGTATTTCAGAAGGTTCTTGCGGATCTCGAAGTTCCGCGCCTCCACCTTCGTCTGGCTGCGCTCCACCGCTTTGTTGACCCAAGGATGCACGATCGCCTCGCCTTCCTCGAGCCCCAGGCGCTTCAGCATGCCGTCGATCCGCTCGGAGCCGAAGATCCGCATCAGATCGTCTTGCAGCGAGAGATAGAAGGTCGAGCGCCCTGGATCGCCTTGCCGACCCGAGCGGCCGCGGAGCTGGTTGTCGATCCGCCGGCTCTCATGGCGCTCGGTTGAGATCACCCAGAGCCCGCCCGCCTCAAGCGCCGTCTCCTTATCCGCCGCGACCTCCGCCGCCACCTCCTCGCGAATGGTGGCGAGCTCCGCCTCGGGCACGGCGGCGAGATCCGCCTGATCCGGGCCTGGCGCCTTCTGCAGCTTCGCCACGCGCTCGGCCACGCGCATATCCACATTGCCGCCGAGCTGAATGTCGGTGCCGCGGCCCGCCATGTTGGTCGCGATCGTCACCGAGCCGGGCCGGCCCGCCTGCGCGACGATGAAGGCTTCACGCTCATGCTGCCGCGCGTTCAGCACTTCATGCGGGATCTTCTGCTTCTTCAGCACCTCCGACAGCACTTCGGATTTCTCGATCGACGTGGTGCCGACCAGGATCGGCTGTCCGCGCTCCGACCCGTCGCGGATCGCGTCGATGATCGCGTCGAACTTCTCCGGCGCGGTGCGATAGACTTGATCGTCCTCATCCTCGCGCACCACCGGCTTATTCGTCGGCACTTCGACCACGTCCAGCCCATAGATCTCCATGAACTCGTTCGCTTCGGTCATCGCCGTGCCGGTCATGCCGGCGAGCTTGTCGTAGAGGCGGAAGTAATTCTGGAAGGTGACGGAGGCGAGCGTCACATTCTCAGGCTGGATCGCCGCGCCTTCTTTGGCCTCTAGAGCTTGGTGCAGGCCTTCCGAATAGCGCCGGCCGGGCATCATACGGCCGGTGAACTCGTCGATGATCACGACTTCGCGGTTGCGGACGATGTAATCCTTGTCGCGCTGAAACAGCTTATGCGCGCGCAGCGCCTGATTGCTGTGATGCACAAGGCCGACATTCTGCGGATCGTACATCGTCTGATCTTCGCGAAGGAGGCCGTTCGCACGCAGAAGCTCTTCAAGCTTTTCGGCGCCGTCTTCGGTAAAAGCGACGCTGCGCTGTTTCTCATCAAGCTCGTAATCATCTTCGCCAAGACCGGGCATCAGCTCGTTGATCTTAACGTAGAGTTCCGACTGATCCTCCGTCGGACCGGAGATGATCAGCGGCGTGCGCGCCTCGTCGATCAGGATCGAGTCGACTTCGTCGACGATGGCGAAGCTGCGGCGGCCGCGCTGCGCCATCGCCTGCAGCGAGTACTTCATATTGTCGCGCAGATAATCGAAGCCGAGCTCGTTGTTGGTGGCGTAGGTGATGTCGCACGCATAGGCCGCGCGCCGGCCCGCATCGTCCACGCCCGGCGTCACCACGCCGACGCTCATGCCGAGCGCGCCGTAAACCTGCCCCATCCAGCCCGCGTCGCGTTTGGCCAGATAATCGTTCACCGTCACCACATGCGCGCCTTTGCCCGCCAGCGCGTTGAGATAGACCGGCAACGTCGCCACCAGCGTCTTGCCCTCGCCGGTCTTCATCTCAGCGATCTTGCCTTGATGCAGGATCATGCCGCCGACGAGCTGCACGTCGAAATGGCGCAAACCGATCGAGCGCCGCGCCGCCTCGCGCACGACGGCGAAGGCTTCCGGCGCCAGCGCGTCCAGCGTCTCGCCCTGCTCGATCCGCCCGCGAAACTCCGGCGTCTTCGCCATCAGCGCCTCATCAGAGAGCGCCTCCATCTCCGGCTCGAGCGCGTTGACGCTCTCCACGACGGCGGTGGCGCGTTTCAACTTGCGATCATTCTCGCTGCCGAAAACGCGGCGGGCGATCTTGGTCAGTCCGAGCATCCGGAGCGGTCCTTCCGTCTTGTCGTATCCGCGCCCAGGCGAGCCTGGCGCCGTCTTGGCGCGCCCTGGGCTCGCCAGGCGTGGCGCGGCCCCCTCGCGGCGAACTCGGCGCGCTGTCGGAGCGCCGCGCGCGCAGGGGCTTGCGTCTGTGAACCTCGCCTATCTAGACACTCCGGGCCCGCGAGCAAAGGGTGTTCACCTGACGCATCCGATCGGATAGGCGTGGCCCCGATGCGCGGGTGCCGGACGGGGCCGCGGCCGCGCTGGGGAACGCCAAGGGAAGGGGTCATAGATGTTCACACGCCGTGTTGAGGCGAGGGTCGCGCGCGCCGCGGCGCTGTCCGCCGCGCTCTTGGCCGGAGCGGCTGCTTTCGCCGCGTCGCCCGCCGTCGCTCAAGAGGGAGCCGCGGCGGATCTCTCAGAAAAACCAACGCTTGAGAGCTATGACGCCGACACGCCCATCGCCACGGTGGGCGCCGAGACGCTGTCGCTCGGCGACGTCATCGCAATGCGTCAGAGCATGCCGCCGCAGCTGATGCAGCGGCTCGACCGCGACATCTATTTCCGCGAGCTGATCGACCAGCTGGCCTCAGAGCATCTCTTCTCCCAAGCGGCGCAGAGCAAGGACATCGCCAGCGACGAGGCGATCTCGACCCAGCTTGAAACCGCGCGCCGCCAGCTGCTGCTGGAGGCGCTGGTGCGCAAGATCGAAACTGATCCGAGCCTCGTCGACAGCTTGGCCGATCAACTCGCGATCACCGCAGATCCCGGCGTCGCGCGCCGCGCGAAGATGGTTGAACGGCGCCTTCTGAGCCAAGCCTATGTGCAACGCGAATTAGAGCCGCAAATGACGGAAGAGGCGCTTCAGGGCCTTTATGAGGAACTGCTTGCGGATGAGACCACGAAAGACAATCTGATCGAAGTCCGCGCGCGTCATATCTTGGTTGAGACCGAAGAAGAGGCGAAAGGATTGCTCGAAGCGCTGGAGGGCGGAGCTGAATTTGAAGCCTTGGCGATGGAGCGCAGCCAGGACGGCACCAAACAAAATGGCGGCGATCTCGGCTATTTCCGCCGCGGACAGATGGCGCCGGCCTTTGGCGCCGCGGCCTTCGCGCTCAGCGAGCCGGGCCAGATCAGCGAGGTCGTGCAGACCCAATTCGGCTTCCATGTGATCAAGCTTGAAGACCGCCGCACCGTGCCCTTCGACCGCCTGCAGGAGCCGTTGCGCCGCACGCTCATCGAACGGCTCGCCAGCGCCGAGATCGATCGCTTGCGCGAGGAGCTTGGCGTCACCTTCGCCGAAGCCCTGCCGCCGGCGGAAGCGCTCGCCGAAGACGATCTCCTTACGACCCAGTAGCGCCGAGGCGCGGGTCGCGGCGGCCCGGCGCGCCTCGACGCCAGTTGGGCTTATCGCTAGAGGGCGGGTCAGCCCGCGTCGGCGCCGAAAGCGCCGCCGCGGGCTCCGCGCTATTGCGACGCGGCGAGGCTGGGCGACGCGCGGGCCCGGCTGAGCGGCGCGCCATTCTCTGAGCGCGGCCGCAGAGCGTCGCCGAAAGGGCGGGCGCCGGCAGTGGGAGGAAGCCGTTCTTGGCCAGCAAATCCGAAAAGCTCGAACAGGCCGAAGCCGCGCTCGCCGCGGCGCAGGCGGAGAAGACGCGCATCCTCGCCGAAGCGCGCGCCAAACTCCGCGAGCTTGAACGCGCGCTCGATGAGACAGGCGGCGTCTCGCCCTTCGCGCCGGAGCGCTTCGCGCCGCCGCCGCCCGTGGAGGGCGTTCGGCTCGCCGCCGTCGCGGCTGGCGTGCGCTATCAGGATCGGCTCGATCTCATGGCGGCGCGGGTCTCCGTCGCGGCGGAGAGTGACGGAACGCCCCGAGGCGGGATCGCCGGCGTCTTTACGCGCTCGGCCACGCGCGGCGCCCCGGTGCTCTGGTGCGAAGCGCGGCTCGCGGCGCGGCGCGGTGTGGACGGTTCGTCGGACCGTTCCCGCCCGGCGCCTCCGAGCAGCGCCGACATCGCCATTTTGGTCAACGCCGGCAACGCCAACGCCTTCACCGGCGCCGAGGGTGAACGCTCCGTCACGCGCTGCGCGAACGCCGCCGCCGCCGCGTTCGACGTCGCGCCCGGCGACGTTTTCGTCGCTTCGACCGGCGTAATCGGCGAGCCGCTGCCGCATGAGCGGATCGAGGCGAAGCTTGGCGATCTCGCCGCATCGCTCGCCTCCGAAGAGGCCGCCGGGCCCTCCGCCTGGGAGGACGCGGCCGAAGCGATCCGCACCACCGACACCTATCCCAAAGCCGCGGGGCTGACGCTCGACATCGCCGGCGCGCCCGCCAGCATCTCCGGGATCGCCAAAGGCTCCGGCATGATCGCGCCGGATATGGCGACCATGCTCGCCTTCGTCTTCACCGACGCCGCCGTGGCGCCGGATCTCCTGCAACGGCTTCTCTCGGATCTGACCGAAAGCACCTTCAACGCGATCACGGTGGATGGCGACACCTCGACCTCGGACACGCTGCTCCTCGCAGCCACCGGCGCGAGCGACGCGCCGCTGATCGAGACCCCGCAATCGCCGGGCTACGGCGGCTTCCGCCGCGGGCTCGAAAAAGTGCTGCGCGATCTCGCCCAGCAGGTGGTGAAGGATGGCGAAGGGCTGACGAAATTCGTCGAGATCCGCGTCACCGGCGCGAAGACGCGCAAAGCGGCCAAGACCATCGCGCTCTCCATCGCCAATTCACCGCTGGTGAAGACCGCCTTCGCCGGCGAGGATCCGAATTGGGGCCGCATCGTCATGGCGGTGGGAAAATCGGGCGAGGCGGCGGACCGGGACAAGCTCTCGATCACGCTCGGGCCGCATCCAATGGCCGAGGGCGGAGGGCGCTCGCAGCGATATGACGAAGAGACGCTCGCGGCCTATATGAAGGGCGCGGAGCTGAGCCTTTCGGTGGATGTCGGCGTCGGCGCCGGGGCGGCCACGGTTTGGACCAGCGATCTGACCCATGGCTACATCAGCATCAACGCGGATTATCGATCATGACCGGCGGGATCAGCTTTGAGGACTGCCCAAGCGCGGCGCAGCGCGGCGACGGTGCGGCGCGCATCCTGACGGTTGTCGCCGCGGCGATGGTCGATCCGGACGGCCGCGTGCTGATCGCGCAGCGGCCGGCGCATAAAGCGCTCGGCGGCCTCTGGGAGTTCCCCGGCGGCAAGCTCGAGCCGGGAGAGACGCCGGAGACGGCGCTGGTGCGCGAGCTGCAGGAGGAACTGGGTGTCTCGACGCGGGAGAGCTGCCTCGCGCCGCTGACATTCGCCAGCCATTCCTATGAGGAGTTCCACCTCCTGATGCCGCTCTTCGTGCTGCGCAAATGGAACGGCGCGCCGCGGCCTTTGGAGGCCCAGGCCCTCGCCTGGGCGCGCCCGCGCGAGCTGCGAGACTATCCGATGCCGCCCGCCGACGCGCCGCTGCTCGCCGCGCTGCGAGATCTTCTGTAGAGCGCGCTCAGCGCCAGAAGAGCGGCGTCGCCTCAAGGATCCGCCAGCGCTCCAGCGCCAGCGGGAACTCGGCCTCCATGCGCGCCTCCGCATGGGAAATCGCCGCGTCGATCGCCGGCCTCAGGGCCCGCCTCGCGCCGAGCTCGCGCAGTTTCTCGGCATCGGCCGCGTCGTTCAGCGTCCCGAAACTCGCCTGGAGCTTTTTCAGGGCGCGGCGATAGGGCTTCACCGCCTCCTCTGGATAAAGCGCCCCGAAGAACTCCACCGCATAGCGCAGCACCTTGGCCTTCTTTCGCATCTCGTGACGCTCCTCGATCGAGAGCGCCTCCATCCGCGCGCCCCATTTGCCGAGGCTCTTGGCCGCCTTCTGCAAAGCCTCCGACGCGACCCGCGCCGCCGGCCGCCGCAGCAGCTTCGCGCCACGCTTGGCGGCGGCTTGCGCCGCACCGTCCGCGGCGAGCCCTTCTTCAGCGTCGCGCCGCCAGGCGCCGGCGGCGAGATCCGCTTGGAGCCTCAGCGCATAAAGTCCGACGGAGGGACCAAGCGCGCCGGCGCGCTCCATGGCGCGGAGCCGCGCGGCCTTGGCCGCCGCCGCGGCGCGCAGCGCCTCCCACTGCTCAAGCGAGGGCGCCGCGCGCGCCTGTCTCCGCCGCCCCTTCGCCGTCTTCTCCATCTCCGCAGCCTCGCCGCACGGCGCCGGCGTC
>JBCBCG010000177.1:0-9186 GCA_038530925.1 Pseudomonadota bacterium
AAGAAAATCTGCCGCGGCCGGCCGCCGCGCACGGAGAAGGCGCCGACGATGTTGGTGTCCCAGGGAGTGGCCGCTTCGGCTTTGATCCAGCCTTCCGCGCCGTCGCGGGAGCCGCGGCCGACCTCGAGCCAATCGCCCTGCGTTTTATAGACATACACCGGATAGAGCGGGACAAGCGCGGTCGGCGCCGTCTCGCCGTCAGGCGCGCGATAAAGCGGCGTCCCGGGCTCGGGCAAAACGCGTTTGAAAACCGATTGGGTGTTCTCGACCGTCTCCGGACGCCGCGCCTCAGCCGCCGCGGAAGCGACGGTCAACATCATCGCCGCGGCCATCGCCGCGCTTACGCGAACAAAGATCGTCATCCTCGCCTCCTCAGTTGCAGTGGCGTCGCAGCGCGCCCCGCGCGCGTGAGCTTTGGTCGCCCGTCAGGCGCTCGCAAACGGCCTCCAGCAAGGGGCGAGCCTCTTCAACGCCCAAATCGAGCGCTTCGCGGTAGCTCGCCGCCGCCAGATGGTCGAGCTGCTGCTCGAAAGGCGAGTCTTCCAGCGTCCCTTGCGTCGCATCGCGGAAGCGCCCTTTCTGCAGATGCGCCGGCCCGTACCCGGCGCGGGCGGCGACGTCGATCAACGAGATCATCCGCGCCTTATCGCCGATGGACTGACAGGCCATGGCCTGTTCGAAAAGTTCCTCCGCCGCGGCGCCAAGCGTTCCATCTTCACAGGTTCGTGGAGGTTGCAAAGGTTGCGGAGTTGGCAAAGGTTCTGGAGGTGGCACAGGTTGCGGCTGCTCGCGATCGGCCAAGATCACAGCGACCGCCAGCGCGGCCGCGGCGGCGAGCGCCGCCAGGCCCCAGAGCAACCGGCGATCTTTCGGCGGCTCCTTATCGACCTCATCCTCCTCCCCCGGCTCCTCATCCGCGCCATGGGGAGGCTCGGGCGGGTCCGCCGGCTTAGGCGGGTCCTCGGGCTTGGGCGGCTCCGCAAGCTGGGGCGGGTCAACAGGCTCGGGCGGCTGAGGCGGCTCCGGAGGTTGCGCAGGGGTGACCGGCTCGAAAGGCTCGTGCGGACCGGTCAGTTCTGAGGGCCGGGGTTGATGGAAAATATCGCCCGCCGCTGCGGCGCCCAGGGCCTTGCCCACATCTTCCGGCCAGGACACCTCGGCGCTCACGCCCAGGCCTGGCGCTTCGACGCGGATCCGCTGAAACGGTTCGAGATGAGTGGTGTAGGGCGGGCCGAGCCGCACGATCACCGCGCCATCCGCCGTCGCCGCCGCGGGCAGAGGGCCGATCGTGGCGACCGCGGTCCGCCACCCAGCGTCCGCCAAGTATTGATCGTCCTCAAGCCGCATGATGCGGAGCGTCGTCTCTTGGCCCTGATGGGCGCCGCGCAGGGTCATCAGCGCGACGCCCCCAAGCGGCCGATCTCGATCGACTTCAATCCTTACCGACACCTTCGCCCCCGGCTCTCATGCGTTCCGGCCCTGTCGGCGGCGGAGCAAGAAACATCCCCGCGCCCGAGCCACGACCCGTTTAGAGCGGGCCGCGCCCAGAGGCACGTCCCATAAGTTCTCATTTTATCGCTGCGATACGCCGCTCACGCTTCAGCGCCCCCAAGCCCGGTGAGGATCGAGCCGAGCCGCGCGTTCTGCGCCTGATTGATGTTCGCGCCGCCGACATTGCGCGCGTTGTCCTCGAACATGCGGTAGAGCCCAAAGCTCCAGTCTTCGAGGTAATCGATGTCGTAGCGATGCGCCTCATCGGCGATGTTTTGCGGCGTGGTCGGCCGATTAAAGGGCTTGAAAGCCGGGCGCTCGCCGGTATCGGTCGGCACGCGCGGCTTATCCGCCTCCGCCATTTCGTCGACGCACAGATACTCGACCAACCGATTGATCTTCTCGGCCGCGACAAGCGCCGCCGCCGCCGTCTGCCGCTCCGCCCGCGCGCCGAAATTCCAGCGACGCAGATCCGCCGAGATCCGATCGATCAAGCCGATGCGCCGCCCCGCTGCGCCGAGTTCGCCGATGATTTCAGAGGCGATGCTCGGGCTGATATGCAAGAAGCTCTCGATATCGTCCCGCGCCGCGCAGGCGCGCATGTTTTCAAGCCAGACCAAAGTCGCCGTCCGCGCTTGGTACGCTTCGAGCGTCATCACCCGGATCTTGTCGTCGCCGCCTGCGGGCAAACCAACGCCGCCCGCATCGCCTGGCGCGTCCTCCGCCGCAGGCTCCGCGGCGGGCTGGCCCGGCAAGCGCCGCCGCCGCGGGCCCGCGCTCGAAGGCTTCGCCGCGCCAGGTTCGGACTGCACGATGATCACACCCTCGTCCACCTGATCGATCCGGGTCGCGATATCGTCGGGATGAACCGAGAACGCTTCGATCAGCCGCGCGAAGCGCCTCGCGTCGAACGTTTCATTCACGGCGGCGACGGTCCTGTCAGCCACCTCGCGCCGCTGCTTCAAACGCTTCTCCACGTCGTCGTCCGAGTAATAGGGCTGCAGGCGCAGAGCCATCATCTTTCGGAGCGCGTCATGGCGCGCGGCGATCTGGCGGGATTTGATCTCTGGCCCGCAGACCGGCGTCAGATGCTCCACAAGATACGAGACGCCGCCATCATTGAGCGCCATCGCCGCATCCCAGGCCGCGTTCGGATCGCGCATATGCGTTTGGACCAGCTCCGACCGCAGCGCGCCGGATTTCAGCCGAGCCACTCGTTCAGCCGCCTTCTCAAGATAGCCGATCTCGACGCCGTTCTCGTCGTAATCGATCGCCATCTCCGCCGGATAATTCGGATTGCGCAACCAATAAGTGTTGGTGAAAGGCCGACCCGGCGTCCAATTACGCGGCCAGCTTTCATTCGCGCCGCCGAACGGCGCCAGTATCGATGCGTCGATCCTGCGGTCGAACCGCTCGGGCGAATCTTCCGCCAAGGTTGGCGACACGACCAAGTGCTTGTCGAACTTGGTCAGTACGAAGAACAGCATCGTCTCGACCTGAGCCCGCTCGGCGGGCGTGGCGCCGTGGGTTTTCGAGATCCACTCGCGCACGTCCTTCGAGAGATCGACCGCGACTTCGATGTTGCTGTCCGGGATGCAGAGCAGCATCGACGTCAGCTCCTGCTCGGCAACATAGCGTTCGAACAGGAAGGCGACTTTGCCGCGCAGCCACAGTTCTTTCTTCGGCGCCTTCTCGCCGGCGAAAAACGCCTCCAACCCTCCGGATTTCTTCGCTTTGCCGCGCTCGCGCACGCCGGGAAAATCCAAGAGATCGGAATGGGCGAAAAGCGGCCAGGGCTGCTCTGCCATGGGCAGCACCAACTCGGCGGTCAACGCCGCGATCACGGGCCGCGCGATGGCGGCCTCGCGCCCATTATCCGCCTTCACGCGGATCACGTCAGCCGCGCCGGGATCATCCAAGCCGGCCAAAGTCGCGACGTCGATCACGCTGGTCGCTTTCGGCGTCAGCGCCTCGACAGAGGCGAAGGCTTCCTTCGGTCGGCCGAGCGTCTGCAGCGCCTCGATCAAAACGGTGTAAAGCTCCGTGAACGCGGCGTGCTTGCCCCAAAGCACCGAGAGCAGTTCGGCGCGGTCTTTCAGCCCGAGCATGGGCGCCACCTCGGAGGCCTCCTCCCAAAAGGCGGAAAGCGCTTTGAGGTAGGACGATCCCCGAAAGTTCCGCTCGAAATATTCTTGGATCTCCCAAATATCCTCGGTCGCCAGCCCTTCGCCGCCCGAGGCGCGGCCGCGGGCCTTCGAGAGCGCCGCGCTCAACTCGCTCGGCTCGGGATCGGGCTCGGAATGGTCGCCATCGCGGAAGAAGCTGTCGGCGAGAATGCGAATCGCATCCGCCTCGGACAAAAGCCGCAGATGCACCGGAAAGCCGGCCGGGCATTGCGCTTTGCGCATGGTGAAGCGCGTCACAAGACCGGTCGACTCGGTTTCGCCGCCTGGGTTGATCTCGGAGATGAAGTCGAGCCCGCCCGGCACGCCGGGCAAATCGGCGATCAAGCGGCCGGCCCGCGGCTTGGCCAACACGGACACCAGAAAGGACTTGCCCGCTTGGCTCGGCCCGTAAACGCCGACGCACATCGGCCGCTCGGCCGCTTCAGCCAATTTGCGCGCCCGGATCTCGCCGCGGCGCAGCTCTTTTTCAATGAGCGCCCGCTCCGCGCCCACAAGTTCCGCATTCTCAGGGTCCGCCACCCATTCCGCGGCCTCGCGCAGCATTGAAGCGGTCTCGGAGCACGCATCGTATAATTGACGATCAGTCACCTTCTTCCTCCTCAGCTGAACGTGAAGACGCCGGTGTCGAGCCAATAATCGCTCTCAGCGCCAAGCGTGTGCAGGGTCAGCGCCACATCGCTGGGCTTTGCGGGCCCGCCCGCGCCGTCCTCGATCTCGGAGACCACGATCGCCTCTTTCACCGCCTCCGCGCGCAGCACCTCGGACACGGTCTCAGGATCATTGTCGACTTCCCGGCGCGAGAGGGTGATGCGGAGCGGCCGCGGGCGTTTCGCGGCCTGAGCGTTGGCGAAATCGAGTTTGTAGAGATCCGTGGTCGTCCAACGCTCATGACGCAGCTGACGGAAGCCGATGTAAGTTGGTCCGTAGAAATCGACCACCGCGCCATCTTTATTTCGGTCGTCATCCGCGCTGAACAACACCTTGTCCTTCAAGATGACCTGATCGCCCTCAAGCTCTCCAATGTAACGCGCGGTCGAGTTCATCACGATTTCGCGCGTGAACAAAGTGAAGTTGGCGATGCGGCTCTCGGCTAAGGTGCAAAGCATGCCGCCGACCGCCGCCGTTGTCTTCGGATCGCCGATCCGGTTCGTGACCGGATCGCGATAGGGAAACCACGGGCCGACCTTGTAATCATGCATCGAGATGAGCCGGCTCGGCGGCACCACCATCGCCTCGCGCACGATGTCGCGCACCGCCGGAAGCTGCGAGGGGCGCCCAGACAGCAGCAGGACGTCGCATTCGAGCGCGCCCACCAGCTCGCACATGTCGCTCAGCGCTTTTTGCAGCTTGTCTTGCACCACCGCGTCCAGCTTCGAGCGCTCGACGACGATCTCGAGATCCGCCAGCGACCAGTCGCGCCCGCCCCGCTCGCGCACCGGCGCTTCGAGATAATCGAGCACGGATTGCGGCGCCGCGGAGCGCCGCGGCGGCGGGCCCTCCTCTTGCGTCTCCGGCGCGCCAGGCTCCGGCGCCGGCGCTTCGACCCAGCCGAGCGCGTCGCCGGCCAGAAACGCGGTCGCCTCGCCCAGGCCGAGCGTCTCGGAGGCTTGCAGCAGTTTGAGACCGATCGGCGTGAGCACGCGCAGCGCGAATTGCCGGCGTCGCTGACGGTCTTTCACATCCGCGTCGCCGATATCGCCGCCGAAGAGCACGCGCAGCAAATCATCGGCGTGGCCGACGCCATGATCCGACAGAGAGGCCGCGATTTGCGGCAGCACGATGCGGCTGATCACATGGCGCACCAAATCATCGCCGGCGACCTTGAAGCCCTCGCGGAAATCCTGTCGCGGCGTGATCGCTTTGTTGCTGTCCGAGAAGAAGGTCGTGACCATTAAATCGGTGGTGCCGCCGCCGATGTCGATGCAGCCGATCCGGATCGACGGCTCGGGCCGCCCGGTCGGTTTTCGCCGCTCCTCTTGAATATTGAGCGGCGGGCAGACGCGCGGACGCCCCATCAGATTGAAGAAACTCTCGATCTGTCCGCCGAATTTTTGCGTGATCTCTGTATAGAGATACACCATCTGGGTGCAACTCGCCTCGTCCCACTCCACGATGACTTCCGGCATCTCGGTGTTGATGGCGAGATCGCTGGTCCAACGCAGCGTATTGTAAAGCAGCTTCAGCGCGCCCTCAGCGCGAGAGCGCATGATCGCCTGCTCTTGCATCGGCGTCGCCGACGGCAAGGTGAGGATGATGCGCCGCAACCGGCGCGGCAGATTGCTCTCCTCCCGCGTCTCGCGCTGCGCCGGATCGTTGATCTGCACCAGCGCATGCATGATCAGCTCGGTCAGCAGCATCCCGTAGATCGACGAGCGCGAGAACCGCGGGCGGATCGCCGGCGTCAGGCTGGTGACGCCGCGCTCGCGCAGGCGTTTCTCCTCCTCGCGCCGCACCTGATCGAGCACGTCGCCGTTTTCATTGAGCTCGTTCTGCACTGCGCGCGCGATCAGCGGCAGCGGCTCGGCCGAGGATGGTTTGAAGAAATGGAACCGCCAATCCTGCGTCATCGGCGCATTGTCCCAGAGATAGCGCTTCGGGCTCGAGATGCCGGAGAGCGTCTCGGTCCCATCCGCATCGCGCGTCAGGCGCACCGCCTCGGGGCCGGCGCGCACCAGGCTCGGCCAAAAGAACGAGCGCGTGCGACCAGGCGGCCTGAGCGCGCCGAAGCGGATGTTTGAGAACTCGACCCGGCTCTCGAACGCGCCGCGATAGCGATAAAGCGGATCGGACAGATCGCGCAGCGCCAGCACGTAGGAGTTGTTGAGATTGGCGCGCACCGATGTCGGCAACGTCTCAATCAAGATGCCGCAGGTGCGGCTGTTGCCGATATCGAGCACGAGATCGACATCCACGGGCCGATAGCGCGGCTCTCTGGTTTCAGGCTCGACTGATATCGTGTCCAATAAACGGATTTTCGGAAACGCCACAGCATCGTCAAGAAGTCGAATGAACGCCAAATAGCGCGCCCAATGCTCGAAGAGGTAAGGCAGCGTTTCAGGATCGAACGGCCGGTCAGGGCGCTGGCTTTGCTTAAAGTCGTGAAACTGCGTTTTGACGCAGTCGTTGACCCAAGCTTGCAGATCCCGCGATTGGCCGTTCGCATCGGTCTCGCGGCGCCGCAGGAACCAGGCCATGTCGTCGGGATTGCTGACGAAGCGGAACTCGCGCTCGCCATCATCCATATGCGGCGCGAGATAGGCGTTCGGCGCCTGACCCGCTTCGCAGCTCGTGTCCATCGCCAGCACGACGCGGTGGGACATCCCGTCCGGCCCGCGCTCGCGCAGCTCTTTCACCAGCACGCGCGCCCAGGCGATCGGCCCGTCATCGTAAAGCTCGCGCCCATCCGCCCCAACGCTCGGCTTGATCCGCAGCACCGGCACCGGCGTCCATTTTTCAAGAAAGGGCTCGAGCGCGCGGATCTTGCTGATCGAATACTCAAGATCATCTTGCCGCAGCGCGCCCAGAAGCGCGTCATCAGCTTCTTCGTCGCCGCTGCAGGGGATCAGCATGCGCTCTTCATTAGCGTCCATCGTTCGCGTCGTGCGCTCCACGAACCGGGCCGAGCGAAACTTCACCTCGTCGATGGTGAAGCCGAAATCGAGCATCTGAACGCCGCTGAAGGGCGTCAGCGTGGTCTCTTCCTTCCACTCGGGCAGCGCGCGGATCATGGTGTCTTGGGACATCGGCGGGACGCTCCTCAGTACTGGAATTCAAACGTTTGGGAGCCTTTGACGGTCGCCAGAACGCCGTCGAAGCGCTCCTCGCGATCGCCCGCTTTCACGCGCAATTGGAAGGCGTGGCTCGGATTGGTGGTTCCGCGGCGATCGAAATAGACCACGCGAATGCGATAGCGGCCGCGCGGCGCGCCGTTCGCCCACAGAATATGCTCCGAGGGCTCGCTGGTCTTCGTTTGCCGGTTGCCGTTGGCGTCGATGTCGAACACGGCGCCGCATGCTCTGCGCTCGGTCTGAAGATAGGAGACGCGCTGATCGAGCGGGCAGACCACCTCCAAATCGAGATCGGCGAGGCCTTGCCAGACAAGCGTGAACTCAAGCTCGCCGCGTTGGGCCTGCTCCTCGTCAAGGCGCTGCTCGAACACCTCCTCGCTCGCATCCGCCGCGCGGTCGGGCTCGGACTCAGGTTCAGGCTCCGGCGCCGTCGCCTCCTCCACCGGCTCAGGCGGACGCTGCGGCCGGCATCGTCCATCGGCGAGGGCGAGTTGGCGCTCGAGATCGCGGATCTCTCGCTGCAAGGCGGCCCGGTCGTCCTCAGCGCTCGCCAGAGCCGGCGCTGCGAGAAGGCTCGGGCATTGGTTCCAGCTGGCGAACCCGCGCATGCCGCATGCGGAGAGCGATAGATAAAGCACGATCGCGGTGATGATGGCCAGAAGCAGCCAGCCGAGCCACAGCCACCAAGGCGTCTGCGCCGCGACGACCGTCGCCGCCGCCGCCCCGTGGCCGTGAGGCGCGACATGCGGCGTCGCCGGCGCGGGCGAGACCGAGGGCGGCTGACGCCGCGGCACGATCTCGGAGAGCACGCCTTTCGGCGCGTCGCTTCGATCCTCAAGATGCGCCCATTGCACGATCACCGGTTGATCGCCGACCAAGAAGATCGCCTGCTCGCCCGGGATCTCTACCGCGTTGCGCAAGGCGGTCGCCAGCAGCGTCGACGACCGGTCGCCGGCTTTGGCCAGATCGTCCGCCGCCGCCAGAATATCGGCGTTCAGCTGCGCGATCGTCTCTTTCGCCTTGGCCGCCGCCTCCGGCGCGAGATCGGTGATCGGCTGAACGCGCCCTGGCGCTTCGGTGACCCATTCCACGCCGCCGCCCGGCGCCGTGGAGGGCTCGGCGAACAGCAAGCGGTGCTCGTCGCCGAGATCGGGGTGGCGCGCGATCGCGCCGGTGATCATTTCGAAGGATCGCTGCCCGCCCTCGCCGAGCGGGCGCACGCCGTCGACGCTGGTGATGGTGACGCGTTGCTCAACCATGGCGCTTCATTCCCATCCAGACAGATCGTCGGCCGGAACGGCCTCGATGGGAGCCTCCTCCGTGGGCGCCGCCTCGCTGGAAGCTGCGTCAGCAGGAGGCGCCTCCGTGGATGCGGCGTCGGTGGACGCTGCTTCAGCGGGAGCCGCCTGAGCAGGCTCAGTCGAGGCGGCGTCCGCTTCCGCGGCCGCGGCCGGCGCCGGGGCGGCGTCGGCGGCCTCGGGGGCTTCAGGCGCGGTTGCGACCTCCTGGGGCGGCGCCACTTGAGGGCGGCAGCCCTCCGTCTCGACTTGAGCGGAGACGCTCGCCTCGCCGAGGAACTCCAGCAAATCGGTCGCATGCAGCGAGTAGTTAAGGTAACGCTCCGTCGCGTCGTCGCGGATGCCGAAAGTATTCACGCCCACGGCGCGCCCGCAGCTGTCGATCAGCGGTCCGCCCGAATTGCCGCTGGTGATGTCGGCGCC
>JBCBCG010000178.1:0-9035 GCA_038530925.1 Pseudomonadota bacterium
CTCAGCACCCGGATGGATACCCCGAAATCATCCGCAGACTCTCGTCATGAACGAGGGACCGATGGGGAGCAGGTCACCAGCAGCCGCGTCCCGAAAGAGGCGAGATAGGCGCGATGCGCCGCGCGGACCGCCTCGCGCTCGGCCTCCTTGCCAGGATGATCATAGGCGATGATGAGGAACGGCATCGCGCCTCGCCTCAAACAAGGCGGCTCTGGCGAAGCGCAGCGCCGATGAAGCCGACGAAAAGCGGATGCGGTTCGAGCGGTTTCGATTTCAGCTCCGGATGGAACTGCACGCCGATGAACCATGGATGGTTCCGCCGCTCGACGATCTCGGGCAGCCGGCCGTCGGGTGAGACGCCGGAAATCACCAGGCCCGCCGCGGCGAGGCGCTCGCGATAGGCCATATCGACCTCGAAGCGATGGCGATGCCGCTCGGAGATCCCCTGCGCGCCATACGTCGCCGCGGCGAGCGAGCCCGGCTCCAGCGTCGCATCGAACGCGCCAAGGCGCATGGTGGCGCCTTTGTCGTCGTCGCGCCGCCGCGTCTCCAGCTGGTTCGCGGCCACCCATTCCGGCATGAAATAGATGAGCGGTTCGCCGACGGAGGCTTCGCCCCGCGCCGCGCGATCCTCGTTCCACTCCTCGGATCCGGCGTCGCTGAGCCCGCAGAGCGTCCGCGCCGTCTCGATCACCGCCATCTGCATGCCGAGGCAGATGCCGAAGAAGGGAATGTTGCGCTCACGCGCCCAGCGCACCGCGGCGATCTTGCCCTCCGTCCCGCGCTCGCCAAAGCCGCCTGGGATCAGCACGCCGTGAAAGCCTTCGAGATAGGGCGTCGGATCCTCCTGCTCGAAGATCTGGCTGTCGAGCCATTCCGCCTCGACAGCCACCTGATTGGCGACGCCGCCATGGGTCAGCGCTTCGGACAGCGATTTATACGCGTCTTCGAGCACGGTGTATTTGCCGACCACGGCGATCTTCACCGCGCCATCCGGATTGTTGATGCGCTCGACGACCTCGGCCCACGCGCTGAGCTCGGGCTCGGGCGCGTCAGAGACGCCGCAGGCGGCGAGCACGGCGCCGTCGAGGTTCTCGGCGCGGTAGGCCAGCGGCGCCTGATAGATGGTGCCCAGATCCAGCGCCTGCACCACGCTGTCGGGCCGCACATTACAGAACCGCGCGATCTTTTCGCGCTCGCGCACCGGGATCTCGCGATCGGAGCGGCAGACCAGGATGTCGGGCTGAATGCCGATCGAGCGCAGCTCTTTGACCGAATGCTGGGTCGGCTTCGTCTTCAGCTCTCCGGCCGCGGCGATATAGGGCAGCAGCGTCAGGTGCACGAAGATCACCTCGCCGCGCGGGCGCTCGTTCTGAAATTGGCGGATCGCCTCGAAGAAGGGCAGGCCCTCGATATCGCCGACGGTGCCGCCGATCTCGCACAGCATGAAATCCACCTCGTCCTCGCCGATGCGGATGAAGGCTTTGATCTCGTCGGTCACATGCGGGATCACCTGGATGGTGCGGCCGAGATAATCGCCGCGCCGCTCCTTCTCGAGCACGGTGGAGTAGACGCGGCCGGAGGAGACGCTGTCGGTCCGCCGCGCGGCGACGCCGGTGAAGCGTTCGTAATGGCCGAGATCGAGATCGGTCTCCGCGCCGTCATCGGTGACGAACACCTCGCCATGCTCGAAGGGCGACATGGTGCCGGGATCGACGTTCAAATACGGGTCGAGCTTGCGGAGCCGCACGCTATAGCCGCGCGCTTGGAGCAGCGCGCCGAGCGCGGCGGAGGTCAGACCCTTGCCGAGAGAAGAGACCACGCCGCCGGTGATGAAGATGAACCGCGCTTGTCCCGCCATGCGTCCGCCCTTCGCCTGACCCGCCCTTCAGCGCCGCGTGATGCGCGCCGAACCTCTGTGTGCGCCGCTTCTCGGCCAAGCGCCTCGCCGCCGCGCGCCCGGCGAACGGCGCCGCGCGCAACGAAGCGCAAAGCCGCCGCGAAAGCGGATCGCCGCGCCTGAAGGCTCGCCATAACGGAAAAACCCGCAGCCGCGACTCGCCTCACGCGGGTCGGTCTACGGGAGACCAGGAGTAGTGGGTTTGGGCCGGGGCGTCTAGAGAGGCGGCGCGCTCGGTAGTGCCTCAGTTTGAAATCTACCGCGCCGGCGCACCAGCGCTCGCATCACTCGCCGAAGGTTCCCATATCCTCTATGCTTAGTGTGAAGCATATGGAGGACGCATGCCCAAAGGACCAAAGGGACAAAAGCGCCCCGCTGACGTGATCGGCAACGCGATCAAGGTCGCGAAGATCGCCACCGGCGAGGACGAAGAAGAGTTTTCGCAGACCGGCGAAGGCAAAGACGCCGCCGCGCAGTCGTTAGGCAAGCGCGGTGGGAAAGCCCGCGCGAAGAAGTTGACACCGGAGGAACGCCGGAAAATTGCTGCGAATGCTGCGTCACGGCGCTGGGGGCGGGGGCGCAAATCCGATTGAAAGCTGCGGCAACGTAGCAGTTTCGTTCTTTAAAAGAGCGCGCCCAAGGTGGTTCTCGATTATTTTCACAGCAGCGGAATTCGACGTGGTGTGCATGAAGCAGTGATGCACCGTTAGGATATCATCTTGGAGAGACGGGTCATCCTCAATCATCTTTATAGCCAAACCCATCCCAATGCAGTCGTTAAAATGAAAATGGCGATCATGCCCCCCTGAACTCGCGACGTCCATAAGCTTTTTTTGGATTTCTTCAGCCTTCACGGCAGGATTTGGATCTGATGCAAGCATGTTTTGCTTCAAAACATCGATCAAAAATCCTTTGGATCTGTCGATTGCCCACTCGCATTCTTTAAGTAGCGACGGCCCAAGGTGCTGCAATATCGGTTGCCATGCATCGGCCGCACGAGCGTCGGCAACTATTTGTTTGAACGCTTCGTCAAACTGTTCTGTCACTGCCAACGCTGGGAAGCCGTCAAGTTGTGGGTCTACTGGGCCAAGGTTTGAATGCTTGCCCATCAGTATCTCTTTGCATGAGCACGCGATTAGAGTTCCGGCAGACATGCATATTTGCGGCACTATGGCTCGGACATCATTGCCAAACATCTGCTTTAAATAATGAACAAATGATTCCGCCGCCGCAACGGTGCCGCCGGCCGTATGTAGTATAAGGTCTAGTCCAGCCTCCCTCTTTAACTCATGAATACATAGCATCAAGCCGTTTTTGTCGTCGTCATTAATCTCCGTGCCGGCGACGTTTGGCTTTGACAAAAATGCGGAGTAGTAGGCTATCACGTTGCGGCCAGTTGTTTTCGCAAGCCGCGCAAGATACTTTCGCCTGACAAGGTCGAGCGGACTCTGCCCCTCTTTACTTTTTGTCTTTTTTATCTCGTTTAGGACGTCGTTCCAGTTCGGCATTAGAATTTGTCCAACGGTCAACTTCTTCAAACACAGAACGATACGCTGAGAAAGTGCTTTTGTACACCATCTTGCTTGGCCGAACCGGGCGAGCGCTTCGCGCTGGCCGCTGGATCAGGCCCCGCGCGATCAATTCCTCAAGCTTTTCAGACCGACTCATCGCATTCTCCCATAGGCGGATTCTTAACATATTTCCAATCCGTTACCATTCAATAAACGACCTAAAGTGACGGGCGTGCTTGATGCTTAGCATAAAAGTTCATATATTAGGCGCATGAACAAGCTGCCCCTGCATAAGCGCGTCCAGATCCTCTCCATGCTCGTGGAGGGTTCCTCCATGCGGTCCATCAGCCGCGTGGCGGATGTGAGCATAAACACGGTGACGAAGCTGCTGGAGAGCGCTGGTGAGGCGTGCTTGGCGCTGCATGACGAGCATGTGCGCGGGGTGAAGGCGGAGCGCATTCAGGCTGATGAGATCTGGTCCTTCTGCTACGCGAAGGCGAAAAACGTTGAGGCGGCGGTCGCGGCGCCGGACGAAGCGGGCGACGTTTGGACGTGGACCGCGCTCGACGCAGACAGCAAGTTGATGGTCGCGTACTTCGTGGGTGACCGCACTGCCGAAGCGGCCCATATTCTGATCGGCGATCTGAAAGACCGGATTGTCGGTCGCCCGCAAATCTCGACCGATCAACTCGACCTGTATCGTACAGCCATCGACGACGTGTTCGGCCTCGATGTCGATTACGGTCAGATCCAGAAGACCTACGGCACCGATCCAGCGGCGGCGCGCGGGCGCTACTCTCCCCCGGTTTGCAACGGCGCGAAGAAGCGTCGCGTACAGGGGCGTCCCGACGAAGCGCATATCTCTACGTCCTTCGTTGAGCGCTCCAACCTCTCGATCCGCATGCAAAACCGGCGCTTCACTCGCCTGACCAACGCCTTCTCGAAGAAGTTCCAGAACCACGTTCACGCGCTGGCGCTCTACTTCGCCTTCTACAACTTCATCCGCATCCATAAGACGCTGAAGGTGACGCCAGCTATGGCGGCTGGAATCACCGATCGGCTCTGGTCGATGGAGGACGTCGTGGCGGAAATTGATCGGCGCGCGCCCAAGCCTGGGCGGCCGAAGGCCTATCGCAAGCGCGCGTCGGAAAATTCAAAGTGAGACACTACCGCGCGCTCGGACTCTCTGGCAGCGCCGCCCTGTCGCCGGCGCGGTGATCTTGCTACTCTTGCGCGAAATGTACAGGTGAGCCGTTTACGACCAAGATGAAAGTCTACCGTTTAGAACCATCGAACGATCAGGCCTTTAATCTGCCGAGCATGGTGGGCGCTTGGAGCACTGACGTTACCGTCTGTAAGGCGCGTGGTCTCAGTCGGGCGCGGATCGGATTCGTCCGATAGTGATAGTGATAGAGAGGGAGCCTGGGTCTCGGAAGGCTGGCGACTTTACTATGGTCGGCTTTGGGACGAACGCACGCGTTATCCGTGCAATTTTTGAAGAGATCGCGATGCGGTTTAAGGGTGCTTTGATGTCCCGCCTGGAATTTTTTTTGCACTGAAAATGTCAAGTCTTGTATCGAGGGGCGGAGCTTTAGTAATATTGAGCTCTAAGAGAGAGGTTTTATTAAAAATGGGCGCTGCGCCGTGACAGTATCAGGGCGCAGCTTGGCGAGTTCATATTAAAGTAAACTACCCAACGATCTCCATCTCGGAGAAGAAGAACGCGATTTCGATTTTGGCGTTCTCGAGGCTGTCGGAGCCGTGGACGGAGTTTTCGCCGATCGATTCCGCGAAGAGCTTGCGGACCGTGCCGTCGGCCGCTTCAGCCGGGTTGGTGGCGCCCATCACTTTGCGGTTCTTCGCCACGGCGCCGTCGCCTTCGAGGACCTGAACCACCACCGGCGAGCGCGCCATGAATTCGCAGAGCTCGCCATAGAAGGGGCGGTCTTTATGCACGATGTAGAACGCGCCGGCCTGCGCCTCGGTCAGATGCATGCGCTTCTGCGCGACGATGCGCAGGCCTGCGTCTTCGAACAGCGCGTTGATTTTGCCGGTCAGGTTCCGCTCGGTCGCGTCGGGCTTGATGATCGACAGCGTGCGCTCGGTCATGGCTCAGATCCTTAATCCTCGGAAGTTGGCGCGGCGGTAGCACAGGGCTCGGCGGGCGCCTAGAGCCGGCGCGCCTTCGGCCAAATATCTTGAAAAGCCGCCCGACGCCCAGTAACCGCGCTGGAAAGCGCCTGCTGGAGCGGGCGCCGTTTTTTCTTTTGGTCAAGCCGTCTTCGCGGCGCCGGCGATCTCGGCGCAAGGCGAAAAAGGCTCCGCCTCAACAGGGAGTTCCGGGAATGCGCGTCTATTACGATCGCGACTGCGACATCAATCTGATCAAGGACGCGAAGGTCGCGATCGTCGGCTATGGCAGCCAGGGCCACGCCCATGCGCTTAACCTGCGCGACAGCGGCGTGAAGGATCTCTGCGTCGCGCTGCGGCCGAACTCGGGCTCGGCGAAGAAGGCCGAGGCGGAAGGCCTGACGGTGAAGAGCATCGCCGAGGCGGCGGCCTGGTGCGATCTGATCATGATGTGCATGCCCGACGAGCTTCAGGCGGATGCGTATAATGAGCATATCGCCGCCAATCTGAAGGACGGCGCCGCGATCGCCTTCGCCCATGGGCTGAACGTGCATTTCGGTCTGATCGAGCCGAAGCCGACCGTGGACGTGATCATGATGGCGCCCAAAGGGCCGGGCCACACGGTGCGCGGCGAGTTTCAGCGCGGCGGCGGCGTGCCCTGCCTCGTGGCGGTGCACAACAACGCGACGGGCAAGGCGCTCGAGCTGGGGCTCGCCTATTGCTCGGCGATCGGCGGCGGACGCTCCGGCGTGATCGAGACGAGCTTCCGCGAGGAATGCGAGACCGATCTATTCGGCGAGCAGGCTGTGCTCTGCGGCGGCTTGGTGGAACTGATCCGCTCGGGCTTTGAGACGCTGGTCGAGGCGGGCTACGCCCCGGAGATGGCGTATTTCGAGTGCTTGCATGAGGTGAAGCTGATCGTGGATCTCATCTACGAGGGCGGTATCGCGAATATGAACTATTCGATCTCGAACACCGCGGAATACGGTGAATACGTTTCCGGCCCGCGGGTTCTGCCGAAAGCCGAGACGAAAGAGCGGATGAAGGCGATCCTCGACGACATCCAGGCCGGCCGCTTTACGCGGGATTGGATGCAGGAGTGCAAAGCCGGCCAGCCGAGCTTCAAAGCGACACGGCGCTTGCATGACGCGCATCAGATCGAAGAGGTGGGCGAGACGTTGCGCGGCATGATGCCGTGGATCAAAGCGGGCGCTCTGGTGGACAAAGATCGCAACTGATCCAGCGGCTTCGCGGGAGAGGGGGCAAAAGGGGGGCGCATGGGCGCAGGGCGAGGGAGCGATCGGGCGGGGCGCGCGGGGCCGCGCCTTGCGCTGGTCGCCGCGATTGTCGCGGGTCTCGCGGCGCCCGCCATCGCGGCCACGGGGGAGGAGCTTCCGGCCGAGCCCGAGGCGCCGCCGCCGCTCAACGAGCCGGTCGCCATCGGCGAGGTGGTGAGCGATCCGATCGAGGCGGCCAAGCGCGACGTCTATGCGCGGTGTCTGAGCGCCGGCTTTCCCGACGATTTCGTCCGGTGGGAGGATCTCAACGCCGATGGCGAGGCGGATGCGCTGATCGAATACGATGTCGTTTGCGACGGCTATCGCGGCGCGCTTTGCGGCGTCGAGGGCTGCCCAGGCGCGGTGTTCGTCAGCGATGGCGAGGGCGCGTATCGCCGCGTGGATCTGCCGCCCGACGCCAGCGCGATCGCCGCGTATGACGGGTTGCCGGCGGTGGCCGTCAGCATGACCGGGCGCAATTGCCGGCGCGGGGTGCGGCTCTGCCGCGGCGTGCGCGTATGGGATGGGACGGCGTTCGTGCCGCCCGAGGAGCTGGGCGTCTCGGCCGCCGAAGCCTCCGCGGCGCCGGCGCCGCCGATCATGGCGCCGCCCACGGCGATCGAGCTGGCAGCGCTGGCGGAGGATTATGAGACGACGGTCGCGTTGTTCGATCGCGGCGAGCCGCCTTACGATCCGCTGGTCGCCGATCGCGCGGATCGGCTGGAGGCGGCGGGCGCGATCCGGGTCGCGCGGGGCTGGCGATCGTTCCAGCCGTCCGAGCAATGGAGCTATGAGCCGATCGGCGAGCGGCGCGCGCGCGCCTGGGTGCGCGGCGTCTTCGGGGTCGAGTCGCTCCAAGTCGCTTGCCGCGCCGGCGATCCGGCGGTTGCGGTGGCGTTTTTCTCGCGCGAGGGCGTGTTCGGAGAGGCGTTTCGCTCCGGCGTCGCGGCGGCGGCGGATTTCGTCGTGTCCGGCGATGTGCGGGAGACGGTGCTGCTGCGCTATGTGCGCCGGCGCGACATTTGGGTGAGCCGCGTCAGCCCGGACGGCCCGCTGCTCGAATGGCTGCGCCGGGGCTCGACCGCATATGTGCTGGAGCCGGGCGCGCGCCTCGGCGGCCGGTATGGCGATGGTTACGAGGCGGCGGAGTTCTCTCTGACAGGCTCGCGCCGGGCGATCGAGGCGGCTCTCAGCGCATGCGGCTTGCCGCCGTGACCGCGGTTCGGCGGAAAGCTCGGGAAATCTCGGCGGGACGCCAAATCTCCGCGTCGCCAAATCTCCGCGTCGCCAAATCTCGGCTTTTCGCCAAGTCTCGGCGCTTCGCCATTGTATCGGCGCCGTGGCGGCGTCCGATGCTGAATGCGGTTCGGAGCAGGGCGGGCGA
This sequence comes from Pseudomonadota bacterium, assembly GCA_038530925.1. Lineage (GTDB taxonomy): Bacteria > Pseudomonadota > Alphaproteobacteria > Rhodobacterales > Rhodobacteraceae > JALEGB01. The sequence continues at coordinate 8,203 of JBCBCG010000178.1, forward strand.
CAGGGCTCGCGAATGAGGACCTAGGAATGAAAAGACGCGACATCATGCGATCGGGCGCAGGCGCGTTGGCGGTGGTCTCCTTCGGAGGCGCCGCCGCTGTGGCGGATAGCGGGTTCGACCGCGATCGCCGAGCCGATTTGCCGGATGCGCTGCGCCTGCGCTTCTCGCTGCCGTCCGGCGGGCGCTTCTTCCCGCGGCGGCTCATTCTCATCGGTCCGCGCGCCGCCGCGGCGGCGGCTCTGCCGGAGCGCGCCGCGCCGCAGCGAGAGAACCGAGCGCCGGTCGCGCGGCTGCCCGCCATCGGCGCCGCCTTCGAAGCGCGGCCTTATCTCGACCGCATCGACGTTGAGACGCGGATCGGCGGCGTGTTTCGCGGCGGCGAGGATGATCTGATCGCCGCGATCGATCGCCATGACGCGTTTGAGGCGGCGCTGGCCGGCGCGCGGAGCGATTTTGGGATGATCACGCGCGCGCCGCGGAGCCGGCGGTTGATCTCCTTCTCGCCGTCGCTGTCCTTCGCGCCGATCGCCCGCGGCGACGCTGTCTCGGGCGCGCTGGCCGAACGGATCGGCGCGGCGCATCTCGCGGGCGGCGCGCTGGTGCTGGCGCCGCCGCAGAACCAGCTGCCGCGGTTCAACCTGTTCTAGAGCCTTGCCGTTGAAAGAGCCGCGCCGGCGGCGGCCTGTCTCGACAAATCCGCCGGCCTCGGATAGGAGCGGCCGCTCAGAGGGATATTGCGCGCCCGCGCCGCTGATCAGCGCATATGCGGCGGGCGGCGTTGGAGCGGCGGCCAGCGCCAGCGCGCCGCCCGCGAGATGCGCCGCGCCGATCCG
>JBCBCG010000179.1:0-8964 GCA_038530925.1 Pseudomonadota bacterium
GGCGAGCCGCATCGCGAGACCGACCTGTTCAAGATCGGCGGCCGGGTCGTGGTGCTGATCACCGATGCGAGCCCGAAAGCTTCGGACGATGAGCGCGCCGCGTCTCCGCTGACGCCGGAAGGCGTGCGCAAGCTGGCGCGGGAGAAGCGCGCGGCCGTTGTAACGGTCCACCTGAAAACGCCGCTGGGCGAAGATAATCACGATGTCGCCGAAGACGCGTATCGCACGATGTCTTATTTCATGGACAGCGAGCAGTCGCTTTATTTCAGCGTCGACGGCCGCTCTCTCGACTCGCTTCGCGTCAGCCTGCGCGGCGTGATCACGCGGCTCGCCGAGTCGCTGACCGGAGAAGACTTGCTCCGTGATCCTGAGGCTTCGCCGAACCGCGCCGATATGAACGCCGATCTTGAACAGGTCGGTCTCGCGATGCGGCTCGCCTATCTCGGCCGGGCCGAGCGCCAACAAGCGCCGCGCATCATCCGCGGCTGGACGACGGATCTCAGCTTTGAAAGCCCGCGGCTCGCCGCGATCCAGCCGCGCGTTCTGATCACACGGAACCAGCTCAGCACCATGACGGAGGTCATTCGCGAGATTGTGGAGACCAGCGCGGAGGCGGAGCGTCGCGGCGATCCTTCCAATTTCTTCAACGATTTGCGTGAGATCGTCGTGGGAATGAGCTCTGATCCAGACCGCGTTGTGAACGGCGATTTCGAGACCCTCGGCGGCGCGATGGGCGAGTTTCTCGAGCGCCTGCCTTACGCCGATCAGTCGCGGATCCTCGGCGTTACGGAAGATGATTGGATCGATGATCCGGGCTTGCGCGTGGATGTTCGCGACGAGCTCAATGGATTGCTCGAGGAGTATCGCATCCTTTTCGACGACGCGTCGCGCTGGATCAATCTTGACGGCGGCGACGAGGCGGACGCGACGGAGATCGACGGCGATTTCGTCTTCGCGATGCCCTTCGACTATTTGCCCTGATCGCGCTGCGGGCGATCGCCGGCGCCGCGGGGCTCGGCGATCGCGGCGGAGGCGAGACGGCGGCGCGGCTCGGTGCGCGCTTGCGAACCGAACCATCTCTGGCGGCGGGACTTTTGCAGCACGGGCTGTGGCGCGCGGCGCGCCTCCGACCAATGACGCGGACGGGCGGCTGAGGAGGAGACCATGACGATCCATGCGCGCTCATGCCTGGCTCTGGCGGCGGCGATGGCCGCGAGCCTCGCCTCGGCGGCCGCGGATGTGCGGCGGCCGGAGCTTGTCAGCGGGACGAGCACCGTCTTCAAACAGATCGTCCCTGCGCCGGGCGCGGAGATCCTGAACCCGGCGAATGGCGAGACGGCGCCCGCGCCGCCCGCGCCGCTTTACGTCTATCGCACTCAGGGCGAGTGGCTGGAGGTGGGCCGCAGCGACAGCGATGGCGCGGAAGGGTGGATCAAGGCCGACGCCGCGACGCCCTGGGACACGGGTCTGATCGGAGTGTTCACGGAGCGCGGCGAGCGCCCGCGTCAGGTGTTCTTTGAGAGTGAAGCGGCGCTCGACAGGCTTTTGAACCATCCGCTGGCGCCGGTTATGGCGAGCGGCGCGCGGATGGCCGCCGAAGCTTCGGCTCAGGCTGAGCCCGAGGTCGAGCCCGAGCCTGAGCCTGAGCCAGTGGCCGAGCCCGCGGATGATCCTTTGGCCGTGTCCGACCTCGTTGCGATCGAGCCGGCGGCGCTTCCGCCCTTCCAAGACGCGTTCTACTTCATGCCGGTGACGGCGTTCAAGGAAGCGCGCCATCCCTTCAGCCAAAGCGAGATGCTGAAGCTTGAGATCGCCGCGCATCCGCCCGCCGCCCCGCGCGTCTCGGCGCGGGACGGGGCGGCGATCGGCGTCGTCTTCGTCATCGACACCACGCGCTCGATGGAGCGGATCTTCGACGCCATGATCGGCTCAGTGCGAAACTTGATTACGGATCTTACCAACGCCGAGACGAATAAGCGCTTCAGTTTCGGCGTGATCGGCTTTCGCGATGATCCAGACTGCAAGGACGGGATCGATTACCGCACGCGCCTCTACGCTCCGCTTCAGTTCGGCGATGACGCGGAGGCGGCGATCGCGGCGCTTGGCCGGATGCGCGTGATGCCGGACGGCACAAGCACCTGCGGCTTCGAGCGGGACGCCGATTCCTTCGCAGGGCTGCGAATGGCGCTGACGGAGACGAGATGGGCGGAGCCCGAAACGTTCGATTTCGGCGGCCGCGTGGTGGTGCTCGTCACCGACTCGCAGCCGAAGGACTACGCCGGCGCCCGGTGGGATGCGCCGAATACGCCTTGGGCGGTCCGTGCCTTGGCGGAGCGTCAGCACGCGGCGATCGCCACAGTGCATGTCAAACCGTTTTTCGGCCGGCGGAGCTTCGAAGGCGGCGTCGACGATTACAAAGATATCTCGCGCCAATCCGAAGATCGCGATCCTTTGTATTTCCAGATCGATGGCGAGACGGCGGAGACCTATCGCGCCAGTGCGAAGCGGCCGATGACGGCGCTGGCGGAAGCGCTGCTGGGCGATGCGCTGGTGCGCGATCTTGAGCGAGACCCGCTGGTCGCGGACATGGCGCCTGCGCCTCAGGAGCCTGATGCGGCGCTGCGCTTAACGGATCTTCGCCGCGAGGCCGCGCCGCGTCTTATCCGCGGTTGGAGCACAGGGCTCAGCCTTGAAGCGCCGCGGGCGACCGCGATCGAGCCGCGCCTTCTTGTGACGCGGCGCCAGCTCGCGACCATGACCGAGGTGATCGAGGCGCTCATAACGATCAGCGCCGCGGCGGAGCGCAGGGGTGAGGCCGCAGGCGTCTTCGAAGCGCTGCGCGCCGCTCTGACGGAGATGAGCGCGCAGGAGGACCGGGTTGTGAACCTGTCCTTCGAGACGCTCGGGGGCGCGATCGACGAGAGGCTCATGCGCCTCCCTTACGCGGATCGATCGTTCGTTTTGAATGTGACGCAAGCGGATTGGAGCGACGACGCCGGCCTTCGTGTGGAGGTGCGCGACGAACTCGACAGTCTGTTGGCGGACTATCGCGACATGCTGAACGATCCGGCGCTCTGGAGCCGTCTACGCCCGAACGTTGTCGCGACGCTGTTCCCGACCACGACGGATGACCAAGTCATCGCCATGCCTCTGGACGCGCTGCCGTGAGCCCGCCCCATGGCTGAGATCATGATGCGCAACCTGACCAAGCGATGGCGTTCGGTGGACGCGTCTTTCGAGCTCTCGATCCCGGCGTTCCGCCTGAGCGCCGGCGAGGTGGTCGCGGTGATGGGCGATAACGGCACGGGCAAAAGCACGCTTTTGGAGCTGCTCGGCCTCGCCGCGGCGCCGGAGCTTGAGAGCGCGGAGAGCGCTTTCTCGATCGATCCAGGCGATGGGCGCGCGGTGGACGCGCTGCGGCTCTGGCGCCGCCGCCGCGCAGGGCGGCTGTCGCGGCTGCGCGCGCGGATGTTCGGCTACATTCTGCAAACGCCGCATTTGTTTCCGTTCCTGTCGATCCGGGCGAACGCGGAGCTGGCGCAGACCATCGCCGGGCGGCGCGACGCCGCGCTGATCGATCGGCTGATCGGCGATTTCGGTCTGAAAAGGCACGCGGATTTGCGTTCCGCGGAGCTTTCGATCGGCCTTCGCCAAAGAGCGGCGATCGTCCGCGCGCTGGCGACGCGCCCGCGCTTCGTGCTCGCCGACGAGCCCACCTCGGCGCTTGATGAGGCGAGCGCCGCCTCCGCCTATGAGATCTTGCTCTCGCTTGCGCGGGATAGCGAAACCGGGGTCCTGCTCGTCAGCCATGATCGCAAGCGCGTCGACGCGTTCAAACTGCGCCGCGTGATGACGCGGATCGTCGAGCGCACCGAGGATCAACGGCTGAAAGCCGTGCTTCGTCAGGAGGCGGAACCATGAGAATGGGTCGTCTGGCGCTCACGGATCTTGCGGATGACGCGGTGCATCTGCTCTGCGCCGTCGCGCTGACGGCGGCGCTGATCGCGCCGCTGCTCCTCATTCTGAGCGTGAAAATCGGCGTGATAGGCGTTCTGCTGGGCGATCTGCGCGATCTGCCGAAGCATCGCGAGATCGAGATCCGCGGCGATCACAGCTTCACGCTTGAGAACGTCGCCGAAGTGCGCGCGTGGCCGGAGACGGGTTTCGTCGCGCCGCAATCCGCGGCGATGATCTCGGGCGACATTCGGCTCAAAGGCGCGGAGGCGCGCGGCGCCTTTGTGCGCGGCGCGGCGGAGCCGACAGGGCCTGGCGATCCGCTCACGCCTTTGGGCGAGGCGTTGGTCGCGACCGAGCTGATCTTGAGCGAGGGCTATGCGCGGCGCTTAAACGTCGAGGCGGGCGACGAGGTTCTGCTTGACCTTGTGCGCTATGGCGCTTTCGAGGGCGCTGCGACGCCGCGCCTGCGCGTGGCGGCGGTGCTCCCGCGGCGGGCCGGCGGCGGCCAATTCGCGCTGATGCGGCCCGAGGCGATCGATTGGATCGAGGCGTATGGGTTCGATTTCGCGGTGCCGCAATGGGGCGTGACCGAAGGCCGCCCGCTGAGCGAGCGGCGGTCGTCTTTCGAGAAGATGCGGCTTTACGCCCGCGATATCGAACAGGTCGCGGCGCTTGAAGCGCGGGTGGAGCGGCGCTTCGACCTGACCGCCCGCTCCGAAGCCGCGGAGATCGACGCGATCCTGATGCTTGAGCGCAATCTCGCCGCGGCGCTCGCCTTCATCGCGGGCGCCGGGATCGCCGGGCTGTTTTTCGCGTTGGCGGCGCTTTTTTGGGGCGCGGTGCGGCGCAAGCGGCTGACGCTCAGTCTTCTCAGCTTGATGGGCGCGTCGCCGACGGCGTTGGCGGCGATCCCGGCGCTGCAGGCGCTGGCGGTCTCGACCATCGGCTTTGCGGCGGGGCTCGCCTTGTTCGCAGGCATGTCGGCCTCGGTGAACCTTTGGTTCGAAGACGCGGTTGCGTCCGGCCGCGCCGTCAGCGTTCTGCCGGCGACCGACGCGGCGCTTGTGTTTTGCGGGCTGTTGGTGGTCTCAGCAGGCGCGGCGGCCGTGGCCGCCGTGGCGGCGATGCGCGCCGATCCGGCGCTGGTGATACGCGAGGCTTGAGTGATGCGATCCATCTCCCGATCCGCGGTGCGCCGATGCGCGCGTCTGGCTGCGGCGCTCGTCGCGCTTTGGAGCGCCGCCGCCGCCGCGCAGGCGCCCGCGCCGGCGATCGATTGGCCCGTCGAGTTCTATGATCCAGCGGCCGAGACGCGACCGGCCGATCTGATCCTGCCGCTCCCTTGCGGCGGCGCGATCGCCTTCATGCGCGTCGACACGCCCGCCTTGGCGGCGCAACGCTTGGATGACGCGCGCATCCGCCTCGGCTCGGAACGCGCGCGCGCCGAGCGCGCGCCGTTCGATTACGTGAGCCGCGGCTTCATCCGCGGCGCGTTCGCCGATCCTGAGGAAGGCACGACGTTCTACTATATCGGCCGCTATGAAGTGACGGCGGATCAGAAGGCTGCGGTCGAGGCGGCGCGCCAGGGCGAGGGCGCTTGCCCGGCCGATGCGCCGAGCCTCGATGGTCTTGAGCCCGCGACGCGCGTCAGCTGGTTCGACGCGGTCGCTTTCACCAAAGATCTGACGGAGTGGCTGCGGGAGGCCGCGCCCGGCGCGCTGCCGGCGATCGACGGCGCGCCGGGTTACGTGCGCTTGCCGAGCGAGGTGGAGTGGGAATACGCCGCGCGCGGCGGCATCGTGGCGGAGGCGGACGGCTCTTTCAACGCGCAGCGCTTCTTTCCGCGCGACGACGAGTTGCGCGATTACGGCTGGCATGACGGCCTGGACTCATCGCAAAACGAAGTGAAGTTGATCGGCGAGCTGCGACCGAACCCGATCGGTCTTTACGATGTATACGGCAACGTCTCCGAGATTACGCTCGATCTCTTTCGCCTGAACAAATTCGGCCGCAGCCACGGCCAGATCGGCGGCTTCGTGGCGCGCGGCGGCGATTATCGGACCCGCGCCGAAAGCATCAGCTCATCGTTCCGAACCGAATACTCCTTCTTCAGCCGCGGCGCGCCGCGGGCGCTGAGCCTGCGCAGCGTCGGCTTTCGCCTGGTGCTCACCCATGTGGTGATGCATTCGGACGGCGTGGTCGCGGACATTATGGATGAATGGCGCGAGGGCGCCGAGCCGCTCGACGCGGATGATCCGCTCAATCTGATCGACGCGCTGCTCGCGGAAGAAACGGAGACGACGCGGCTCGAGGAGCTGCAGACGCTGCGCTCCATGGTGGTGTCGGATCGGCGCGCGCGCGACGACGCCGCGGCTTTGGCGCTTCGGCGCTCGATCTACGCCGGCGCGACCTTCGCGCAATCGCTGCGCGGCGCGCATGGCCGCTTTGAAGCGTTGCAAGCGCGCGAGGCGCGCCGCGCGGCCGCGATCGCCGATCTTGAGCAGCGCATCGCGGAGGCCGAGGCGGCTGACGATGAGGATCTCGCCGCGGTGTTGGGAGGGTCGTTGGAGGGAGAGCGAACAAAGTTGGAGCAGCTGGTCGCCCGGATGGCGGCGATCGCCGAGGATATCGAGATCCTCGAGAACAACGCGATCGCGACGCTTGTCAGCGTCTATGACTTCTCCACGAGCGACCGGCTGCGCGCTGAGGCGAATCGCTTGATCATCGAACTCGGACGCTCGAACCAAAGCGCCTTCTCGCCTGAAGTGTCGCGCTTTGTGAACAGCGTAGAGACCTATCGCGAGGATCCGGACATCTCGCGCGACGAGATCCTCGCCTTGTTTTAAGACCGCTGTCGAGCGGGATGGAATCGCGGCGGTCGATGCAGGGAGAGGCGGTTCGGCGCGAGAGGGCGCGGCGAACTCGATCGACAAGCCCGACGCGACGACGCGCGAACTCGGACGCGAGCGCGCCGATGATGCAAGGGATCCTTTGGGAATAGCGGCGGGGCGCCCGTCGTCTCAAAGTGGCGATGCGCGCTGGCGATCGGCGGGCAAGCAAGGAAGGTGGGATTGGACATGCAGTTTTTTCAGAAGAACCTACGCTGTTTCGCCGCCATCGCGGCGGTCGCGATGCTGAGCGCCTGCGCGACCGACGGCTCCAACGTCGTCAAAGACACGCAGACCCTGACGCGCTCGACGGAAAACATGACGCCCGAGCAGTTGGAGCTGTATCGGCTTCAGCAAAAGGGCGCGGAGATCCGTTTGCTCGCCGGCGGCATCGGCGCAGTGGCCGGTTTCTTCCTCAGCCGTGTGGCGTGCCGCCAAAGATCGGGCGTCCAGAAGACGATTTGCACCGCTGGCGTGACAGGCGCGGTCGCCCTCGCCGCTTATAATGGCGGCGCCTATCTCGCGGCGAAACGCGAAGACGCCGAGGCCAACCGCGACGATCTGGAGAGCAGCTTGGCCGCCGCGAACAGCACGGTCGATTATTATCAGGAGCGCGTGGACGCGGCGGAGAAAGTCACCGCACAGCATCAGAAACGGATCCGCGAGCTTAATCAGGGCTATCAAGCGGGAACGGTGATGAAAGCCGCCTATGCCGCCGAGCTTGAAGAGATGCGCGCCGATCGCGACGCGATCGCGAGCTTCGTCGAGCAGTCCGCAGGCGACATCGAGTTCATGGAGAAAGAGATCAAGTATCGTCGGCAGGGCGGTGAGAACACGCGGGATCTCGAAGCCAAGCGCGATGAGCTGCAGCAGCGCAACATCGCGCTCTCCGCCGAATTGCGCGAGCTCGACGCGGCCTTCGGCTCCGCCCCGGCGGACGTCGTCAACGTCTGAGGAAAACGGCGCGGCGGCGCGGGATGCAGGGTTCGCCCCGCCGCGCCGCCGCCGTGATGAGGGGCCGGCGCCCAAGCTGGCGGCGACGGTCTCCCCCTGGCGATCAGGGTCGGGCCGAGAGGCGGATCGACGGGCTGTCCTCTGGACCCGCCGTCGTTAGGGCGCCGCTCGCCTGGCGATCTCATTTAGAAGAGGCCTTGGCATGCTCACTTACTCTCTCGCGCCCGGCAAATTGGGCGTCGTCTCTCTCTTCGTCTGCGCCGGCGTGGTCGCCGGCTGCGCCAGCAGCGATCCCTGTGCGCGCGATCCTCGCAACGATCATCTATTCGGCTCCGCCGCAGGCGTGTTGAGCGGCGATTACAATGCGTGCGAGGCTCAGCTGCGCGATGAGATCGCCGAGGCGAATGTGCGCGCCGGCAAGCTCCGCCGCGAGGCGGAGCGGCTTGAGCGCCGCGCGGCGGAACTGGCCGTCGAGGAAAAAGCCGCGGCGCAGCGTCTGGCCGCGATGAACCGCCGCGTCAGCGAAGGCATCGCGCGCCTCAGCCGCATGCGGACCGAGCGCGCCGACAATCAAGCGCGTCTCAACGCGCTGCGTCAGCGCGAAGCGGCGCTTTCGCGCCGTCTGATCGAGGCCTCCCAGCCGGATCGCCGATTGACGCTGGAGATCGCGGCTCTCGAGGCGGAAGAGCGGAGCCTGCTTGTTGAGATCGACGCGATGGAGGAGGCGCTCAGCCGCTCCCTTTGATCGATCATGATGCGCCGGCGAATGTGAAGGCCGCCCAGTAGAAGGGCGCGTCGCGCGGGAGGTCTTCAGCGGCCTCCGCCCCCTCGTCGCTCGGGGGCGCAGCGCCGATGCCGAGAAGCTCGGCGCGCGCCGCTTCGGCTTGGGGCGGCGCGCGCCAGGAGCGCGCGCTTTCCGCCGCATCCGCCGCCGCCTCCTCTTCCTGCGCCGCTTCCGTGATGAAGGATAGCTGCGCTTGACGCAGCGCCTCCGCCGGCGCCAGGCCGCGCGCCGTCAGCGCGAAAAGCCGCCGCACCAGCGTCGCCGTGGCGCGCCGGTCGACGCGCCAAAGCGAGGAGACCACCCCGCAGGCGCCCCCGGTTAGGAAGCCAGTCGCCCCCCCCCAATGAGAGTCCCGCGCCCCGCCCCAAACCAAACGCGCCC
>JBCBCG010000180.1:0-8930 GCA_038530925.1 Pseudomonadota bacterium
TTCACGCCCGATAGATCGCTCGGCGCCAACACCGCGCCCGCGCCGCCTTTGCGCACCGCCACGACGCGCGGATCGATATTCTGTTTAACTACGTCTCTAACCGGGTGAAGACACTGCTCTACATCTTCGGCGATCTCGTCATGATCGCCGTCGCCATCGTGGCGGTCTACTGGTCGTGGGAGACGGTGGCGTTCTCTTGGAAATTCGGTTCGGAGACCGACGGGCTTCGCGTCTCCCGAGTCTGGTTCCTGGCCGCGGTGCCGCTCGGCTTTTCTCTCGTCATCTTTCGTCTTCTCCAGTCGCTCTTTCGAGACCTCTCCGACCTAGTCAACGGGCGGCCGGTCTATGAAGGCGCGCGGCTGTTCGATTAAGGCGCGCCGCCATGTTGTGGAACCAACTCAATCAAGCGCCTGAACTCGGCTGGCCGTTCTACGGGCCGGTGATCCTGTTCCTCGTGCTCTTGGCGCTTGGCGTGCCGGTGTGGGGCTCGATCGGCGCCGCGACCATCATCATGCTGATGTGGTCGGAGGTGCTGCCCCTCTCGCTCTTTGGGGAGGCGCTGTTCGAAGGGATCGACGCCTTCGCCCTCACCGCAGTGCCGCTCTTTATTCTCACGGGCGACGTGCTGGTGCGCACCGGGCTCAGCCGCAAGTTTTTGGACGTGGCCGAAGCGCTCACCTCTTGGGCGAAAGGCGGCTTCGGGTCCGCGACGGTGCTGGTCTGCGGGATGTTCTCGGCCATCTCCGGCTCGGACGCCGCGGGCGCCGCCGCAGTCGGGCGGATGACGATCGACCGCTTGGTGGAATCGGGCTATCCGCGCCCCTACGCCTGCGCGCTGGTCGCCTCGGGCGCTTGCACGGGCATTCTGATCCCGCCTTCGATCGCGTATATCATCATCGGCCTGGTGCTCGGCATTTCGGCCAGCACGCTGTTCCAGGCGGCGCTGATCCCAGGCGTGCTGATCCTGCTCTCGATCCTAATCACCAACATCATCGTCAATTATCGCATGGCGTATGAGGGCGGCGGCGCGATCTCCGTGCGCGAGTGGCTGGGCAATGTCGGCCGCGCGATCGCCGGCGGATGGTATGCGTTCCTGGTGCCGGCGATCATCTTCTACGGCATCTTCTCAGGGCGCCTGACGCCGACCGAGGCGGGCGCGGCGGCGGTGGTCGTCACCATCGCCATGGGCTTCATCATCGGCACGCTGAAGCTGTCGGATTTCCCGGCGATGATGGTGAGTTCGGCTAAAGTGAACGGCGTGATCGTGCCGATCATCGCCGTCTCGCTGCCCTTGGCCCAGACCTTGGCGGTGATGGGCGTGCCGCAAGGCTTCGTCGGCGCCGTCACCTCGCTGACGGACAGTCCGACGCTCCTGATCCTGATGATGATCGGCATTTTGATCGCCGCGGGCTGCGTGATGGAGACGACGCCGAACATCGTGATCCTCGCGCCGATCCTGAAGCCGCTGGCCGACGAGATCGACATGAACGAGATTCAGTTCTGCATCATGATGATCACTGCGCTGGGCGTCGGCTTCATCACGCCGCCGCTCGGGCTGAACCTTTTCGTCGTCTCTGGGTTGACGGGAGAATCGGTGCTCAAGATCGCCGTGCGCGCCGTGCCGTTCGTGTTCTTCATGCTCATCGTCACCTTGATGATCGCCTATTGGCCGCCGCTCTCCACGACGCTGTTGCCTGAGATCTACCGTTAGCGAGGCGCAAGATGGCTGTTGAATACTTGAAGAAGGCGTCCAAAACCGCGTCAACCGGGGCGGAGGACGTGCGCGCCAAAGTCCAAACGATCCTTGATGAGATCGAAGCGGGCGGCGATGCGGCGGCTCTGCGCTATGCGGCGGAGTTCGACAAATATGAAGGCGAAGTGTCGCTCAGCCGCGCCGCCATTGAGGCCGCCGCCGCCGCGGTGCCGCAGAAGCTGAAGGACGACATCCGCTTCGCGGCGGACAATGTGCGCCGTTTCGCCGAAGCGCAGAAGGCGACGATCGCCGATATGGAGATCGAGGTGACGCCGGGCCTCGTCGCCGGACAAAAATCGATCCCGTGCAATGCGGCGGGCTGCTACGCGCCGGGCGGGCGCTATGCGCATATCGCCTCGGCGCTGATGACGGTGACGACGGCGAAGGTCGCGGGCTGCGGCCATATCGCCGCCTGCTCGCCGCCGCGGCCGGGGCGGGGCGTGCATCCGGCGATCATCTACACCGCTGATGTTTGCGGCGCCGACGCCATTCTCGCGCTTGGCGGGGTGCAAGGCGTCGCGGCGATGGCCTTCGGGCTCTTCGGATTGCCGAAGGCCGACATTCTTGTCGGGCCGGGCAATCAATTCGTGGCCGAGGCCAAGCGGATCCTCTTCGGCCGCGTCGGCATCGACATGTTCGCCGGACCGACCGACAGCCTGATCCTGGCGGATGAAACCGCGGATCCAACCATCGTCGCCTGGGATCTCGTCGGCCAGGCTGAGCATGGCTACAACTCGCCCGTCTGGCTCGCGACCTCGAGCCGGGCTCTGGCCGAGGAGGTGCTGCGGCTCGCGCCTGGCATGATCGCCTCCCTGCCGGAGACGAATTCGAAGAACGCTGAAGCCGCCTGGCGCGACTACGCCGAAGTGATCCTGTGCGAGACGCGCGAGGAGATGGCCGCCGTCTCCGATGAGATCGCGCCGGAGCATCTGACGGTGCAGGCCGCGGATCTCGATTGGTGGCTGGCGCGGCTCAGATGCTACGGCTCGCTCTTTCTCGGCGAAGAGACGACCGTCGCTTTCGGCGATAAGGCGTCGGGCCCGAACCATGTGCTGCCGACCTCGGGCGCGGCGCGGTATACGGGCGGGCTGTCGGTTCATAAGTTCATGAAGATGGTCACCTGGCAGCGCGCGACGCGGGAGGGCGCGCGGCCGGTGGCCGAGGCGACGGCGCGGATCTCTCGGCTCGAGGGGATGGAGGGACATGCGCGCACCGCTGATATTCGGCTCGAGAAATGGTTTCCCAATGAACGTTTCGATCTCTCCGTCGATGGCTGAGGCGCAGCCAAGCGGGGCTCGGCGGTGAGCGCGGAGCTCTTCTCGGTCGAAGGCCGGATCGCCTGCGTAACCGGCGCGAGCGCGGGGCTCGGGCGAGCGATCGCGACGCTGCTGGCGGAGGCCGGCGCGCGTGTCGTCGGGATCGCGCGGCGGCGCGAGGCGCTGGAGGCCTGGGCGGCGGAGACGAACGGCGCGGCGGCGGCGCTCGCGGCCGATCTCTCCGATCCGGCCGGCATGCGCGGCGTCGCGGCGGCGGCGGAGCGCCCCTTCGGCGCGCCGGAGATCTTGATCAACGCCGCGGGTCTCAACACGCGCCAGGCGGCGGACGAGGTGACGGCAGAGGGATGGCGCGCCACCATCGATCTGAATCTCTCGACGCCGTTTTTCCTGGCGCAGGCGCTGGTTCCGGGCATGCGCGCGAAAGGCTGGGGCCGCATCGTCAATTTCGCCTCGCTGCAATCCTTCCGCGCTTTTCCCGGCGGGCTCGCCTATGGCGCCTCGAAGGGGGGGGTGGCGCAGTTGACGCGGGCGATGGCGGAGGCTTGGTCCGCCGATGGGATCACCGCGAACGCGCTCGCGCCGGGTTTTTTTCCAACGGAGCTGACCGGGCCTGTCTTCAGGGATCCCGAGCGCGCCGCGCGCAACGCCGCCAGCACCTGCATCGGCCGCAACGGCGCGATGGCGGACATCGCCGGGCCGACGCTGTTTCTGTGTTCGGAGGCCAGCGCCTATGTGACAGGACAGGTGCTGTCGGTGGATGGAGGCTTCACCGCGAAATGAAGGCGCTCATCTACACTGGGGCGGAGACGCTTGAGCATGGCGAGGCGCCGGCGCCGGAGCTGCGGGATGGCGAGGCGCTGATCCGCATCGAGCATGTCGGGATCTGCGGCTCGGACATGCACGCTTATCTTGGTCATGACGAGCGCCGCCCGGCGCCGCTCATCCTCGGCCATGAGGCGGCGGGCCGTATCATCGAAGGGCCGGGCGCAGGAAAGCGCGTCACCATCAACCCGCTGGTCACCTGCGGCGTCTGCGAGGCTTGCTTGTCGGGGCGTGAGAACATCTGCCCGCATCGCCAGATCATCTCGATGCCGCCGCGCGAGGGCGCCTTCGCCGAGCTGCTGGCGATGCCGCCGCGCAACCTCGTCGAGATCCCGGACGGCGTTCCGACCGAAAAGGCGGCGCTGGCCGAGCCGATCGCCTGCGGCTGGCATGCGGTGCGGCTTGCGCGCCAGGTGCTCGGCCGTCCGCTCGCGGAGGCGCGCTGTCTCGCCATCGGCGGCGGCGCGATCGGGCTTGGCGCCGCGCTGGCGCTGCGCGCCCAAGGTGCGGGAATTGGAGCCGGCGAAATCACGCTGGCCGAGCCGCACGCCGCGCGCCGCAGCTTGATCGCTGAGAGCGAGGGCTTTCGCGTCGTCGATCCGAGCGGCGGCGCGAGCCCAAGCGATCTTGGCGTCGCGGATGTGGATCTGGTGATCGACGGCGTCGGATATGAGGCGACGCGCGCCTTCGCCTCCGCCGCCGTGAAACCCGGCGGCGTGATCATCCATATCGGTCTCGGCTCCGGCGCGGGCGGGCTCGACATCAGGCGCATGACGTTGCAGGAGATCGCGTTTTTCGGCGCTTACACCTACAGCGCCCAGGATTTCCGCGACACGGCCGCTGCGATCTTCGACGGGCGCCTCGGCGCGCTCGATTGGCCGGAGATCCGCCCGCTGGCGAGCGGCGCCGGCGCCTTCGCCGACATCAAGGCCGGCCGCGTCGCCGCGCCGAAGATCATTCTCCAACCGTAACCGCAGGAGCGCGCGATGGGCGAAAAACCCCACCTTCTCGTGCACGATAAAGCCGACAATGTCGGCGTCGTCGTCATCGAGGGTCTGACCTCTAACACCGAAATGCTGTGCGTCGTCACCGAGGATAACAGCGATTTTCGCCTGACCGTGACCGCCGATATCCCCATCGGCCATAAAGTCGCTCTGAAACCGCTCAGCGCAGGCGACACCGTGATCAAGTATGGCGAGGACATCGGCAAGATGATCGGCGCGGCCGGCGTCGGCGATCATGTCCACACCCACAACCTTAAAACGAAACGGTGGTGAAATGCTCGACGCGACGAACATGACCGTCACCGCCTGGCGCCGCGAGAACGGCCGGGTCGGCGTGCGCAACCATGTGGTGATCCTGCCCGTGGACGATATCTCCAACGCGGCCTGCGAGGCTGTGGCCAACAATGTGAAAGGGACCATGGCGATCCCGCACGCCTATGGCCGCCTGCAATTCGGCGAGGATCTCGAGCTGCATTTCCGCACCATCATCGGCACCGGCGCCAATCCGAATGTGGCGGCCGTCGTGGTGATCGGGATCGAGCCGGAATGGACCCAGATCATCGTCGACGGCATCGCCAAAACCGGCAAACCCGTGGCGGGATTCTCGATCGAGCAGACCGGCGACTTCGAGACCATCCGCAAGGCGAGTTGGACGGCCAAAGAGTTCGTCCATGTCGCCACCGAGCTCGCCAAAGAGGAATGCGCGCTGTTCGAGCTCTGGGTTTCGACCAAATGCGGCGAGTCCGACACCACCACCGGGCTCAGCTCCTGCCCGACCGTCGGCAACATGTATGACAAGCTGCTGCCTGAGGGGCTCTATGGCTGCTTCGGCGAGACCTCCGAGATCACCGGCGCGGAGCATATCTGCGTCAAACGCGCCGCGACGCCGGAGGCGGGCGAGAAGTTCATGGCGTTGTTCCAGGCTTACCAGGACGAGGTCATCGAGCCTTTCAAGACTTCCGATCTCTCCGACAGCCAGCCGACCAAAGGCAATATCCTCGGCGGGCTCTCGACGATTGAGGAGAAGGCGCTCGGCAATCTCGAGAAGATCGGCAAGACTTCGACTTACATCGACGCGGTCGGTCCCGCGGAGGCGCCGGAAAAAGGGCCTGGGCTCTATTTCATGGACACGAGTTCGGCGGCGGCCGAGTGCGTCACGCTGATGGCGGCGGCGGGTTATGTGATCCACACCTTCCCGACCGGCCAAGGCAATGTGATCGGCAATCCGATCGTGCCCGTGATCAAGATCTCCGGCAATCCGCGCACGCTGCGCACGATGGCCGAGCATATCGATGTGGATGTGACGGGCGTTCTCAGCCGCGAGATGACGATCAGCGAGGCTGGCGACGCGTTGATCGAGATGATCCGGCGCACCGGCAATGGCCGCGCCACCGCGGCCGAAGCGCTCGGTCATCGCGAGTTTTCGATGACCAAGCTCTATCGTTCAGCCTGACGCCGGGCGAAGACCGGCGCGCCAGATCAGCACGCCAGATCCGCGCGCCAGGTCAGCGCGCCAGGTCAGCGCGGCGCGTCGGCGGGCTCGGCGAGGGAGAGAAGATCCGCCTCCTCGGCGCCCGTCTCGGCCGCCTCTTCGGCGTCTGCGACACGCTCCGCCGCCGGCGCCTGATCCGCGCGGCGGGCGCGGTCGGGGAAGGGCAGGATCACGGCTGAGGGCGCGGGCAGGCCCGGCGTCACCGAGATCGCGCTCGGATCGGGCTCGTCGCGCATAAGCTCGGCCAGCGCGCGTCCGTCCAGCAGCGCGTCAAGGCGCAGCGCGCGCAGCGCCAGCCGGTCGACTTGCAGACGAAGCTCTTGAGATTCAGGCTCGAAACGGCTCGCTTCTTCGAGGCTGATGGGAATATCGCGGCGCAGCACCGCGCCTTCCAGCGCCTGGTGCGCGATCTCGCGCCGTTCAGGATCATGGGCCGAGCGCAGGCTCGCCCAGGCCGCGATGCGCGAAAGCCGCGCGGTCAGATGCAGCCGCAGGGCGCTTTCAAGCGAATTGGGCGCCTCCATCGCGCGCCGGGCGAGGCCGAGCAGAGCGATCTCCTCGGTGAGCGCCAGCGCTTCTTCAAGCATCGCGTCGAGCACCGGCTCGGTCACATCATCCGCGGCGGCCGGCTCAGGGCGATCTACAATCATCCAGCTTCCCCTCCTGCATCGAGCTTTCGCAGGGTGGAGCGGCCGGGTGAAGATAACGTCGAGGAACAGGGTTTAGAGATCCCTTAAAAAAAAGGGCCGCTTGCGCGGCCCAAGGGGAGGCTCAATGAAGGGAGAAGTTCCCGTAGGCATGGTTATCGCGCATAAGGCTGAACGAAGGATTAACGCCGTTTGCAAAAGATGGCGCGGGACGGCCGGCGAGCAGAAGCGAGGGAGGCGGCGTGAGCAGCGAGGCGACGAGTTTATTTTTGGGGGGCGGCGGCGAGGATCGGCGCGCGGCGCAGAGCTTGGCGCTGGGCTACGCCAACCGCCACGGGCTGATCGCCGGCGCGACCGGCACGGGCAAGACCGTGAGCCTGCAGATCATGGCGGAGGGCTTTTCGGCCGCGGGCGTGCCTGTGTTTCTATCAGATGTGAAAGGCGATCTCTCAGGGCTGGCCAAGGCTGGCTCGCCCGAGGCGCCGCTGCATGAAAAGCTGGTCTCGCGCGCGGAGACCATCGGCTTCGACGATTTCGGTTACGACGCGTTCCCGACGGTGTTTTGGGATCTTTTCGGCGAGCAGGGGCATCCAGTGCGCACGACGCTCAGCGCGCTCGGTCCGCTGACGCTGTCGCGCCTCTTGGATCTGTCCGAGGCCCAGGAAGGCGTGCTGAACGTCTGCTTCCGCGCGGCGGCGGATGCGGGGCTCGAGATCATCGATCTCAAAGATCTTCGCGCGATGCTGAGCGAGACGGGAAACAAGGCGTCCGCGCTGCAGATGGAGTACGGCAATGTCAGCGCCGCCTCCGTCGGCGCGATCCAGCGCCGCTTGCTCGTTCTCGAGAACCAGGGCGCCGATCTTTTCTTCGGCGAGCCGGCGCTGCGGCTTGAGGATCTGATGCGCTGCGCGCCGGATGGGCGCGGGCATATCAACATTCTCGCCGCCGAGCGGCTGATGCGCGCGCCGCGGCTCTATGCGACGTTCCTGTTCTGGCTGCTCTCGAAGCTGTTCGACACGCTGCCGGAGGTGGGCGATCCGCCGAAGCCGAAGCTCGCCTTCTTCTTCGATGAGGCGCATCTGCTGTTCGACGACGCGCCGAAGCCCTTGCTCGACCAGATCGAGCAGGTGGCGCGGCTGATCCGCTCGAAAGGCGTCGGCGTTTATTTCATCACCCAGAATCCGGCCGATGTGCCGGATGATGTGCTTGGTCAGCTCGGCGCCCGCGTGCAGCACGCCCTTCGCGCCTACACGCCGCGCGACCGCAAGGCGTTGAGGGCGGCGGCGGAGACGTTCCGGCCGAACCCGGCCTTCGACGCGGAGGAGGCGTTGCCGCAGCTTGGCGTCGGCGAGGCGCTGGTCTCGACGCTGGCGGAGAAGGGCGCGCCCTCGATGGTGGAGCGCACGCTGATCCGTCCGCCGTCCTCGCAGATCGGGCCTTTGACGGAGGCGGAGCGCAAAGCGGCGATCGCCGCCTCGCCGTTGGCGGGCGTTTATGAGGAGACCATCGATCGGCCGAGCGCGTTCGAAGCGCTGAAAGCGCAAGCGGAGCAGGCGGCTGAAGAGGCCGCTAAGGCGCTCGACGAAGAGGAGCGTCGGCGTGAGGAGGAGGAGGCGCGATCGCCCGGCCGCGGCGAGCGCTATGAGGGCTCCAGCAGCTCGCGGCGGCGCTCCCGCAGCAGGCGCAGCGACAGCGCCGCGGAGAGTTTTTTCAAATCGATGCTGCGCCGCGTGGGCACGAAGCTCGGCGACCGGCTGGTGCGCTCAATCTTCCGGCGCTGAACGCGCGGCCGGTCTTGCCTTAAGCCAAAAGAAAAGCCGGCTCGTCCTGAAACGGCGAGCCGGCCTTGTCGGTGATGGATCAGGGCGCGATCAGCGTCGGCAGCGGATGAGCTCGCGTATTTGCTCCTGCGCCCCAAGTTGGATGGTGAGATTG
>JBCBCG010000181.1:0-8897 GCA_038530925.1 Pseudomonadota bacterium
CTGAGAACCGCATCTTCAAACAGCGCAACGTCGATATCGAGATCGTCAAGCACCTGCGGAAAGGTCTCGGTCCAGGCCATGATGTCGGCGAGGAGCTGCTCGGGCAGATCCTGATGCACGCCGCCCGGCCGAAAGTAGGCCGCGTGAAGCCGCGCGCCGCAGGCCCGTTCATAGAACACCATCAGCTTCTCGCGCTCTTCAAAGCCCCAGAGCGGCGGGGTGAGCGCGCCGACGTCGAGCGCCTGGGTCGTCACATTGAGAAGATGGTTCAGGATCCGGCCGATCTCGCAGAAGAGCACGCGAATGAGCTGCCCGCGATACGGCACCTCCGTCTGCGTCAATCGCTCGATCGCCATGCACCAGGCGTGCTCTTGGTTCATCGGCGCGACGTAATCGAGCCGATCGAAATAGGGCAGGTTCTGCAGATAGGTGCGGCTCTCCATCAGCTTTTCGGTGCCGCGATGGAGCAGGCCGATATGCGGATCGACGCGCTCGACCACCTCGCCGTCAAGCTCGAGAACAAGGCGCAGCACGCCATGCGCCGCGGGATGCTGCGGCCCAAAATTGAGGCTGAAATTCTTGATCGACTGCTCGCCCGGCCGCAGCGCCTGCGCGCCCTCCTCCACCGCGACGAGGCCGTCCGATTGTCCGCCGTCCATCATGCCCGCATCCTCATCTCTTCCGCAGCGGCGCCGCGCGCCTCAGCCAGCGGATTTCTAATCGCCCGGCAGCACGTATTTCGCGCCTTCCCAGGGGCTCAAAAAGTCGAATTGCCGATACTCTTGGACCAGCTTCACCGGCTCGTAGACCACGCGCTTGGCGGTCTCGTCATAGCGAAGCTCGACATAGCCGGTGGTGGGAAAATCCTTGCGCAAAGGATACCCGCGGAAGCCGTAATCAGTGAGGATCCGGCGGAGATCGGGATGACCGGCGAACAAGATCCCATACATGTCGAAGGCTTCGCGCTCGAACCAATCCGCTGTTGGGAAGACCGCGATGATGCTCGGGATCGGCTCGCCTTCCCGGACACGGGCTTTCACGCGGATCCGCAAATTCAGCGGGATCGAGAGGAAGTGGTAGACCACGTCGAAGCGGCGATCACGGCCCGGATAATCGACGCCGCAGATATCGACGAGCGTCGTGAAGGCGCAAGCGGGACTGTCGCGCAGGAATTTCACCAGCTCGACGATATGCCCCGGCTCGGCGATCAGCGTCACTTCGCCGAACGCGCTCTGCACCTCGATCACCGCATCCGGGTTCTGCGCGGCGACAAGCTCGCCCACCCCGCGCAGCGCTTCATAATCGGCGTTCGCCATCAGTCACATCCGTTCTTCATCGCCGTCTGGCGGCCTTATCCGCCCGTCCGAGGCGCTTCGGCGCGCCGCGCCGCTCAGCGCTCGATGCTGCCGGTGCGGCGGATCTTCCGCTGCAGCTGCAAAATGCCGTAGAGCAGCGCTTCGGCCGTCGGCGGGCAGCCCGGCACGTAGATGTCGACCGGCACAATCCGATCGCAGCCGCGCACCACCGAGTAGCTGTAATGATAATAGCCGCCGCCATTGGCGCAGGAGCCCATGGAGATGACGTAACGCGGCTCAGGCATCTGATCGTATACTTTGCGAAGAGCCGGCGCCATTTTGTTGGTGAGCGTTCCGGCGACGATCATCACATCCGATTGGCGCGGGCTGGCGCGCGGCGCGACGCCGAAACGCTCGAGATCATAGCGCGGCATCGAGGTCTGCATCATCTCGACGGCGCAGCACGCGAGACCAAAGGTCATCCACATCAGCGAGCCCGTGCGCGCCCAGTTGATGAGGTCATCGGCGGTGGTCAGCAGAAAACCCTTATCCGCCAGCGCGTCCGACAGCGCGCGCGCGTCAACCTCGCGGTCGGCTCCAGCGCCGATCGCGCCTGCGGGCGAAAGGGATCCGGCGTCAGTGCTGGTGCTCATGAGCGATCATCCTTCTGATGGCGCGTCATTACGTTCGATTGCGCGTGCGGAGCGCGGCGAGGCCGGCGGGCGTGTCCGGGCCGGCCGCTCACTCCCAGTCGAGCGCGCCTTTGTTCCACTCATAGATAAAGCCGATCGTGAGCACGCCCAGGAACACGATCATCGACCAAAACCCGTAATCACCGAGTTCATGAACCGAGACCGCCCAGGGAAACAAAAACGCGACTTCCAGATCAAAGATGATGAACAGGATCGAGACGAGATAAAAACGCACGTCGAACTTCATCCGCGCATCGTCGAAGGCGTTGAACCCGCATTCATACGCGGAGTTTTTCTCGGGATCCGGTCGGCTGACGGCGATCACAGCGGCGGCGAGCACGAAGGCGAGGCCGAGCGCCATGGCGAGCCCGAGGAAAATCAGGATCGGCAAATACTCGCTTAGCAATTCCGTCACGCGGATCTCCTCTTCGCCTTGGCGCGGCCGACGCGCCCGCATCGCTCTCTCGCACGCGCTTTACCATGGCCCGGTTAGCGAATGAACCGTCTCCCTGAACAGATCCCATGGCGCCGCGGCTAAATTCGCGGCGCGCCGCGGCCCGGGCGCCGCGCAGGTTTCGCCAAGGCGCGACATCCGCCACACTCCTCTTCATTCGTTTCTTGCCCGAACGCCGCGGGCGGAACAAACGCGGCGGAGCGCCGCGCCGGTCGCGCGGAAGCGCGCCTGAGGAGGCTTAGGATGACGCCGAATGAGATCCGCAGTGAAACCGCCGTTCCCAGCGAGGCGGAGGCGACGGCGCTCGCCGCTTCTCTGCTGCGGCGCTGCCGCGAGCGCGGCTTGATGCTGGCGCTGGCCGAGAGCTGCACCGGCGGCATGATCGCCGCGCGCCTCACCGACATTCCCGGCTCCTCCGCCGTGGTGGAGCGCGGCTTCGTCACTTACTCGAACGCGGCGAAAACCGACCTTCTCGGCGTGCCGGCGGCCTTGATCGACGCTCATGGCGCGGTGAGCGAGCCGGTGGCGCGGGCGATGGCGGAGGGCGCGCTCCGAGGCGCGCGGGCGAGCGCCGCCGACGTCGGCCTGGCGCTCTCCGTCACCGGGATCGCCGGGCCAGGCGGCGGGACGGCGGAAAAGCCCGAAGGCCGCGTCCACTTCGCCGCCGCCGCGCCTGGCGTTGAGACGCGCCATGTGATGCGCGATTTCGGCGCCCTCGGCAGAGCGGCGGTTCGCGAGGCGAGCGTCGCGCAAGCGCTGCGGATTGGACTACAGATGCTAGGGCCGGCGCCCTAACTGATCTCAACAGCGCTCGAAGGCGGAGATCATCGCTGCGCAGCGCGACGACCAGGGTCTCCGCGCCCCAAGCTGAGCCGGAGAGGGCGCTCGCACCAAACAGAGCGCTTGCGCGCCCTCTGCGTCGAGCCACCCCTCTTCTTTCCCGCGGCAGACCGCCCATTCGTCCAAAGCGATCTCACCGCGAACGCCGAAGCGATGCGCGCATTCACGCGCGAACAGGACGCCAATAAAGTAAGGTGCATAAATCCAAATGTCGGACCGGAAATAAATATCGCCATTCGGCGCGGCGCCGACCAACTTCTCTAAATCTGGAATGACGTAAATTGACGACATCCCGCATCCAAGACGCTGGTCTTCCAGCGGAAAACCGTTGGGAGAATAAACCTCTTGCGCATAAGCGCTTGGCGGCGACCCCGCGGCCGTCATCCCAAGCAAAACGCCCGCGAAACCGAGCTGACGCGCAACGAACGACAGCCTCATCCTCATTGCGCTCCTAACCGCTCCTAACGAAACCGAAACTGATCCGGCGCCTCGGGCTCGCGGCGAACCTAAACGCGGCGCTCTATAGATATTTCTCCCGCACATCGACGGAGCTTTCGGCGCCGAGCTTGTCCTTATGCTCGGCCAGCCAGCGATCCATCGCGCCGCGGCCGGCTTCGAACAGGCCGTCGAGAATGCGCGACTCAGGGCTCATCTTGGTTGCGACCGAGAGCTGACGGAACGCTTCCGGGTCCTCGATCGGGTGAATGCGCATATGCTTGTAGCGCTCGCTCGGCAGAGCGCCGCTTTTCACCAGCCCGCCGATGGTGTGGATCGCCCGCATCTCGTCCATCAGCGAAGAGTTGAAGGAGATCTCGTTCATACGGTTCTGAATGCCGCGCGCATCCGTCGGCGTCTCATCCCGCTCGATCGGGTTGATATGCACCAGCAGCACGTCTTCGCTGTCGCAATTGTAGATGAGCGGCCAGATCGGCGGATTGCCGGTGTAGCCGCCATCCCAATATTCGCGCCCGTCGATCTCCACCGCCTGGAACAGCGTCGGCAGGCAGGCCGAAGCGAGCAGCGCGTCGACGCTGATCTCATCGCCCTGGAAAATCCGCGCGCGCCCGGCGCGGACATCCGTGGCGCAGACGAACAGCCGCGGCTCATCCCGCCGGCAAACCGTCTCGAAATCAATAAGATCGTTCAGCACTTCCCGCAGCGGATTCAGCCCGACGGGATTGAACTGATAAGGCGAGATCATCCGCGTCATCACTTCGCCCGCGACGAAAGCCGGGTTCATGTCGAAGGCGGCGGCGCCGAGCCCGGGCGGAATGAGCTGGGTGAAGAACGACCAAGGCGGCTGGTTGAGCGGAAAGCGGTCATGCACCGCGGCCCACAGGCCAACGAGGCGCCGGCGCGCCTCCTCGCGCCCCCCGCTTTTCAGGCCAGAGGTCAGCATCGCGCCGTTCATCGCGCCGGCGCTGGTGCCCGAGACGCCTTCGATGGCGATGTCGTCTTCTTCAAGAAGCCGGTCGAGCACGCCCCAGGTGAAGGCGCCATGGGCGCCGCCGCCTTGCAGCGCGAGATTGACGACGATTTTCCCGTCGACGCGTTTGCCGCCCACGCGGTTGCGTCGGCGCGCAGGCCGCTTACGCAAATCGGGCTCGGCGCCCGGCGCCGGGCCGGGATCCTCCGCCTCCGCCGCGTCCTCGGCGCCGGATTTCACAGCGGCGGGCGCTTTGGCCGCGCGCGTCTTCGCAGCGCCCCGCTTCTCGCTCACAGCGCCGTCCAGCCGCCATCGATCGAAAGCGTCGTGCCGGTCACCAGCGCCGCAGCGTCTGAGGCGAGATAAACCGCCGCCGCGCCCATCTGCTCGACGGTGGCGAAGTCCTTAATCCCCTGGCGTTGAAGCATGATGTCCCGGATGACTGTCTCTCGATCCTTGCCATGGGTCTTCATCTGATCCTCGAGCTGCCCTTCCACGAGCGGCGTCCACACATAGCCCGGACAGATCGCGTTGCAGGTGACGCCATAATCCGCGCCTTCGAGCCCGATCGCCTTGGTGAGCCCGACCACGCCGTGCTTGGCCGCGACATACGCCGATTTGAACGGCGAGGCGGTGAGGCCGTGGGCCGACGCGATGTTGATGATCCGCCCGAACTTCCGCGCCTTCATGCCCGCCATCGCCGCGCGGATGGTGTGAAAGCTCGAGGAAAGGTTGATCGCGATGATCAGATCCCATTTGGCCGGCGGAAAATCCTCGATCGGCTCCACATGCTGGATGCCGGCGTTGTTGACCAAGATGTCGACTTTGCCGAAGCGCGCCTCGGCTTTTTCGACCAGCGCTGCGCATTCCTCCGCCTTGGACATGTCGGCGCGGATATAGCTGACGGTCGAGCCCGTCTCCGCGGCGATGGCCTTGGCGAGTTCGTGATCCTCGGTCTCGGAGATGTGGTCGTTGATGACCACCGTCGCGCCGGCGCCGGCGAGGCCGCGGGCGATCCCTTCGCCGATGCCGCTGGTTGAGCCGGTGACGACGGCTACTTTGCCGGAGAGGGGTTTGTCGGCCATGGCGGCCTCCTTCTGGTTCCGCTTCTGGTTCCGATGAGCGCGCTCAGCGCGCCAGCGCTCGACGCCGCGCAAGCGCTCAAGGGCTGCGCCGGCGCGGCCTCGGTTCGGCTTTAGCTCTTCGCGCCTTTCTTGTCGGTCTCCGGCGTGGTCTTCGATGCGACGCTGGCTACGGTCGAGCGCACCATGCGCACGCGCACGCCGTCGGCGATCTCCGCCTCGATCTCGTCCTCGCCCTCTTTGACCTTAGTGATCTTCGCGATCAGACCGCCCGAGGTGATCACCTCATCCCCGCGGCGCAGCGCCTCCAGCATCGCGTTATGCTCCTTCAACCGGCGCTGCTGCGGCCGGATGATCAGGAAATACATGATCACGAAGATCAAGACGAAGGGCAGCAGGAACTCGATGATGCTGGGCCCGGCCGGCGCTCCGGCGGCTTGGGCGTAGGCGGGAGTGAAGATCATGAACGGCTCGTCTGGTCTGGCGCGCCCGCGGCGCTGGGTTTCAGCCCGCAAAGGGCGCGATCGGTCGCCCGCGTGATAGGGCTCGGCATATCAATGGGCAAGCGCGAAGGCCGGCCCTCCGCCTCGCAGACCGCGCCCGCAGCGCGGCCGACGCGCTCAAGGCGCGCGCAGGAGACAACGCTTTAGGCTCGCGAACGCCGCCGCCCGCGCCCTGGTGGACGACCAGGGACGGCGCGGGTAAAGACGGCGCGCGCCCAGCGCATCGCGCGCTCAGGGCTGCGCGCAGCGACGGCGCGGCGCTGGTGAGATCCTTGAGCCCGATCTTCGAGAAAGCTCTTCATGCACGACATCAAGCTGATCCGCGAGGCGCCAGAGGCCTTCGACCGCGCCCTCGCCCGCCGCGGGATCGAGCCGCAGGCGGAGCGCCTTTTGGCCATCGACACAGAGCGCCGCGCCAAAATCACCTCCGCTGAGACGGCGCTCGCCGAGCGCAACGCCGCCTCTAAAGCCGTCGGCAAGGCCAAAGCCTCCGGCGATGAGGCGGAGTTCGAGCGTCTGCGCGCGCTCGTCGCCGCGAAAAAAGACGAGATCGCCGCGCTTGAGGCCGAAGCCAAGGCGCGCGACGAGGCGCTCAACGCCGATCTCGCCACCTTGCCGAACCCGCCGCTCGAAGATGTGCCCGACGGCGCGGATGAGGCGGATAATGTCGAGGCGCGCCGCTGGGGCGAGCCGCCCGCCTTCAGCTTCGCGCCGAAAGAGCATCACGAGATCGCCGAGGCGATGGGGCTGATGGATTTCGAGACCGCCGCCAAGCTTTCCGGCGCGCGCTTTATGCTCCTGAGCGGCGCGGTCGCGCGGCTGCATCGCGCGCTCGGCGCCTTCATGGTCGATAAGCAGACCCTCGAGAACGGGCTGACCGAGGTTTGGGCGCCGGCGCTGGTGAAGGCGGAGGCGCTTTACGGCACCGGCCAACTGCCGAAATTCGCCGAGGATCTCTTTCAGACGACGGGCGATCACTTCCTGATCCCGACCGCCGAAGTGCCGCTGACCAACATGCTCGCCGGAGAGATCGTTCCCGCGGCGAGCTTGCCTCGGCGTTACTGCGCGTGGACGTCCTGCTTCCGCTCGGAAGCCGGATCGGCGGGACGCGATGTGACCGGCATGCTGCGCCAGCATCAATTCGAAAAGGTCGAGATGGTGTCGATCACCGCGCCTGAAGACGGGCTCGAAGAGCTCGAGCGGATGACCGGCTGCGCCGAAAGCGTACTGCAGGCGCTGGAGCTGCCCTATCGGGTCGTCACGCTCTGCGCCGGCGATATGGGGTTCGGCGCGCGGAAGACCTACGACATCGAGGTGTGGCTGCCGGGCCAGGACCGTTATCGCGAGATCAGCTCGTGCTCCTATTGCGGCGATTTCCAAGCGCGGCGCATGAATGCGCGCTTCCGCCGAAAGGGCGAGGACGGCAAGGAGCAGAAGCCGGAATTCGCGCACACGCTCAACGGATCCGGCCTCGCCGTCGGCCGCTGCCTGATCGCGCTCCTCGAGATCCATCAGCAAGAAGATGGCGGCGTCGCCATCCCCGAAGCGCTCCGCCCTTATCTCGGCGGCGCGCGCCGGCTCGGCCCAGACGGCGCGCTGAGCTGACACGGTTCCGGCGAACAGAAGGACCAGTTCGATGCGCATCCTCGTGACGAATGACGACGGGATCTCCGCGCCTGGGCTCGCTGTGGCCGAGGCGATCGCGGAGGCGATCGCGGAGGAGATCGCTGGAGAGATCTCTCGCGAAAACGGAGGCGCCGCTGAGGTTTGGGTGGTGGCGCCGGCCTTCGAGCAATCCGGCGTCAGCCACGCCATCAGCTTCACGACGCCGGTCCAGTTCGAAGAGCTGGGCGAGCGGCGCTTCGCGGTGCGCGGCACGCCGGCCGATTGCGTGCTGCTGGCGCTCTTCGGCTTCATGAAAGAGGCGCGGCCGGATTTGGTGATCTCCGGCGTCAATCGCGGGCACAACATCGCCGAAGACGCGGTCTATTCCGGCACGGTCGGCGGCGCGATCGAGGCCGCGCTCCACGGCGTTAAAGCCGTCGCGCTCAGCCAGTATTACCGCCGCGGCCCGAATGGCGAGGTTCCGCCGGATGAGATCGCTTATGACGCGGCGCGCGGGCATGGCGCCGCCGTGATGCGCCGTCTGCTCGAGGCCGAGTGGGACGAGGATTTGTTTTTCAACGTGAATTTCCCGGCCGTCTCCGCGGTGGAGGCCAAACCACTGCGCTTCGCGCCGCAAGGGCGCCGGCGCGAGGGCGGCTTTCGCGCGGAAGAGCGCAGCTCTCCCTTCGGCAAGCGCTATTTCTGGATCGGCCACAAACAAAACAACCTCTCCGCCGCGCCAGAAGACGACGCGCGCCTCTGCGCCGAAGGCTGGATCACCGCAACCCCGATGAAGCCGCGCTACACCGACAACGCCGCGCTGGAGCGCCTGACGCGGTCTTGACGACGCTTCTCGGGTGATGGAACGCCAGCGGGTTTCTGCGTAGACGCCGCTTCGACAGCTGATAAATCCCAACGGGCAATGACCTGCTCCCCATCGGTCCCTCGTTCATGACGAGAGTCTGCGGATGATTTCGGGGTATCCATCCGGGTGCTGAGG
>JBCBCG010000182.1:0-8835 GCA_038530925.1 Pseudomonadota bacterium
CGGCGCCCGGAAAAAATGGCGCATCCGCGCATCGATCTCTTGATACCGATTGCGCGGCGCGTTCGCCGCGATGCGCTGGCTCACGGCTTGCCACTTTAGAGAGAAGTTCATCCACCAAAGCAGATCGAACAGCGTCGTCAGAGGGATGGGCGCGGCGGCGAATTGCGGCTCAAGATAGCGCAGCGCCGCCTCGGCGCGCTCTGGCGAGCCGAAGGCGCGGCGCAGAACATCGGGAAAGGCGCTCTCCCACGGGGCGCCCAGCGCGGCGAAGGGGAGGTCCATCGCTTTGGCGCTGCCGAAGAGCTGGTCGCCATGCTCGCCGGTGACAAGGAGCGCGTCTCCTTCAAACGCTTGGTGAATGCTGTTGATCCGGCGATGGCGCGGATGAGCGCGGATGAAGCGGCGATGGAAGCGGCGGTATTCGCGGATCGAGGCGGCGGTGTAGACGAATTCAAGCCGCTCGGGCTCGTCGCGGAGCGCGCGCAGGAGAGCGGTCGCGGCGGCGGTCGAATCGATCCCGCCGGACCAGAGGAGGCGCAGCGTCTTATCCGACCGGCGCGCTTCTTCGGCCAGCGTCTGCGCCCGGGCGGCGCAGAGCGCGGCGATCGGACCGGGATCGGCGGCGCTCTTCGGGATCGGGTCGAGCGTCTGATGTGCGAAGCCGTGATCGAGGACGCCGGTGCGGTCAAGCAGCCCGACGCCGAAATAGAGGCAG
The DNA here is from genome assembly GCA_038530925.1 of Pseudomonadota bacterium. Classification (GTDB taxonomy): domain Bacteria; phylum Pseudomonadota; class Alphaproteobacteria; order Rhodobacterales; family Rhodobacteraceae; genus JALEGB01. The sequence goes on from JBCBCG010000182.1 coordinate 716, forward strand.
GCCAGGCGATAGCCTTCGGGCGTCGGATGGCCGAGCACAGTGGGACGCACCGCCATCTTCGCATTGAGAAAGATGAGAGGCTCGGCGTGCGGCGCGCGTTCGCGCCAGAGGCCGAGGCGCCGCCGCAGGATTTCGAACGCGCTCCCGCCGAGCGCAAGCGCCAGCGCGGCGAGGAGGGGCGCCCAGATCGGCTGCGTGAAGAACAGCCAGAGGATCAGGAGCATCGCGAGCAGAGAGAGCGCGGTGATCATGAACGCCTCGCCATCCGCTCAGGGCGGCGCGTCGCGCGCGCGGCCCCTGCTTCCTATTCGTTAAGTCCCGGCGTCGCAAAGAGATCCGTGCAAAGAGATCCGTCGGCTCATGCCGCGCGCCTGCGGCGGTGAGCATGGCGTGGATCTGCCCACGATGATGCGTTTGATGATTGAAAAAATGCGTGACCAAAAGCTCGAAGGGCCGCTCGACCGCGCTGCCGAGCGCTTGTGAGCGTCGGCGAAGCGCGCCGTTCAGTGCGGCCGGGTCGAGCCCGTCGGCTCAGGCGCGGATCGTCTCGTCGCGCGCGGCGCGCTCGGCGATGAAGGCCGCTCACTCCGGCGCCAGGGCGGCGGACGCTGCGATCCCGCCCGCGCGGGGCGGCGGCGCATCGGCGAAGCGGCTCATCCAGAGTTGGTCGCCCTAGAGCAAATGACTGACGGTTCCGTGGATCGAGCCGAAAAAGGCGCCGCGCTGTGCGCGCAGCGCCTCCTCCCCGATCGCCTTCGAAGCGGCGATTAGGCTCTGGTATCGCCAGAGGTTGTAGCGCGCCATCATCTTGGCGAAGGCGGGTGTGATCGGCGCGCTCACGACAGATCCAGCCCCGGAGGCGGCGGCGCGGCGCTAAGCGCCAGCCATTCGCGCAGCCGCGCTTCTGGATCTTTGTTCAGCAGCACGTCCGTCACGACGCAGACCACATCGGCGCCGGCGTCGTAGGCGCCCAGTCCGCGTTCGACGGTGAAGCCGCCGATCGCCACCAGCGGCGTCGCGCCGATTCGCCGCTTCCAGGCGGTGATGCGCTCGATGCCCTGGGGCGCGAAGCGCATCTTCTTCAAGATCGTCGGATAGATCGGTCCGAGCGCGACGTAATCGGGCGCCGCGGCCAGCGCCGTCTCAAGCTCCGCCTCGTCATGGGTGCTGATCCCGAGCTTCAGCCCGCCGGCGCGGATCGCCGCGAGATCGGCGGCGGCGAGATCCTCTTGGCCGAGGTGAACCCACGAGGCGCCGCAATCAAGCGCCAGGCGCCAATGGTCGTTGACGACGAGGATCGCCCCTGCCGCGGCGCAGAGATCCACCGCCGCGCGGATCTCGGCGCGGAGCGTCGCCTCTGGCTGATCCTTCACGCGGAGCTGCGCGAATTTCAGACCTAGCGGCAAGAAGCGCTCGAGCCAGCGCGCGCTGTCGACGATCTGATAAAAGCGCGGCGGCGCGACAGGACGCGCCCGCGGAGCCTGCGGCGTCATCGCGGCGCGCTCGGGCCCACAGCGCCAGGCTCGTTGAACTGCGCCAGGCCGTCGATCGGCGTCGACGGCGCCGCCATATCCCGCGGCTCCATCGGATCGGCGCGCCAGGCGCGGCGGCCCGCCTCGACCGCGCCGGCGAAGGCGCGCGCCATCTCCACGGGATCGCCCGCCAGCGCCACCGCGGTGTTGAGGAGCGCCGCGTCGAGCCCAAGCTCCATCGCCTCGGCCGCGTGGCTCGGGCGCCCGAGGCCGGCGTCGACGATCAGCGGGATTTCGGGAAACGCCGCCCGCATCATCCTGAGCGCATAGGGATCGGCCAAGCCCCGCCCGGTGCCGATCGGCGCGCCCCAGGGCATCAGCACCTCGCATCCCGCCGCCAGGAGCCGCTCGGCGACGCTGAGATCGTCGGTGGTGTAGGGAAACACCTCGAACCCTTCGCTGGTAAGCGTCCGCGCCGCGTCCACCAGGCCAAAGACGTCCGGATGCAGCGTGTCCTCGCCGCCGATCACTTCAAGCTTCACCCAAGAGGTCCCGAACAGCTCGCGCGCCATTTGCGCCGTCGTGACCGCTTCGCGCGCGGTGCGGCACCCGGCGGTGTTCGGCAGCAGCGCCGCGCCGCTGTTCTTGACGATGTCCCAAAAGCCGGCGCCGTCGCCCTCCGCCTCGCGCCTCAGCCCGATCGCCTCGCGCCGGAGCGAGACTGTTACGATCGCCGCGCCGGATGCGGCGATCGCGTCGGAGAGGATGTGAGGGGACGGGTAGCGCGCCGTGCCGAGCAACAGGCGCGAGGCCATGGCGCGGCCGTAAAGGGTCAGCGGATCCGCGCTGGCCGTGTCGGGCGCGGCGTCTGTCTCGGGTTGCAGCAATCCGTCCATCATCCTTCGCCACCGCTTGGGGCGCGCAGCCGCGCTCTCCCGCCCCTTCTAACCGCCTTGGCGCGGCGAGAGTATCTCCACCGCGTCGCGCTCCTTCAGCGGGGTCGACGCGCGCGCCGCCGCCGGCGCGAACACCCCGTTCACCGCCGTCGCCACAGCCTCGATCGAGAGGCCCTCCCGCGCGCGCAGCTCGTCGAGCAACCCGGCGAGCGTCGCGGCCTCGGTCTCACGCGGCGCCCCGTTCACTATGATCGTGATGCGCTCGATCTTCATGCTCAAGCCCGCCTTCCGCGCCGCGCCAGGCGCCATCCTCCCAGCGTTCGCAAACGGCGTGGCATGCGACGCCGTCGAGCGCCCAGTCAAGCGCCCGCCGCGCCAGCGCCGGAGCGAGTAAGAAACCATGGCGATAAGCGCCGTTCAAATAGAGCGTGCGTCCGCGGCGGCGGACGCGCGGCAGATTGTCGGGAAAGGCCGGGCGCGCATCGGCGCCGATCTCAACGAGCTCGGCCTCGGCGAAGGCCGGATGAAGCGCGCAGGCCGCCGCGGAAAGCTCCAAGAGCGAGCGGAGCGCCGCGCCGCCGCGGGCCTCGCTTTCGATCATCGTCGCGCCGATCATGAAGAGATGCTCGTCGCGCGGCAGGATGTAGATCGGGCTGCGCGGATGCAGGAGCCTGACGGGGCGCGAAAGGCGGATCTCGCGGCTGCGCACGATCAGCATCTCGCCGCGCACGCCGCGCAGATCCGCCAAGGCGTCGCGCGCCGCGAGCCCGCGGCAATCGAAACGGAGATCCGCCCAACCCTCCTCCGCCGGGTCGGGAGAAAGCTCCGCCGGCCCGAGGCGGCGCTTGAGCATGATCTCCGCGCCGCCCCGCCGCAGCCTCTCGAGCATCGCCGAGAGCGTTCGCCGCGGATCCATCAGCGCTTCGGTCTCAAAGAACAGCGCTTGGAGAAAACGGCCCTCGAGATCCGGCTCCAGCGCGGCGATTTCTTCGGGCTCGAGCATCCGCCCGCCGGAGGTGCGGCGGGCGAAGCGGCGCAGCTCGGGCGCGTCCCGCGGCGGCGCGACGACGAGCGTGCCGGTCTCGGCCGCAGGCGGCGCGGCGTGTTCGGCCCAGTACGCCATGCTCTCGCGCCCCAGCGCGCCGATCAGCGGCTCGGCGGTCTCCATCTCGCAATCGGGCGCGAGCATGCCGCCCGCCCACCAGGAGCAGCAATTCGCGTCGATCCCGTCGCTCGCGGCTATCAGGCGCACGGCCGCTCCGCGCGCGAGCGCGCGCGTCGCCGCTGTCAGGCCGATCACGCCCGCGCCGATGATCTCGATCTTAGCCCGCGCGTCTTTCGGTTCGGCGCGCGGCGGCGAGGATAGGCTCACGCGTTCGCTCCTCTCATCCGCTCCTCTCATCCCAGGACGTCTCTCGCCAAGATCGCGCTGACCAAGACTCTCTAGCTGACCAAGACTCTCTAGCTGACCAAGACCCTCTAGCTGACCAAGACCCTCTAGCTGACCAAGACCCTCTAGCTGAGCAAGACTCTCCAGCGGAGCAAACTCTCTAACTGAACAAGCTGATGTCTTACGGCGGCGCGGCGGCGATCCCAACGCTTGCTTTCGGCGCGGGAGCCTAACCGCTGCGCGCGCCGCGGCAAGCATCGCCCGTCGATATGACGCAGGCGCGGAGCCCGGGAGGGGCGGGCCAGGCCGATGCGCGCGGAGCGCGCGCTCCGGATTGCCAGCGCCGCGCGGCTTGCGTAACCCGGCGGGTGAGACCCGCGGCGGGCGAACGCCAAGCCTGAGGATAAGCGCAAGAGGAGAGCGCCGTGCCCCGATCGCAGCAACAGGCCGCGCCGCGCGCGCGGCGCGGCTCGTCAGGCGCCTCTTCGCTGGCCGCCGCGCTTCTCGCGCTCAGCGTCGCCGCCGTCGGCGCGCCTCGGGAGGCCGCCGCCCAAGGGCGCGAGCCCAGCGGCGCGCCGCGCTGTCTGCTCGAAAGCGAGCGCGAGCTTGGCCTGAAGATCGGCCTCCTGAGCCTCGCGCCGGCGGGCCTTTGCGCGTCGAACCAACAAGTGATCGAGCTGCGCAACGATCTCGACACGCCGCTCTCGGACGCGCGCATCTATGTGACGCCGCCGCTCGGCGAGGGGCGCATGCGCTTCACGCCGCTCGGAGGCGCGCCGGAGGGCGCGCGGCGCTTCATCGAAGTGAGCGCCGATGGCGGCGCGACTTGGACGGATGTCGACCCGCCGCTCGGCTCCGGCGCGCCCGGCGATCCGTTGATCTTCTCCAGCGCGCAGATCCCGGCTCTGGCGCGGCTCGGGCCGGCGGGCGGCGGCGGGGATCGGGTGCTGGTGCGCTGGAACGCGGCGCTTGGCGAGGCGTTTGGGGATAGTTTCGGGCCTGAGGCGGCGCTGGAATTGTCGGCGAACGCCCGCGATCTCTGCGGGCGCGCCGCCTCCGCGCCGCTGCGCCTCGCGCGGCTTCCCCTGGCGCGGCCGCGGCTCTCGGCCCGGCTCGAAGGGCGGAACGCCAGCCGGGGCGGCGGTTTCGCGCCGACGGTCGCGGCGGCGCCAGGCGATGAGATCGAATGGCGCGTCGTGCTCCAGAATACGGGCGAGGCCTCGGCGCAGGTCGCGCGCGCCTTGATCACGGCGGTGGGCGAGCCTGCGGCGCTTGAGACGCGCGTCTTGACGCTCGACGGCGTCGCCTCCGGCGGGCGGCGCAGCACCTCGTTTCGCGAGCGGGTCGGCTCCTCCTGCGCGCCGCGCGCCTTGGTGGCGCGGCCGAGCTGGGGCTGCTCGGCGCCTGAGGAGGGCGCGGCGGCGGCGCTGAGCGAGCTCGGCGCCGGCGTCGGCTCCGCGCGGCTTCTTCTCGCGCCGGATGCGAACGCGGTGACGCTCGACATCGATATGATCAGCGCCGACGGCGCCGCGCGCCCGGGCGACCGCGCCGTCGTCACCGCGCGGCTCCGCAATGAAGGCCCGCCCGCCTTCGCGCCGCGGCTGCTCGTGACGCTGCCCGACGGCTATGGGCTCGACCCCGATCAGCCGCTTGGCGTTTTTTCGACCGACGCCGGCGTGGCGGCGGCGGTGTTGGCGACGGCGGATCCCGATGCGGCGCTGGCGCGCGATGGGACTTACGCCTTCGCGTTGCAAGACGCCGCCGGCGGTGAGGCGACTTTGGGCGATGGCGGTTTCGTTCAGCTGCGCCTGCCCGTGCGCCGGATCAGCGCGACCGTGCTTGAGACCGATTGGCTCTCCGCCCGCCTCGCTTTTGAGAGCGGTTGCGGCGAGGCCTTCCGCTCCCGCGCCGCGCGCATCGAGGTGACGCCGCGGCAGTCTTCACTGTCGGCGCGGCTGATCCCGCTGGACGAGCCGATCGTCTCCGGACCCGGCGATGTGCGCCGCTTCCGCGCGATCATCGCGAATGACGGCGAGGAGGCTGCGGCGGGCGTCGCGGCGCGGCTTGAGCTTGGGGCGGCGTGGGTCGATGCGATCCCGGCGCCGGATCTGTGCCGGCGCGACCCTGCGGCGCGGCGCGTCTTCCTGTGCCGGGCGCCGGACGCCGCGCGCCCTGGCGGCGCCGTGTCCTTCGAGTTCGACGTGACGGCGGGCGTCGCCGCCGGGCCGCCCGCGCCCGGGAGCGCGGCGCCCGAGGACGCGCCGACATTCGCGATCCGGCTGAGCGCGCAGGCCTTCACCGGCGCCGCCGCGGCGGACGAACGCCCGATCACCGCTGCGACCGCCGAGGGCGGGGCGGTGGGCTTTCGATTGACCCAAGCGCTTGAGCGGGAGGGCGGCGGCGGCGCCTGGGCGCCGCGGGGCGCCGCTCCGATCGATCTGGGCGAGCGCGTCGCGGTGACGCTGACCGCCGAATGGTGGGGCGCGGGCCGCGCCGAGATCGCCGAGGCGAGCCTTTTTCAAACGCTGCCCGAGGCGCTGTCGCTGCTCGGCGCCGAAGGCGCGCTTGACGGCGAGCCGCTGACCGCGGCGCTCCAACCCGGCCGCAATCAAGCGCTCTGGGGCCTCGAGGCCATCACCGGCTCGGGCCGGTTCGAAGGGCGGGTGACGGCGGTCGCCGTCGATCCCGACACCGCGCCGCAGCGTCCCGGCGCCGCGCCGGCGGCGGCGGCGGCGGTCAGCATCGAGGCCGAGGCGGTGTTCGGCTTGCATGGCGCGACATATGGGCTTGAAGGCGCGGCGGAGGGCGCGACGCGCGCGGCGCCGTTGACGCGCCAATTCCGCAAACCAGACCTCACGCTCGCCTTCGAAATCGCCGCCGCCGACGCTGACGACGCTCAAGGCGCGGATCAGGCGCAGGGCCTCGGCGAGGCGCGAGATCCCGATCAGACCTCTGATCCTGTTGAGGCGCGGCGCCGCGATGCGCGCGCGCCGATCCCCGCGCGCGCTGGGCGGACGATTTCCGGCGTGCTCACCCTGGCCAATGGCGGCGGCGGGCCGGCCTTCCTTGATTGGGCGCGCCTCGGCGTGCCGCCCAGCGTCTCAATCGAGCCTTTGCTGAGCGATGGGCTGGACAATGATCTCGACGGCCGGATCGACGAGCCGGACGAAGCGGAGACCGCGGTGATCGAGCGCGGCGACGGCATCGTTTGGCTGCGCTGGCTACGCGCGCCGCAACAAAGCGCCGGCGCCGTGCCGGCCGACGCCGCGCGGCTCGAGCCGGGGCTGCGCACCGGCTGGCCCGTGGCTTTGCGCATCGCGCCGGACGCAGAACCCGGCGCGCGCCTCGAGCTCGTCTTCGAGGCGCAATACGGCGCGCGCGGCTTTGCGGAGGAGGAGACGGATCGCCGCTCGCTCGCCGCCGGAACGCGGGTCCTCACCCTTCCCGATATCGGCGGCGCCTTGGCGCTCAGCCATGTGCGCCGCCCGGAAGGGGCGGGGCGGCTCGGCGCGCCGGAGGTCTCGCGCGAGGCGACCCATGGCGCGGAGGTCGAGCATCGCCTCATCTTGCGCTTGCCGCCGGGGCGGCATCCTGAGGCGCGGATCGCGCTCGAGCTGCCGCGCGCGCTCAGCGACGCCGAGCCGCGCTCGCTGCGCCTCGGCGCGGCGTTGAGCTGTAAAGGCGCGCGCGGCGACGCGGCGATCGTCACGGGCGATGCGGCGTCTTCAGGACAGAGCGCGGGACCGGGCGAGAGCGCGGGAGCAGGGGATGGCGCGGGACGCGTGGCGGAGGCGGCTCCCCCTTTGCGCCTTGAATGGCCGCTCGGCGATTGCGTTGTGGATGATGGAGCGTCCGATGCGGCGCGGACGGTGCTTCTCGATGTGGCCGGCGTCATCGAAGATGCGCCATCGGCGGCGCCGGAGACGGCGCGCCGCGCCTGGCGCCGGCCGCGCCTCGCCGCGATTTTCGAGCGCGCCGTGGCGGAGGCGGACGGCGCCTTTCTCGAAGGCCCGGCGGCGCCGCTGGCGCGGCCGCTCGGCGTGAGCGCGTTTCGCATCACCGGACCGCTTTTGGAGACGCGCCTTCTCAGCGTCTCCGCCAGCGCTTCGCCCAATGATGGAGACGCCGCGGCGCGGCGCTCGCCCGCCTTCGACGCCGGCGACCGCTTCTCGGCGCGCTTCGAGCTTGTGAACCGGGGCGATCGTCCGGCCACGGCGCTTGTCGCCGGTTTGGCGCCGCCGCCTGAGGCTGCGGGGCTCGACTGCGCCGCGGCGCAAGCGCGCTTCGAGGATGGCGGTCGCCGGCGTCGAAGGCGGGCGAGCGCCGCGCCGCGGCGTCTCCATCATTGGGCGAAGCGCTGGC
>JBCBCG010000183.1:0-8779 GCA_038530925.1 Pseudomonadota bacterium
ACCGCCAGCGCCACATTTCCTTTCACAGTCAGCCATGGCATCAGCGAATAAGACTGGAACACCAGCCCACGCTCCGGCCCGGGCCCCACGATGGGCGCGCCGCGGAACAGAGCCTCGCCGCGGTCCGGCGTCTCCAGCCCCGCCAGCATGTTGATCAGCGTGGTCTTGCCCGTGCCCGAGAAGCCGAGGATGGCGACGAACTCGCCGTCCTTCACGCTGAGATCGATCGCCTTCAGCACCTCGTGCCGGCTGGCGCCGTCGCCAAAACCTTTGGAGACGCCTTTGAGTTCAAGAACCGCCATCGGAGCCTCCTCAGCGCGTCGCCGCATGGGTGAACATCGACTGGATCGCATACATCATCCGGTCGAGCAGGAAGCCGATGAGGCCAATGGTGAACACCGCCACCATGATCCGCGCCAGCGACTGGCTGGAGCCATTCTGGAACTCGTCCCAAACGAATTTTCCAAGGCCCGGGTTCTGCGCCAGCATCTCCGCGGCGATCAGCACCATCCAGCCCACGCCCAGCGACAGGCGCAGACCGGTGAAGATCAGCGGCAGCGCGGATGGCAGCACCAGTTTGGTGATCTTGGTCCAGGTGCTCATCTTCAGCACGCGGCTCACATTCACGAGATCTTTGTCGATCGCGGAGACGCCATGCGCCGTGTTGATCAGCGTCGGCCAGAGCGAGCACAACGTCACCGTGATCGCGGAGTTCAGGAACGACTTCGAGAACCAGCCGTCATTCGTCACATAGACCGCCGAGACCACCATCGTGACGATCGGCAGCCAGGCGAGCGGCGAGACCGGTTTGAAAATCTGGATCAGCGGGTTGAAGGCGGCGCTGGCGATCGGCGAGAGGCCGCAAAGCACGCCGAGCGGCACGGCGATCACCGTGGCGATCAAAAAGCCGAAGAAGACCGTTTGGATCGAGGTCCAGATCTGGTCGTAATAAGTGGGCTTGCCGGTGTAATCGCGCCATTTCACACGGTCTTCGCGGCCTTGTTCGATGAGCTTCGCGTTCCGAACCTCTTGCCGCTCGTAAAACGCCGCCGCGCGATCCTGCTCGCGCAGATAGCCTTGATGCAGATTGCCGACCTGCTCCCACACCTGCGCGGGGCCCGGGATCGCGCCGAGCGAGGTTTGAACCATCGGCGCGGTTTGCGCCCACAGCGCCAAGAAGGCGATGATCGCCAACACCGGCACCACCAGCAGACGCCAGATCTCTTTCATCTGCGCCCGCGGATTGTCGCCCGCGGCGGCTCGGAGCACCGGCGTCACGAAGCTGACGCCGAAGATCTTGAACCAGGGATCGGCCTTGTTGATCCGCGTGAAGGTCCGCGCTTTGCGCGCCTCGCGCGCCGCGTCAGGCGCAATGTTGATGTCGCTCGCCGTCGCCATAAAAGCCTCTCGGAATGTGCCGCGCCGTCTTTCGCTCGCCCGACCGCCGCGATCAGCGCCGCGCGAGCACGCTGCGGCGATCGCTCCGCCGCTCTGCGCCGTCGCCGCCCTCGGCGACAGCTCTCTGCTTCGTCTTGTTGGGAAGAGGCCTCGCCTTCTTTCAGGCGAGGCCCTTGATCACGAGGCCGCGCTCGACCTCGACTTGGCCTCGAGGCGCAGCCTCAGCCTTGAACCTCGGCGCCGACGACGGTTTGGTCGCCCTTCAGCCCGATCGGGAACTGCTCGAGATACGCGTTCGGCGCGCGGCCATCGAAGGTGACGCCGTCAATGAACTCGCCTTGCGGATCGCGATAACCGCTCGTGTCCCAAGGAAAGTCCTCTTCATTGGCGAGGCCCTCATCCACGAGCAGCCGCGCCGCCTGCAGATAGATGTCCGGGCGATAGACCTTCTGAGCGACTTCGTCATACCAGCTATCCGGCTTTTGCTCGGAGATCTGACCCCAACGGCGCATCTGCGACAGATACCACACCGCGTCCGAGTAATACGGATAAGTCGCGTAGTAGCGGAAGAACACGTTGAAGTCCGGGATCTCCCGCTTATCGCCCTTCTCGAACTCGAAGGTGCCGGTCATCGAGTTGGCGATCACGTCGTAATCCGCGCCCACATACTCAGGACGGCTCAGGATCTCCACCGCTTCCGGACGATTGGCGTTGTCGTTCTCATCCAGCCAGATCGCGGCGCGGATCAGCGCTTTGACGATCGCCAGCGTTGTGTTCGGGTTCTCTTCAGCGAATTCTTTGGTGATGCCGAACACTTTCTCCGGGTTGTTCTTCCAGATCTGGTAGTCGGTGATCACCGGCACGCCGATGCCTTTGAACACAGCTTGCTGGTTCCACGGCTCGCCGACGCAATAGCCGTAGATCGTGCCCGCCTCAAGCGTCGCCGGCATCTGCGGCGGCGGCGTCACGGAGAGAAGCACATCCGCGTCGATCTGACCGGTGATGTTCTCCGGCGAGTAATAGCCCGGCTTCAGGCCGCCCGCGGCGAGCCAGTAGCGCAGCTCGTAATTGTGGGTCGAGACCGGGAACACCATGCCCATGTTGAAGGGCTTGCCCTCGGATCGGATGCGCTCGACCACCGGCTTCAGCGCCGCGGCCGAAATCGGGTGGATCGGCTTGCCCGCCTCGTCATGAGGCACGTATTGCTTCATCTCCTCCCAGATCTCGTTGGAGACGGTGATGCCATTGCCGTTCAGATCCATCGAGAAAGGCGTGATGATATGCGCCTCGGTGCCGAAGCCGATCGTCGCCGCCAGCGGCTGGCCGGCCAGCATATGCGCGCCGTCGAGCTGCCCGTCGATCACGCCGTCCAGCAACACCTTCCAATTCGCCTGCGCCTCCAGCGTAACGAAGAGGCCCTCGTCTTCGAAATACCCTCGCTCATAGGCCACCGCCAACGGCGCCATGTCGGTCAGCTTGATGAAGCCGAACTTCAACTCGTCTTTCTCGACATCCAACATCTCGGCCGCAGCGGATGTGACAGTCGCAAACGCGACGGCGCCCGCCAGAAGCACGGTCTTTAGATTCATCGAGATCTCCCCCGATCGGTCCCGAACCGAGGCCCGAGACAAAAACAAAAAAAGCCGCAACGCATTCCCACGCCATCGGCGCGGTTCAGCGAGCGGCTTTGCTCGAAACCCAGACAATTGGGTGATGGTGGATCGGACGCCCTTGCCCGAACATCGTCGACCATACAGGCGTGCGCCGCAGCATCAAGCGGAAAGTTCGCGGCGGCGGCACATCGCCCAGAGTGCCTACATCTTAATCAGAACGCGCGCCCGACGCCGTCTCCGGATCAAACACGCGCCCATCAAAGAAGCGATCCGGCCCCAGCATCATCTCTCCGGTGGAGGAGGCGACGCGCGTGCGCTCTGTCAGAGAGCCCTCGAGCTTCTCGGACGACATCGGCAGATCCGCGCCGATCGGCCCGAGATGCGCGCGATAAAGATCGCTGCGGAAACAGCTTCGTCCGGCCCGCGCCGCCTCGGCCCGATCGAGCCCGTTGCGCTCCGCCAGCCGCGTCGCGATCCACACCGCTTGGCTGCGCCAGGGGAAGGTCGCCGCGCCATCGAAGAACGCGATCAGGCGCGGCGCCGCGCGCTCCTCGCCGCTCTCGGAGACGACGACGCGTCCCGCCAGCGTGCGCTCGATCGCATAAGAGCCGATGTCGAGATACGCCGCGCGGGAAAGGAACTCCGCCGCCGTCATCGCGTTGCCCGGCTCGGCGAGCCAACGCCCTGCGCGCCAGACCGCCCGCATCAGCGCCTCGGCCGCATCCGGCCGCTCGCCCACCCAGTCGTGGCGCACCGCCAGCACTTTCTCCGGCGCGAAGGCCCAAATCGCGCAAGCGGGCATCACCAGCTCCGCCACGCCCTTGGACACGGCGACCGAGCCCCAGGGCTCGCCGACGCAAAAGGCGTCGATCTCGCCCGCCGCCATCGCTTCGCCCATCAAGGGCGGCGGCACCGTGCGCACCACGAGCTCCTGCGGCGCGGCGAGGCCGAGCGCGCCGAACCAATAATAGAGAAGCTCAGCATGCATCGAGAACGGGAAGGGCACGCCGATCTTCAGCGGCCGGGGCGCCGCGGCGATCAGACTGCGTCCGATCCCTTCGGCGGCGAGCAGATCCGGCGGCAAGCCGTTGTCGCGCATCTTCGACGCAAGCTCAGGCGAGACGCACACCACATCGCCGTTGATCGACAGAACGCTGAGCGCGTCGATGCGCATCGGCATGCCGCCCAGCCCCATCGACATCGCCACCGGCGCCGGCGCCAGCATATGGGCGGCGTCCAGCCGTCCGAAAGCAAGCTTGTCGCGCAGCGCCGACCACGACCGCTCTTTGTGAAGGCGCAGATCCAGCCCCTCCTCCGCAGCGAAGCCAAGCTCCCGCGCGACGACCAGCGGCGCGCTGTCCACCAAAGGAATAAAACCGCATTCAATCGCGGAGAGGCTCATTTCAGCAGCTCCGCCGCGGTGACGAGCGCGCTCGCGACCTCCGCGATCCGCTTGCCCTGATCCATCGCCGTCTTGCGCAGCAGCGAATAAGCCTCGTCCTCGCTCAGGCCGCGCGCGCTCATCAAAACGCCCTTGGCGCGGTCGATCATTTTGCGCTCCGCCAAAGCGGCTTTGGTCGCGTCCAACTCCTTGCGGATGCGGCTGACCATGTTGAAGCGCGTGATCGCCGCGTCGAGGATCGGCTTGATCCGCTCTTTCTTCAGCCCATCGACGACATAGGCGCTCACCCCCGCCTCGATCGCGGCTTTGGTCAGCGCGTCTTCGCTGCGATCGACGAACATCGCCACCGGCCGCTCCAACGGCGTCGAGGCGGTGGCGAGCTCCTCCAGCGTGTCGCGGCTCGGGTTCTCGAGGTCGATCAGCACCAAATCCGGCGCAAGCTCGGCGATCTTGCGCGCCAACGCCGCCGCGTCGCCCACGACAGCGACCTCGTAATCGCCGGCCTCGCGCAAGCCGTCGACGATAAGCATCGCCCGGTCGCGATCGGGCTCGACAACGGCGATCTTCAAGCTGCCCGTCACGCTCACCTCATCCGGCGCCAGTGCTGCAGCGCAGTATGAACGGCGACGGCGCGAGAACAAGGCGCCACGACGCGGTTCGGTTCAGCCCGAAGCGCGTTGCGCCGCGCCGTCGGCGATGCGCGCGGCGCGCAAAGCGGAGCGTCGCTTGTCTCTGTCGACGTGGCGACGATCGGCGATGCAACCTTCTTCGAAGCCCACTGGGATCGCGAAACCAACTCCGCCGCTTGGCGCTTGGCGCAATCTCCTTCGACGCCGCGGCGCCGCGGCCGAAGAAGACGCGTCTCGCCGGAAGGAGGTCGCGCAGCAGCCGCGTTCCGAGCGGCGGCGGCGGCCGGCCCATTCGGCGCCGCCGCCCTCTCAAGACGCGCGGTCGAACGGCCTCAGCCGCGGAGCTGGCCGTCGATATGCTCAGCGAGCTCAAAGGTCGCGCGGCCATCGACCAGAAGCGCATTATCGCGCTGGTAGGCGCGGATCGCCCTGCTGGTGCGGGCGCCCTTCACGCCGTCGACCGGGCCGGGATTATAGCCGAGGCGCGAAAGACCCGCCTGTATGCGCGCGGTCGCCGCTTGATTGGCGTCCTGGCTGTTCGTCGCCCAAATCGGGTCGCCGAGATTCAAGAACTCGGAGTCCGTCAGAGCGCCCGCCAAGCCGCCCGCAACAGCGCCAAGCGCAACACCTTCAAGAATCGACAAGCCCGTCACCGCGCCGACCACCGCGCCAGCGCCGGCGCCGATCCCGGCGCCCGACAGCCCGCGATCCCCAACGGTCTGACCGCATCCGGACACCATCAACGCCGCCCCCGCGGCGAGCACGACCATTCCTCGCATCATGATCTCTTCCTTTCCCCAGTTTTGAGCGCGCTCCGCGGCGAAACAAAGCGCGACAAACCACCGCAACGTCGCGCGCCGCACGACACCATGCGGAATCGCCCAGCGCGTCAAGACGCGCCGCCCGCCACCCGCGGCGAATCCGCCGTCAACCGCTGCGACAGGAGAACAGAACTCGATCCAAGAAAGACGCGCCGCCTTTGCGCTCAGACGCGCATCGCCAAGCGACGAGACACAAGGTTATGCGCCGATCTCCGAAGCCGAGCAGCGCTCAAGGGCGAACACGCATAACGGAAAATGTGGTGCGGGTGGTCGGACTCGAACCGACACTCTGTCACCAGAACCGGATTTTGAATCCGGCGCGTCTACCAATTCCGCCACACCCGCGGGGCCGCAAGCCACCGAAGAACTCGTATGGGTGAGCGCCGCGCGGAGGTCAATAAGCGCGAGGCGGCTCAAGCGCCGCGGCGGGCGCGCAGGCGATGCGCGAGCAGCGGCGCGCTCAGCAAAATGACGCCGATGCGCGCCATGTGATGCGCGGCGACGAAGGCCGGATCGGCGTCGAGCGCGAGCGCGATCAGGCACATCTCCACGACGCCTCCCGGCGCGAAGGCGAGCAGCGCCGCGAGAAAACTGGCCTCTGTCGCAGCGGCGACGCCCAGCGCCAGCAGCACCGAGAGCGCGGTCAGCAGCGCGGTGCTGGCGACGGTCCATCTCGTGAGAGCTTTGAGTTGCGAGAGGTCGGCGCCGGCGAAGCGCGCGCCGATCGAGGCGCCGGTGACGACCAGCGCCGTCTCGACCAGCCAGAACGGCAAAGCGCCCTCGACGACGCCGGCCAATCGCAGCGCGGCGCTGGCCAGCAACGGTCCCATCAAGGCGGGCAGCGGGGCGCCGAGCGCGCGCAGCGCCAGCGCGCCGAGCGCCGCGCCGCCGAGAAGCCAGGCCAGCTCCACGCCGTTGACCAGCGGCGGCGGCGCAGGCGCGAGGCTCGGCGCGGCGCCGCCCATCACCCCGAACACCAGCGCCGGCGCGGCCATCACCACGAGGGCGATGCGCAGGCTCTGCGCCAGCGCGACGCGCCGCTCATCGGCGCCGACCGCCTCCGCCGTCAAGATCACCGCCGAGAGACCGCCCGGGATGGCGCAGAACAGCGCGGTGCGCGGCTCGATCCGGGCGCAGCGCGTATAGACGGCGTAGCCAATCCAGGCGCCAAGCGGCGCGTAGAGCGCGGCGAGGCTCAAGGTGAGCGCCATCTCCGCGGAGGGCGCGGCGCCCGGCGCGCTGAAGGCCTCGCCCAGAAACAAGCCGAGCAGCACCAGAAACGCGGCGCGCAGTCGGTTCGGCACGGCGACGCGCGCGCCGAGAAGGCTCGCGGCCATCACAGCGAAGAGCGAGCCTAGCATGAAGGGAAGCGGAACGCCGAGCCCATACGCCGCCCCGCCGCCGAGCGCGCCGATCGACAGCGCCCGCCCTAAGGCCGCCGCGGTTTTGAGCGACGCTGCTGAGGTCGGCGGAGCGAGAGCGCGGGCCCCGCCCTTGACGGCGCCCGCGCCGTCGCCGCGGCGCCGGAGCGCCGGAAAGGACGAGAGGTGGGTCATGAAACAGCGCTATCCTCAACGGCCGCGCGGCGAAAGCGGGCGCGGCGACGCTGCGGCGGGTCGCGCGGCGATGCGGCTCCTCGCCGTCTCGGCAGTGCTGCTCGGCGGCGCCCTCTCGAGCCCGGCGAGCGCCGCGTCCGGCGCGTGCCAGGCGCAGCGCGATGACGGCTACGCCGATGGGCTCGCCGGAGCGCCGCGCCGAGCGGTCGCCGCCGCCGCCGAATGCGCAGATCCCGCGGGCGCGTACGCGATCGGCTACGGCGCTGGGCGGTTCGTCGCCGGCGGCGCGGCCCGCGCAGCCTCGCCGCGCGCGGTTGATCCCGCTGCGCGCGCGGCGGCGCGGCGCGAGCGGCTTATCAGCCCCGGCCGCACCGGCGCCTCGGCCGAACGCTTCGCGCGGTGCCGCGCCGCCGCGGCGCGGCTGAGCGGACGGGCCGGCGCGCGGGCGCCGTTAGGATGCGAGGGGCTTGCGCCGACGCGGCGCGGGCTGGCCGAAGGGCGCCGTCTGCGCGCGGCCGAGACGCAGAGCTTCTCGGATGCGCTGGAGCGCCGTCGGCTCCAGACCCGTCTCGCCAGCCCATCCCTGACCCGCGCGGAGGCGCTGCGGATCCGACAGCGGTTTCGAGCGCTCGACCGCGCCGAGGCGAACCGGCGGATCTTTCGGCCGCCGCCGCGCTAACGCTGCGACGCACGCGCCTGGTTCAGCTTTTTCGGCGTTCTCCAGCATGCCGCCCTCCAGCATGCCGCCCTCCAGGACGCCGATCTCAAGGACGCCGATCTCAAGGACGCCGATCTCCAGGACGCCGCCCTCCAGGGCGCCGACAGCCGCTTTCGCGCCCTGGAGCGCCTCTGGGACGTCATTCCTCGTGGCGAAGGCATGGCGACGGATCGATCGATGGCCTCCTGAACATCAACGATCGAACGACAGACGCTTTTTCGCGGCCGCTTGCGCTTCAGAATCAGGGGTATGGTCGCCCGCGATCGCTCCGCCCGCCGAGACGTTGCGCTCCGCGTCGTTGAGGAAGCGGACGAAGGCCGGACGGCGACGCTCGGCCTTCGAGAGGCCGAGCGCCGTTGCCGAGCGGCGTCAATCGTGGCCAGCGGCGCCATCTTGCTTGTCGCGGCGGCTTACGGCGCCGGCGGGCTTCGCCCACAAAACCGGCTGGATGCGGGCGAGCGACGATCTTTCAAACGGCGTCAGGCCCCGAGACGGCCAAACTCCGGCGATGCCGAGATAGGCGCGACCAGCGAGGACATGCCCGCCGGCCGCGCTCGAAGCGGTCGCCTGCGCCAAGTCGCCGTCGAGACTTATGGTCGTTTGTGGACCGTCGCCCAAGCTTGAGCGGCGCCGAGGCGCAGG
>JBCBCG010000184.1:0-8723 GCA_038530925.1 Pseudomonadota bacterium
GGCGGCGCCCCTCCCGGCGCGCGCCGCGCATTCTCCCGGCCGCTCAACCCTCTGGCGCGCTGCGCGCCACGTCGCTCTCAGCGCTTGGACGGTTGAAGTAAGGCTCCGCCACCGCGTCTTGAACCGCGCTCGGAAACAAAAAGCACCTGTCCCGGCGCAGCGACAGCCAGAGCGGCGAGCCCGCCTCCGGCAAGAAGGCGCCCGGCATCAGCGCCGTCAACACCGAGCCGTCATGCTCCATCAGCGTCTCGATCAGACTATGACCGCCCATGAACCGCGCGCGCACCACGCGCCCGCGCGCCGCGGCGCCCGCCTCCGCGCTTTCCCGCGGCGCGCGCGGACCGATATCAATCTTCAGATGCTGCGGCCGCACGATCACTTCAACCTGCACGCCGTCTTTCATGCCCGGCGCGAAGAAACGGCCGAACGGCGTCTCGGTCTGCTGAGCGCGAACAACGCCGTGGATCACATTCACATCCGAGAAAAACGCCGCCGCGCGCAGATCCACCGGATGATTGTAGACGGTGTAAGGCGCGCCGCTCTGCACCACGCGGCCGTCTCGCATCAGCGCGATGCGGTCAGACATCCGCATCGCCTCCTCCGGGTCATGCGTCACTAAGAGCACGCCGGCGCCGTCTTCCTTCAGCAGCGAGAGCGCCTCGTCGCGCACCGCGTCGCGCAAGCGATGATCGAGCGAGGAGAACGGCTCATCCATCAGCAGCACGCTCGGCTTCGGCGCGATCGCCCGCGCCAGCGCCACGCGCTGCTGCTCGCCGCCGGAAAGCTGATGCGGATAGGCGGCGGCCGACGCCGCCAAGCCGACGCGCGCCAGCTCCCGCTCCGCCCGCGCGCGTCGTTCCGCCGCGGAGAGATCGCGCAAGCCGAACGCGACGTTTTCGAGCGCCGTCAGATGCGGAAACAGTGCGAAATCTTGAAACATCAGACCAAGCGAGCGCTGCTCCGGCGGCGCGTGGCGCCTTTCGTCCGAGACGACGCGGCCTGAGACCAGCACCGAGCCCCCATCCTGGCGCTCGACCCCCGCGGCGATGCGCAACGTCGTTGATTTGCCGCACCCAGAGGGGCCGAGAAGGCACACCACTTCGCCGGAATTCACCGTCAGATCGAGCCGCACCACGGCGGTCTTGCCGCCGAACCGTCGGCTGACCCCCTCAAGACGCAATTTCTCCTCGACCGCAGCGCTCTCCACCGCTCCGTTCTTAAGGGCGCCGGCGCGACGCGTCCTCTGGCCGAGGGCCCGGCCAGCCCCGTCATCCGCCGCGTCGATGAGCGCGTTCTCCGGCGTCGCCTCCACTCACCGTCTCCCCACAACACCCTGAGAGCCTGGCAGTTACCCTGAGAGCCTGGCCGTTCCGCATGGGCCAGGCTCTCTAAAGCACCCCTGCGCGCCGTCAGGCTTCCTCGCGGTCGTCCTCATCATCGGCGCGCGGGCGATCGTTCATATACGACACCGCGCCAACCAGCACGGCGACGCCCATCACCATCGCCAGCGAGACCACGCCGATCATTTCCGTCGTCATCGCATCGCTCCTTCTTCCGTCGCGCGCGGCTCCGAGCCGCGCTTCTGGCTTCGCCTTCGCCGCGCCATCCCCTGCAACAGGCTCCGCGCGACCAAGTGGCAAACTACCCCTACCGCCATTGATATAGCGATGACGAGCAAGTCAAACGAGGCGTCTTGTGAGGAAACTCTCTCTTTTGCGAAACGCGGATCCAACACAGGCCGCGCCACGCCGATCACAATGACGCCGACGCCGATCGAGCTCAGGAAGCTCGCGCTCAATTTCGCCCGCTCTTCCCGGACCTTATCCGTTGTGTCGCTGCGCTGCTTCTTCGCCATGCCCCGCGCCTCCCCCGCCGCGCGCGGCGCGGGGCTCGAACGAGACCTACGGGCGCGGACCAAGGCTCAGCGTTAAGCGAGCCGGCCGCGCGCGCCAACCGCGGCGCCGGCGCGTCTCATGGCGAGCGGCCGCCGAGAGACCGATTATGGGACGCAAGAGCGCCAAAAAGTTCGAATGATGCGCAAAATGAACGTCTTGCGGCTCTGTCGGAGGACAAAGCCGCGCAGCGCTCGCTCACGCCGCCAAACCAAACCGGACCTGCCCGCGCGACCGAACAGGCGCCGCCGATCAGAGCCTGCGGCGCGCTTCGCCCGAGGCGGCGCGACCGGCCACGCGCTCGATGTCCTGCGGCTCGACGCCGATATCGCGCAGAAGGCGCGGATCGAGGCCGCGCAGCTCGTCGACCGTTTTGCGATAAGCGCTCCGCCGCTCCAGCGCGACGCGGAGCCCGCGATAGATCATCGTCCCCAATCCTTCGCTCGCCTCCGCCTTCGCCTGCCGAGCCGCCTCTCGCCCAGCCGCCTCTCGCCCAGCCATCTCCGCTCTCCTCATCAACATGTGTAATATGTGGTGAGCCGGATATGGATCGCGCGCCAGGTGTGGAGGAGAGGGGTTTTTCGCATGGCGGCCATGCGCGCGGCGCGAGGCCTGAGACGCCGAGAGACCCCTGTGATCGCGCAGCGGGCGGCGCCCGTGAGGGTCTTTAAGCGTCGTGCGAGCGCGAGGCCCGCCAAGGCCGCGGCGCGCTCGGCGCGACGATGGCGCCCAAGCGGCTCCAAGGGCCTCGATGGCCCTTGGGGGCGCCCGCTCTCCTGAAACGGCGCGTCGGGCGCGGATGGTCGAGGGGCTAAGCCGCGTAGCCGAGATTGGGCGCGAGCCAGGTTTCTATCTCGCGCAGCGCCGCGCCCTCGCGCGCGGCGAGATCCTCGGCCTGGTCTTTGCCGATCCGTCCCACCCCGAAATAGGCGCTCTGCGGATGGCTGAAATAAAAGCCCGAAACCGCCGCCGCCGGCCACATGGCGCAGCTCTCCGTCAGCGTCAGGCCCGTATGGCTCTCCGCCTCCAGCAGCGCGAAGAGGGTCCGCTTTTGGCGGTGATCGGGACAGGCCGGATAGCCCGGAGCCGGGCGGACGCCGCGATAGGCCTCCTTGATCAGCGCGGCGTTGTCGAGGTCCTCCTCCGGCGCATAGCCCCACAGCTCCCGTCGCACTCGCTGATGCAGCCGCTCGGCGAAGCTCTCCGCCAACCGGTCGCCCAGCGCCTGAACCAGGATCGAGTTGTAATCATCACCTTCGGCTTTGAAGCGCTCGGCATGCGCGTGGACGCCTTCGCCGGAGGTCACGGCGAAGCCGCCGAGCCAATCGGGCGCCCCGCCTTCGTCAGGATGCGGCGCGACGAAATCCGACAGGCAAAAGCTCGGACGCCCCGCGGTCTTCGCCGCTTGCTGGCGCAGCATGTGGAACACCGCCACCGGGCGGGTGCGGCTCTCATCAGCGTAGATCGCGATGTCGTCCGGCCCACGCCGATTGGCCGGCCAGAAGCCGACCACGCCTTTGGCGGTGAACCAGCGCTCGCCGATGATGCGCTGCAGCATCGCCTGGGCGTGCTCAAAGAGCTCCCGCGCCGCCGGGCCCTTCGCCGGATCGTTCAGGATCTCCGGATAGCGCCCGCGCAGCTCCCAGGTCTGGAAAAACGGCGTCCAGTCGATGGTTTGGGTCAACTCGGCGAGATCGTAATCCTCGAACGCGGTGATCCCGAGCGCGGCGGGCCGCGGCGGCGCGTACCCCGCCCAATCGCCTTGGAACGCATTCGCCCGCGCTTCGGCCAACGTCTTGCCGACGCCGCGATCACCGCCCGCGCCCATCCCCTCGCGCAGCCTCTCTTGGCTGGCGGCCGTCTCCTCCAAAAAGGGCGCGCGCGCGGTTTTCGACAACAGCTTCGAGACCACGCCCACCGCTTTGGAGGCGTCGTCGACATGCACGACGCCCGGCGCGTATTTCGGCGCGATCTTCAGCGCCGTGTGCTTCTTCGAGGTGGTGGCGCCGCCGATCAGCAGCGGCAGATCCATACCGCGCCGCGTCATCTCGCTCGCCACATCCACCATCCGGTCGAGGCTCGGCGTGATCAGACCCGAGAGCCCGATGGCGTCCACCTTCTCCTCCGCAGCGCGGTTGAGGATGTCTTCGGCCGGCACCATCACGCCGAGATCGACGACATCGTAATTGTTGCACTGCAGCACGACGCCGACGATGTTCTTGCCGATGTCGTGCACATCGCCTTTCACGGTCGCCATCAGGATCTTGCCTTTGGCCGACGTGTCGCCGGAAAGGCGCTTCTCCTCCTCCATGAAGGGAATGAGATGCGCCACCGCCGCCTTCATCACGCGGGCGGATTTCACCACTTGCGGCAGGAACATTTTGCCCTCGCCGAACAGCTCGCCGACGACGTTCATGCCGTCCATCAGCGGGCCTTCGATCACATCAAGCGGGCGATCGAGCGCCTGGCGCGCCTCTTCCGTGTCGCTCACCACATGATCGGCGATGCCATGCACCAACGCGAAGCGCAGCCGCTCCTGCACTGGCGCGTCGCGCCATTTGGGGTCTTCTTTTTTCTTCGCCGCGCCGCCTTCGCTTTTGAACTCATCCGCGACGTCGAGCAGCCGCTCGGTCGAATCCTCGCGGCGATTGAGCAGCACGTCTTCGACCCGCTCGCGCAACTTCTCCGGGATCTCGTCATACACCGTGACCTGGCCGGCGTTGACGATGCCCATGGTCATGCCGGCGCGGATGGCGTGATAGAGAAACGCCGAATGCATCGCCTCGCGCACAGGATTGTTGCCGCGAAAAGCGAAGGAGATGTTCGAGACGCCGCCTGACACATGCACGCCCGGCATCGCCTCGCGGATGAGGCGCGTCGCTTCGATAAACGCGACGCCGTAATCCCGGTGCTCCTCGATGCCGGTCGCCACGGCGAAGATGTTGGGATCAAAGATGATGTCTTGCGGCGGAAAGCCGAGCCCGATCAAGAGATCATAGCTGCGCTGACTGATCTCGAGCTTGCGCGCCGCGGTCTCGGCCTGGCCCTCCTCGTCGAACGCCATCACCACCACCGCCGCGCCGAACCGGCGGATGGCGCGCGCCTGCTCGAGAAACGGCGCGTCGCCTTCCTTGAGGCTGATCGAGTTCACCACCGGTTTGCCCTGCACGCATTTCAGACCGGCCTCGATCACCTCCCATTTGGAGCTGTCGATCATGATCGGCGCGCGGCTGATATCGGGCTCGGAGGCGATGAGGTTCAAGAAGGTCGTCATCGCCTCGACGCCGTCGAGCAGACCGTCATCCATGTTCACATCGACGATTTGCGCGCCGCTTTCAATCTGTTGGCGCGCGATCTCGAGCCCGGCGGCGTAGTCGCCCGCCATGATGAGCTTCTTGAACTTGGCGGATCCCGTGACGTTCGTGCGCTCGCCGATATTGATAAAGCTAATGCGTCTGCTCACGCCGCGGCCTCCGCCTCTGGGCCGGCTTCCGGCGCTTCGAACATCTCCAGACCCGAGAGCCGGAGCCGGGGCGAGGGCTCCGGGATCTCCCGCGGCGACGCCTCCGCCACCGCCGCGGCGATGGCGGCGATGTGATCCGGCGTCGTGCCGCAGCAGCCGCCGACGATGTTCACGAGCCCCTCGCGCGCCCAGTCGCCGAGATGCTTCGACGTCTCCGCCGGCGTCTCGTCATAACCGCCCATCTCATTCGGCAACCCGGCGTTCGGATACGCGCTGATCCGCGCATCCGCGACTTCCGCCAACGATTTGACATGCGCGCGCATCTCCGCGGCGCCGAGCGCGCAATTCAGCCCGACGCTGAAGGGCCGCGCATGGGACATTGAGACCCAGAACGCTTCCGGCGTCTGCCCCGTCAGCGTGCGGCCGGAGCGGTCTGTGATGGTGCCGGAGATCATCAGCGGCGGCACGTCCACGCCTTCATCGCGTAAGCTCTCGAGCGCGTAGATCGCCGCTTTGGCGTTCAGCGTGTCGAAGATCGTCTCGATCAGGATGAGATCGACGCCGCCCTCCAGCAGCCCGCGCGCCGCCTCGGCATAGGCGCTGGCGAGCCCGTCGAAGGTGACGCCGCGCTTGCCCGGATCGTTCACATCCGGCGAGATCGAGGCGGTTTGGTTGGTCGGCCCGATCGCACCGGCCACCCAGCGCGGCCGCTCCGGCGTCGCCACCGCCTCCGCCGCCTCGCGCGCCAGCCGCGCCGCGGCGACATTCAACTCGAACGAGATCTCCTCAAGCGCGTAATCGGCCTGGCTGATGCGGTTGGCGTTGAAGGTGTTGGTCGAGACGATATCCGCGCCCGCCTCCAGAAACGCCTGATGGATCCCGCGGATCATTTCCGGTTGGGTCAGCGTCAAGAGATCGTTGTTTCCGCCGAGATCAGAGGGATGATCCTTGAACCGCGCGCCGCGATACTCGGCCTCTCCCGGATCCTGCGCCTGGATCATCGTGCCCATCGCGCCGTCGAGGATCAGAATGCGCGACGCCGCCGCCGCCTCCAATGCGCTGCGCTGAGACTGGGCCATGATCCGCGTCTATCCTTTCACATGAAGCGCGCGTCCGGGCGCGCCTCTCGCGCCGGCGCGGCGCGCCGCGCTTGCTATCCGCGCCCTCGCATCGGCGGCGCATAAGCGAGCTGTAGGTCCCAGGGAAAGTAAATCCAGGTGTCCTGGCTCACTTCCGTCACGAAGCTGTGGACCAGCGGGCGCCCTTTCGGCTTGGCGTAGAGGCAGGCGAAATGCGCCTCTGGGTAAAGCCGCCGCGCCGCCTCGAGCGTCCGCCCCGTATCCACAAGATCGTCAATGACCAACACGCCCGCGCCGGCGCCGACGAGCGCCGGATCCGGCGCTGTCAACACCTCGAGCGCGCCTTGAGATTGATGCTGATAGGATCGGATCGCCAGCGTGTCCACCAAACGGATGTCGAGCTCGCGCGCGATGACGCAGGCGGGCGTCATCCCGCCGCGCGCGATCGCGACCACCATGCGCCACGCGCCGCCCTCAAGCGGGCCGGCGCCGTCGAGGCGCCAGGCGAGCGCGCGGCTGTCGCGATGCAACTGCTCCCACGAGACGTGATAGGCCTTTTCCTGCGCCGCGGCGGCGGCGGCGTCCGAACGATCGGCGCCTGGCGGCTCGGTCTCTCTCATCCGCTTCGCTCTCTCTGTTCGTTCCGGCGCGCGCTTCGCGACGCGGGCGGCGCTGGGCGCGGCCGCCAAAGGGCCGGTTTCCGAGGCCTTGCGGCGCGGCCCGTCTCCGAGGCCCTTTAGCGCGTCGCCGCCGCCGCGCCCAGCGCTCCCTGCGCCGAAACGTCGCGGCGCGGCGCCGTTCAGCGCCGCCCTCCAAGCCCGGCGAAACAATTATTTTGTATACAATAGAATAATCTTTCGCCTCAGCATTTTCAGTTGAAACAAAAATGCATCACGGCAGGTTGCGTGCGGCGAAACGCCTCAGTTGGGCGGGTCGTAGTGAGAGGCGCGACGCGCCGTGCGCCTCGGCGAAAGACCGAATCGAAATGGCGTGACTTAGGGAGATGCGAATGCTGGGAAGATTTGCGGCGCGGGCGCTGAAGCCGCTCGGCGCGGCCGGCGCGGCGGCGACCGCCTTTGCGCTGGCGACGGCGCCGGCGATGGCGGGCGAGACCGGTTGGAAGCCGAACAAACCGGTTGAGATGGTGGTGATGGCCGGCCAAGGCGGCGGCGCCGATCGCCTGGCGCGGCTCTTCCAACAAATCATCCAAAAGAACCGGCTTTCGCCGATGCCGGTGCTGCCGGTGAACAAGGGCGGCGGCTCGGGCGCGGAAGCGCTGCGCTACTTGAAAGACAAGAGCGGCGACGCGCATACGATCATGGCGACGCTCAACAGCTATTACACCACGCCCATCCGCCAGGATATCGGCGTCGACATCGAGGAGTTCACGCCGCTGGCCCGCATGGCGGTCGACACCTTCGTGCTGTGGGTCAACGCCGACAGCGGCATCACCACGCTCGAAGAGTATGTCGCGGCGGTGAAAGCGGAGGGCGGCGCCTGGAAGATGGGCGGCACCGGCTCCGGCCAGGAGGACAGCCTGGTCACACAGATGCTGCAAGAGGAGTTCGGCCTCGACATCACCTATGTGCCGTTCAAAGGGGGCGGCGCGGTGGCCAAGAACCTGGTCGGCGGCCACATCAACAGCTCCGTGAACAACCCGTCTGAAGCAATCGCCTTCTACGAGGCGGGCAAGCTGACGCCGATCGCCGCCTTCACGGCGGAGCGGATCCCGGCTCTCGCCGATGTGCCGACGATGACCGAGCTTGGTCATGAACTGACGTACGCCATGCAGCGCAGTTTCGTCGGCCCGGCCGACATGCCGGCCGGCGCCGTCGCTTTCTACAGGGACATGTTCGCTCAGCTCGCCGAAAACGAGCAATGGGTCGAGTACGCCAACGCCAAGGCGCTCGAGACCAACCTCCTCACCGGCGATGCGCTGCAGGCGTATTTCCTTGAGGAGCGCGCCGCGCATGCGGCGCTGCTCGGCGGAAGCTAAGCGGCGGGCGCCGCAGCGGCGAAAGACACCCCTCTTCGCCGCTGCGGCGCTGGACGCCCGGGACCGCTCATGAGGCCGGTCGCGGGCGTCCGCCAGAGCGCGCAGCGAAAGCCCACGCCGCTCCGAAACCAATGTGTCGTCGCAGATCCAACATCTCGCACAGCCGCGCGCGGCGCCGATGCGAGAAGAAAGGCGCGCCATGCGGACCGCCGAGATGCTGATCGCGCTCGGGCTGATGGCCCTCTCGATCTTTTTCATGAGCTACGCCGCCGAACTGCCGATCGGCTGGGAGC
>JBCBCG010000185.1:0-8661 GCA_038530925.1 Pseudomonadota bacterium
TGTTTTCTGATCGTGCAGCGCATCGTCTGTCCCCGTCGACTGCGTTGCGCCGCGTTGGACATCGATCATCACCCCCGCCATCGCGACCATCCAAAAAGGGACCGCGAACACCAACCCGACCACAAGCCCAACGATCGCTTCATGCACAAGATAAACGAGCTCGAAGCGCCCGGCCGCCTCGATCATCTCCCCGTACTCAGCGTATAAAGGGCCTGCGAGGGGGAGTCCCAACGCGATCGATACACCAAACAACAAGCTGCGCCCGACTTTCAGTGACAAAAACATCGGAAAAATAATGAAAAAGCCGAATATTCTACCCGCGGCGAACATTAATGACGTTGACCATGCCTTTAAAAAATCGCTCAAAATTGCGAGTTCGTTAAAAAATACCTCATCGAATATCATTAAATCACTGCGATGAGCTGAAACAATTTTTGTGTAAAAGCGGTGAGTCCCGAAAAAATCGGCGGCAAGCTAAATAGCATCACCGCGATAATCGTGACTAACTTTACAAGCGTTGGCAATCCCGCGTCTTGTATTTGAGTTACAGTTTGGATGATGCTCACGATAAGACCCATAATAAGAGCGGCGACAAGCGGAGGCAGGCACATCAATAGAAAGATATTAATCGCCTCACCAACGATAGAAAAAATGTCACTGCCCATTTAAACCTCATATGAATACGAGAGAGTTAGCCCTTCCACCAACAAGAACCAACCATCCACTGAGACGAACAAGAACAACTTCAAGGGAGTTGAAATAAGGTTCGGCTGCACTTGTTGCATTCCAGTGGCCATCAATACAGTGGTCACAAACAAATCTATAATAATAAAAGGAAGGTAAATTAACAGGCCGATTTCAAATGCCTTTCGGAGTTCCGAGTTCATGAATGCTGGGATGAGAATCGAAATATCAGTCTCCGAAATTTCTGGTGTTTCTCCCTCGGGCCAGAGGCGCTCAGCAGCGCCCATGAAGGTCTCGCGATCCTCCGGGAGCGAGAAGCGTTCCAGGAACCCGCGGACGGGCACACTCCCAACCTCCCATGCCCTCTCGAAATCGGCGAAGGTCTGCAAAGTCAAACCAGCCTCCGTGACGCGTGACGAGACGTCCTGCATCACAGGCGACATGACAAAGAAGGACAGCAGAAGCGCGACCCCGTAAATTACAATATTTGGTGGAACCTGCTGCAAACCCAGCGCGTTCCGCAACAAAAAGAACACGATTGAAATCTTTATAAAAGAAGTCATAGTTATAATGGCAAAGAGAAGAAAGGCGAACCCGAGCGTTATGGCGACAAATACTGGGGTCGTTAGCTCAAGATCACCCATCTCTTTTACCGATCTTGGTAATCTGAACTCCGAGGTTTTTTCCGATCTCTATGAGACGACCATACCCAAAAAAACGACCATCGACAATGATTTTCAAGTTGTCATCGAGCTTCTTGTCGAAATTCAAAATTGACCCTGATTTCAGGTCGCTAATGTCTCTGAGGGACTTTTGCAGCCGAGCGACTTCAAAGCTAACTTCGACCATGACGTCGCCAGCATCGAACATAGCAACCGCATCCTCTTTCGACGCGGCTCCGTCAGTCGCATCGGCGGCGTCGGGAGGCGGCGGGGCTTTGCGGGCCGCGCCGCCGCCAGCTGGCGGTGCGGCGGCGCCTTCGACTTGCGCAGCGCGCCGCTGCTTGCCCTGAGCGGGCGAGGGGGTTGGAGCCTGGCCCTGAGGCGGCGCGGCCGCCGGCGCCGCGCTCTTCGCTGGAGCGGAAGGCGGCGCCGCGCTTTGGGCGGGCGCAGCGCGCGGAGGCTTGCCATCGCCGGGCGTCGCCTTTGCGGCGGGAGCAGGAGCGCGCCGCTTCGGATCGCTGCGAGGCGCGGGCGCGGGTGCGGGGGCGGCTGAGCTTTCGGGGTCATCCGACACGAATCGAACCTCCTGCTTTATGATGACGCGTCTGCTTGTGTAGCCGACGTCGGCGCAGTGACGATGACCGATCCAGAGGACGCCTTCAGAGCGACTGAGAGGTCTTACATTCGCCAGCAGCATGTCCCCGGGCCGCGCAGACGCGAGTTCCGTCACAGGGAGCCGGACCCCTCCCATCCGAAGACTAAGCGTCACCGTATCGGGCGTCAGCGGCGCCGTTTCGCGCGGCCAAGCCTCCAGAAGCGTCGTTGCGGAGGCCGGCACCGAGACGTCGAACGACATGTCATCGACGGTCACGCGCGCAGAGACGCAATCCAACGCAGGAGGCGGGTCGCTTTCGGGATCAACGGATCTGAGCGCCGTTTCGCGCCCCGTCATCGTTTCGAGCGCGTCAAGCAAAGGCGCGAGCGCGAACTCACAGACGAGCGTATGATGCGCAGGCGGCAACGGATGCGCGAAGCTCGTCGTCCGCGCGCGCACGAGCGCGTCCAAAACGCCTCGCTCGACGCCGATCAAGCACTCTTCACCATCGAGATCCAACATGACGGCGTACTGAGGCGCGCGCCGCAGTTCGAACGCCGGCTCAAGCGTCACTGCGCGCCCGTCGCTCTCTCCTCGCCAAGCCGCAGCGTGAGCACGGAACGCGTTGATCGCCGCCACGGCTTCGGGGGACATTCGCGGAAACCGCGCCAAGCGCACAGCGGGTCTCTGCTCAGACATCCCCTTTCCTCTCGCCGCGCGTCGCCAAGGTCTCGGAAACCTCTTCAAGCTCGCGATTCTCACGCGCCTGAAGATCTTGACGGAGTTCGAGCCGCATCCTGGCCGCAGCGCTCTCCCATTTTCGGCGCGCGCGGGCGCTTTGTTGTGCAACGTGTTCCGCGGCTTGGACTTTCTTCGACTTTTCGTCGACATGAGCATGGGCGCGCTGAAGCGTGGCCACGCACTTATCCAGCTCGGCTTTCAAACGTCGCGCCCGAGCGGTCATTCGCAATTTCGCCTCGTCCGGCGCCACTCCATCTTCAATCTCAGACATAAAAAGAGGCTCGAGCTGCGCGAATCCGCTGCGAATGCCGATGACCGACGCCTTCGCCTCGTTCATGGCGGTTTGCGCCGCCGAAAGGTCGGCGCGAGCGCGGTTCAAAGACGCCACATCACGCTGATGCGCGGCGTCTCGCAGTTCGAACATCCGTGCGGACGCCGACGCCGCTACCCTGCGATCTTTCGCATCCATTGCTGTGTTTCCTCGAGGCTGGTCGTTTCTCCGGGGCGCTGACGTAAAAAGTCAACAATCGAAGAGTGCTTCTGCACCGCCTCATCGGCCAATTCATCTTGGCCAGGTTTATACTCCCCGACCTCTATCAAGAATTCCAGCTCTGCATGCTTAGCTAGTAAAGCCCTAATTCTGTCAGCAGCCCCCTGATGCTCTTTGGTCACGACAGCACCCATGGTGCGACTGCGGCTGCGATTAACGTCGATCGCCGGGTAGTGACCGCGCGCAGCGAGTTTTGGAGACAGAATCACATGCCCATCGAGGATGCCGCGCACCTCATCGGCGATCGGATCGCCATCCTCTTCACTGTCGACGAGAACGTTGTAAATCGCTGTGATCGTGCCGCGCGGCGCGGGACCAGCGCGCTCTAAGAGAACCGGGAGCCGCGCGAACACCGAGGGTGGGAAGCCCCGGCGCGTCGGCGGCTCGCCGACTGACAGACCGATCTCGCGAAGCGCGCGTGCGAATCGGGTGATGCTGTCCATGACCAGAAGCACGTCTTTACCTTGGTCCGAAAAGTGCTCGGCGATGCTGGTGGCTGTCGCGGCGGCCTTCATGCGCTCCAGCGCCGGGCGATCGGATGTCGCCGCGACAACAACCGAACGCGCGGCGCCATCTTCTCCTAACGTCTCCTCGACAAACTCCCGCACCTCTCGACCGCGCTCGCCAATCAGAGCGATCACCGCGACGTCCGCTTCCGAACCTTTGATGAGCGCTGAGAGGAGCGTCGATTTGCCGGCGCCCGCGCCGCCGAAAATCCCGATCCGCTGACCGCGCCCCAGGGTGAGAAGGCCATCGATGACGCGGACGCCGGTGCTTAACGGCTTTGAGATTAACTGGCGGCTCAAGGGGGAGGGCGGCGCGCGCTCGATCGGCGCTTCATCCAAGCGCCCGGAGACGGGTCCTTTCGCGTCAAGGGGCCGACCTAACGCGTCGACGGTCCGCCCAAGGAGCCCATCGCCGCATGGAACAATCATTGGCTTTCCGCAGAGGCGGACGCCGGACCACGTCGACAGCCCGCGCGTATCGCCCAAAGGCGTGAGCATCGCCACATCTTCGGAAATCGCGACGACTTCCGCCGCGATCGGGCCGTCAGACCCCCCTTCAATCTGGCACATATCGCCAATCTTCACGCCCGACAGACGGGTGCGGATGATCGGGCCCGAAATCGACAGAACCCGTCCGCGGAGCAAGAGATGCTGAAACCTCTTCAGGTTCGCGACGAGCGGATCATCTTCAGCGGGCGCTTCGGAGCGGATGTCGGAACCGGATTGCATTTGCGGCCTATACCGGTTCGGGCGGGACGACCGCGGGACTGAGCTGCGGGACCGACGGCTGCGCGTCGCCGCGGCTGCGCCCATGAAGGGCGCCGGCTCGGATCCTCGGCTTTGACCGCTCACGCGTTGCGACCGAGCCCGCGGCCGCGCCTATCTCTTGCGTCCCGTCTTCAGCTGTCGGATGCGGACGTTGGCGCGAAGCGGCGCGCGCCTCGACGGCCGCGCTGGCCTCGCTTCGTCGGCGCTCCCTGTCGAGCTTGATCCTTGGTTTCGGCTTCGACCGATCCCTCGATTCGGACGATGCTGCGCCAGGCGCTTCTAACGCCGGCTCCTTCACGGCCTCATCCGCCGTATTGCTACACGCCGCGTCCGATGATCCAGCCGCGCCTCGCCGCCAATCGCCGCCAAGCCGGATTTTCGGCTTTCTCAGAGGTATTTCTCCCGCCGCGGCGCCCTTGCTCTCGCACTCGGGAGGCGTTGTGGGCGCGTCGCGCTGTTCGGCTGAGGTCTCCCGCCCTGCCGGCGGAGCGCCACCTGGCGCATTCCCGGCCTGCGCTTCAGCGCAGGGCGCGTCGACGCCATCTTGAAGCGACGGCGTGTCGTCAGCAGCGAGCTCCGCTTGAACGCTTGGATCAACTCCCATTAACTCCGCGAGCAACGCGATCTGATCGCAAAGCGTGAGGTTTACGACGCCGAGCGCCGTATCAAGCAGCATGGTGTCGCCTTCAAGCCCGATCGTCGCGACGATTTCCAAAGGCGGATCGACATGCTCGTCGCTGAAGCGTTCCAACGCGGCGTCGAGGTCCGCGCATCGCTCCGGCGCTGCGCGGAGTCTCAGCGGCTCCTGATCGCAATAGCGTGTTATCGCGAGTTCCATGATGCGGCGAATGCGGTCGGTTTCATCGAACGCGCCGATGATTTGCGCCGCCGCCTGAAAAGCGATGCTCCGCAGGCGCGCCTCGTCCGCGACGCGCGCCTCTCGGAATTTGGCGTCGAAGGCCATCGCCTGCGCCGCCCCCTTCCGCTGGCCTTCTTCGAAGCCTGCCGCCACCGCCTCTTCGCGCGCTTTTTCCGTCGCTTTCTCGCGAAGCGCCTCGCGTTTGGCGATCTCTTCGAGGCGCCGCTCGATCCGGCGCATCCCGTCCACCTCTTCGCGCCGAATGAGCGGGCTCTTGCCGGGTGGGCACAGAGAGCTTGATGCCGTCTGCTTTTCTTCTGTTCTTGGTCGGGAAGGCGCGGCGCTACTGGACATCGTCATCGCTCTCCAAGAGCGGCGGCGAGGCGTGGCCGCCCGCCAGAATCGGAAGGCCGACTTCGGCGACGCTCAGGTGACGCTCGCGCAGCATCGCCCCTGCGAATTGCTCAGGGGGAAGCCGCAGCATCACCAAGCACATCGCCTGACGCGATCGCTTCAGCCCATATGCGGCGAGGCATGCGACGCCGTCCCGCCAGATGAACTCGTCAAGGTCGCGTCCACCGAGCTCGGCCTCTGTCCCGCATCGGTCCGCGGCTCCCGACGCCCCGGCCCCAAGATCATCAATAAGCGCCAAAAGCGCTCTTGATGGGAATCGCGAGCCGCCAGCGTCTACCGCGCTCTCCTTTTCAGCCTCGCGACGATCACGCGGCAACGCGCCTGCGACTTGCAGACCTTTCGAAACATTCGCTCTGCCGTATCGCTCGAAGAGCGGCTTGTACGCCGCGCCGGACGCACGTCTGCGGACCTCATCCGCATGAAACGCGACGCCAAGAGCTGCGATCAGACCAGTCAACTCTTCCGCGCCGCACTCGGATACGGCGCGCAAAGGCTCGTCGATCTCCGTTTCGTCATCACTGAAGCCCGCACGGATGAGAACACGGCTTCGCAAACGCTTCGCGCTACGAACGCTTTGTTGAAGAGCTGCGCGCGCTGATACGTCGACTACAGCCTCAGCCTCACGTTCAAGCCATCGCTCATGCGGCTGAGGTTGGGCGAGCATCTTACTCTGCCGCGGCCGCCGCAACCAAGCGCAAGCCTGGAAGGGTCTGCGGCGCCGGTCGCATCACCGTGATCGGCGTATCAGTTTGAACGGCGGCCGCCTCATCCGTGACAGCGCGCGCCTCTCTGGGCTCCCTCTCTCGCGCCGACCCGGCCGTTTCTCCGGCCGAAACTTCGTCAGCGCTTGCGCCCTCGCTCGCATCCTCGCGCAGTCGACGCCGACGATCACGGATGAAGAGGATGCCCGCCGCTCCGCCAATCAGCGCCACTAACCCGATCGCAGCGACAATCCACAGCACCTGGTTAAAAGTGGAGGCCTCCGACTCGCTAACAGACGCCAAAGAAGTGTCGACGCCAACAGCTGTCGGGAATAAGAGGACCGCGACACTCTCGTATTCAAGACCCTCTATGCTTCGGGCCACAAGCAGTCTCACGCGATGACGCATGGCCTCCAAATCGTACTCATCATTGTACTTAATGAATACCGACGCAGTTGACGGGGCGCCAGGCGTCGAACGTCGTCCAGATTTCGGCAATACAAGGTGTGTCCGTGCGGAGAGAACGCCTTCGATCTCCATCAACGTTCGCGACAGCTCTTCGCTCACCGCGTACACCATCCGGGCTCGTTCTTCGGTCGGCGAGTTCACCAACCCGCTACCGTCGAAAACTTCGCCCATCGAAGTGTGCCGACGCCGCGGGTAAGCGTGAGCGTCGAGGATCTTAACTGCGGGCGAAAAGCTCTCGTCAGGTACGGTGACAGTAATCGTCCCGTCATCTTGCTTCACACGCCGCGCATCAATCTGCGCGTCGCGCAAAAGGCTCACAATTTCGTTCGCTTCACGTTCTTGGAGACCGCTATACAAATCTGATTGGCAACCAACCAGCCCGATCATCAACCCGATTATAAAGAAACAACGCCAGCCCCCCACCGTCGCGCTCCTTCTCTTACTGCAAATTTAAAATCTTATTCATTGTTGTGCTTAACTGGTTGAGCGCGCCCAGAGCCATCTCCTTCTCAATCGCAAAATCAAACGAACGCTCATAGAGCTTTAACTGGGCGTCCATTCTTTCATCAAACTGGCTCTGTTGAGAACTGTTCGAAACGTCGCCAGCATCCGGGTTAGTCGACACGACTGAGGCGTAATCGGCGCCTTCCGAACTGCCCAAAGACCGCTGAAGATCGGTATCCGTATCTTCGATCGTTTGCTCAGTTCTCTCAATCCCCTCCAATTGATTGTTGAGAAAGTCGACGAGCGTCGGATCGCTCGGCTGCGGAGCATCGACGCTCGGTAATGTCGAGGGACCCGAAGTCTGAGCGCCATCCGCAGCGCCAGCTCCAGCGCTCGCTGCAGCGCCGATGTCGGGTGGAGGAATGAGATCCGGATCCATAGCCGCTCCTTCGGTTGCTCGGCGCATTTAGTTTTTTCGGACGATCAAATGGGCGCCTCTGCATCGCTCTGACAATGCGGCAATTTGTACATAAGGCTCAGAACGGCGCCGAGACAGGTCCCGCCGCCAATTCTGCGACCTAGTTAAATCCATGGCGCCGTTACGCTGCACCAACAATAGGCAATGAATTAGACGTATTGGAATTGGGACGCTGCTCAAGATCCCTGAAATCTGATCCGCCACGTCGCCCATTGAGCGCTATGAGGCATAGGGACGGAGCGTGTTTGTTTGTTGTTTCATTTGGAATGATCCGGCTTATAGGGCGTAATGCGCCGGATTTTGTCCCGGCGCCCTTACGTCAGTCACACTCTGTCTCCGGTCCAGCCGTTTTGGGCTCGGTCTCGGAGGGTGTTGATGTGGAGTGTTTCTTCATGGGTTGTGCCTTGGCCGAATGTGACCCATTCGACGTTGACGAGGGTGTCGCGGCCTTCTTGGGGGTTCCAGCCTGGTTGGTTTCTTTGTCCTTCGGTCACATGATCGGTGAGGACGACGTTTCCTTCGGCGTCCAAGCTGATTGAGAACTCGTCTATACTTGACTTATAGAGCGCGTGGTCATTGTCTCCGGAGCCGCCATTGAGGAGGTCGTCGCCGCGGTCGCCCCATAACTCGTCATCGCCTTCTTCGCCGAAGAGGTCGTCATCGCCCGCGCCTCCGTACAGGTCGTCGTCTCCCTCGCCGCCGGCGATGACGTCGTCCAGCTCATTTCCCGACCGCCAGTCATCGCCGGTTCCGCCGCGGAGCAGGTCCTCTCCAGCCTCGCCGAACGCGGT
>JBCBCG010000186.1:0-8647 GCA_038530925.1 Pseudomonadota bacterium
GATATGGCCGCCGCCGATCTCATCGAGCGCCGCCGCCATGTAACAGCTCGACACGCCATGTTTCGTGCCCAGCTCCAAGATCGCGAGCGGCTTCTCGCGCAGGACGATCTCGGTCATCTGCTGAGCCTGCTCATCCGACATATGCGGCAAGTCGCCGACGACGGCCTTCACGTCGCTGATCTGCATTGGCTGTCTCCCGATCTAAGAAACCTAATGGTGCGCCCCGCAATTCGGTCGCAAACGTCGCCCTGGACCGATCCCGAAACTTGATAGCACAATGAGAGGCTGTTCCGTCAATCCGGAGTGCGCCGCACCGAGTGATTGCGGGCCGCGAAAGGCGCTCAGAGACAGTAAATCGTCGAATCTAACAGATCCGCAGTGCTGTTAGAGCGATGTTGTGTTTGCGTTAGAGCCAAAATGACGGCTATCGCCCTTCCTAAAACTCTGTTTTATTTATATACTTATTTCTCTAAGAGATAGAGAGAGAGAGAATATAACAACCTAACGCCAATTCGCACACACAGGCACGCGCACGCCCGCAGATGGCGTGTGCTTCTTTTCGCGTTAGATTGTAAGAGTGGAGAGATCCGAGGCCGTAAGCCTCTGATGTAGTATGAGATTGCCTCTAACACATCAATCTAACATCGCTCTAACAGACCCGCGGCGATGTTAGATTGGCGGCCCGCAAAGACGCGGGCCGCCGCGGAGGACTACTCCGCATCATCCTGGTTAAACTCTGGTAAATGCTTGGACGGGATAGAGAGCGCCCGGTGCGTCTTCCCGCCAATGCTGGTAGGCGCCACGACCACAACCCCATCCATCGTCAACAGTGCGTCGCGGTGGCCGCCCGCCACCCAGCGGGTGCCCTTCAGCAGGTTATCAAGCGATGGATGGTCGGACGGCACGATAAGAAGCTCATCGAACCCGCGGGACCCTTTCGCGCCGCGCTTGCGCACACGCATTCCCAAGCGGCCAAGCTTCTTGTTGGCGGTGCTGGCCTCATCCGCGCCCTTGAGCGCCTTATAGATCAGCTCGGCGAGGTAATGGCTGTCGCCACCGCCAAAATGGACGCTCGATTGCGTCAGCCGCGCCCAGCAGCGCTCGCCCTCGCCCTCTTCGGCCGCCTCCATCGCCACCTCGACGAGAGGCGCAGCGACGTCTCTGGCGTCAGCGAGCCGGTCCTCATCTGGCTCAGCCTCGGGCGAGAGCAACAGATCATGGCCCGCAAGCACCGCGCCGATGGTCGCCCCATCGCGCGGCTCGCCGCCCATGCGCTGCACCAGCGCCGCGAACGCATCCGCGTGGGCGTCATAGGCGTGCGCCCGCGTCAGCGCGTGCAGCCACAGCTCGCGCCCGAGCGCGGCCGCGCGCCGCTTCAGACACGCGAGACGCGCCGCCGCAGCGACGGGATCGTCGAAGGACAGCTTGCCAAGCGAAAGCTTGCAGAAACGGCTCGCATCCTGCGGCTGCAATCGCGCGGGGAGGATCGAGAACATGGCGCCCGCCCCATGCAGCAGGAATTTGCGGGCGGAATGATCGGCGCTACCGCGCCAAGCCTGCGCGCCGGCGCCGCTCATGGTGCGAAAAAGCTCGACCATGCGGGCGATTAGCTCACCGCCGCTATCGGGCTCGGCCTCATCGAAGAGATAAGGCCGAGCCTGGCGGTCGCCCGACTGGCGCACGCCAGCCGTGGTTGCGTCTGTCAAGACGCCTTGGCTGAGAGGCCCAAGCAGGAGCGAGGTCACCTCCGCCAGGGTGGACTTCCCCGACCCCCGGCGGCCATGAACCCAAAGATGCGCGCGCCAGCCCGGATACGCGCCCAAAAGCGCGCCACCGATCCAGCCAAGCCAGATGCGCGGCCCCTCTGGCCGCGTCCAGTTCCAAAGCGCCCCGACGTCTTCGAGAAGTCGCCCCAGCTGGGCGCGGATGTCAGCCTCGCGCGCCGCGATCGCGTCCAGCGTCGGCAGATCCCGAAAGGCGGGGAAGTCGCCGCGATGTGTGCGAGGATAGACGGCCCCCTCAACGAGTTTCCCGGAACGCTCATTTGGGGCGTCGGGGCGCAAAAGAGCCTCACCGCAATGCGCGAGGACGACGGGCCCGCCCTTTTCGTCATGAGCCCGCCAGACGCCGAGCGAGCGCAACTCGCCGGCGGGATCATAAAGACCAACCGCCTGCGCCTCGTCCATCAGCCATTCACCGCAGTCGACCTTCGACCAGCGCGGGCCGCCGACAGGGTCTTTGTCAGCGGCCCGCGTCCGGCGCGGCGGAAAAAACACCGCCAGCCAGTCGCCGACCGGCACGTCGCCATGAACCAGACCGCCAGCGAAGAGATCGAGAACGCCGCGGCCGCTTTCGAGGTCTTTGGCGGAGATCGAGCGCCGCTCCCCCGCCGCCGAGAGAAACCAATAGGTTCCGTCGACATGGCCAAGCGGCCTGACCGGGCTGTCGGCGATGGGCGGGCGCTTCAGCTGCGCCCCGCCGTCGCCGCGCCCCGCGGGGCGCAGCTGCGTGACTGTCGCGCTCATGAGCCGCCCTCCGACGTCCTAGCGCGGACCGCTTTCGCGATCTTTTGCGCTTCGTCCCTGCCTTGCGCCCAGGTCGCGCTGCGTTCGCTGTG
This sequence comes from Pseudomonadota bacterium, assembly GCA_038530925.1. Classification (GTDB taxonomy): domain Bacteria; phylum Pseudomonadota; class Alphaproteobacteria; order Rhodobacterales; family Rhodobacteraceae; genus JALEGB01. The sequence continues at coordinate 2,618 of JBCBCG010000186.1, forward strand.
TTCAGCGATGCGCGCACATGCCTCCCGCTCCTCCGCCCGCGCTTCGGTGACGGCGATCCGCGCGCACTCCATCAACTGTTCGACCATGCGCTCGTCGGCGCTCGGGTCCGCGGCCTCGGTCACCGCGATGTTGTTGGAAACCCACTCTGAGAGGCGATTGTAGAGATCCAAATCGATGCTCATGAGCCGCCCTCCCATTCCTCAAGGAACGCGCTGGCGCGCTTGAGGACCGGCCTGTGGCCGAACGCTTGGTGGCCCGCGTCATGCAGAACAGCGATGGCCGCGCGTGCGACCGTATCGAGGTCGCGCACCAGAGCCGCGGCCCTTCTCAGCTCTATGCTGAGAGCCTCACGTTCCTCGACAGCGTCGGCGTAGGCCTCCATCGTCGCCGCGAACACATCGGGCGGCGACGATGGCGCGAGGCCGCGCTGCGAAGTGACGCGATCGATGTAAGCGCGCAGCTGCGCTTGCACCCGCGAAAGCGCCTCGCTCGCTGTCTCTGAGATCGGCGGCGCGCTCGCGGGATCGGCGATCGCCAGCGCGCCCTTTTCGATCTCCGCCAGTTTTTGGCGCAGAGCGAGGGTTTCAAACGCGAGGGCGTCGCGCTCCCGCACCGCCCTTTTGAGGTTCGCCATGGCGTCCGCCAGCACCTCAGGGCGGCTTTTGCGCTCATCTGGACATGTCATGCCGCGCCCTCCCCTTCGGGTCGGCGCCAGACCGAGCGCGCCGCAGGGGAGAGCGCGCCCTCCTCAATAGGCGTTACGGGACGGGGCGCGGGGCGCTCGCGGCGTTCAGCGGCGACTTGCTCGCGATACCAGGCTGTAAAGGCGGCGAAGCGACAGACGCCGCAAGGCCGCAGGCCGCCAAGGGCCGCCGGTTGGAGACCGCTGCCGCCGCAGGCGGCGCATGTCTCGGTGGCCCACGACGTCATCACGGGATCGATTCTCTCGCTCATGCCGCCCCCCGCTCTGTCGCCAAGGCGGCCAGCTCATGCGGCTCGCCATGATCATCACCCGCGAGCGGGCGCGCAGGCTCATCGCCGAACCGCGGCGCAGCGGCGGCGTGCGCCGCCCGCTTCGCCTCAGCTGGCGTTGCGAACGCCGCCGCTTCGAAACGCCAACTCGCGCGGCGCGCCGCGATCCGGAGGGCGAGATAGACCGGCGGGGCGGAAATAAGGCCGCGCGCTTCGAGCACTTGGCCGGGCTGCAGATCCGCCGCCGCGGCCAGGCTTTCCGCATCCGCGCCGCCAAGCTCGCCATCACGCGCCGACACCAGCCATTCGGGCTTGAGAAATCGACGCATCAGCGTCGCCGCCTCTTTTTGGCCGTTCGCCTCCAGCGTCGCCGCCGCCTTTAGGATCATCCTGTTTTTCATCTGACTGCTCTCTCTCAGGTTTTTTGGTCGCCGGCCTAGACCGGCGGCTCGGCCAGACCCTTGAGACGGGCGGCGAGATCTCGCGCGCCGTCCGTTTCCTCCGCCATCTGCTGACGCACAGCAGCAACGGCCGGATCGTCCACGTCGAAGTCGTCGAGAGCCGCCAAACTCTCATGACGACGACGCGCCAAATACAGTAGCCCCGCCACTAAGTCGCTCATTTCTTTAGTGGAGAGCGTCTCGGCGTCGCCAGCTTCATTTCTGATCCGAAAGGTCATCTTCTCTTTCCCCATACTTGATCACTAAAGGCGCGCTGGAGCGCGCCTCATCTCTTCAATTTTGCGGGTATTCGGCCGCGACCGCGGCGAGCGCCTCGCCGAGATCGGCGAACGCTCCCACATCAAGCGCTTCACAAGCGGCCCGTTCGGCCAGCTCAGCGCCCGCGAGCGCGGGCTCGGGCGCCATCCCGGCCGCGTCGATCAGCTCGGCGGCGCATTCAGGATCAGCCAAAAGCTCGACGACCAGCTCGATATGATCGGCGATGCGCGCCCGCTCATCGGCGACGCCTTGCGCATAGGCCTCATCGCGCGCGGCCTCCGCGGCCGCCTCCGCAACGTAAATGCGCCCCCGCGCCTCGATGGCGACAGGGCGCGCGGCCCCATCCGTTTGCGCAGGCGGAGAGAGCGGGCCATCTCTTAGAGGCTCCATTGTCGTCCCTTTCTGTTGGTGTCACGCGATCGGCGCGGCGCCCGCCCGTCAGGCGAGATCGCCGGGCCGGATCTCTGGCGCGAGCCGCAGCAGTTCGGCGCGCCCAAGGGCGCGGGCGGCCTCAAGGCTGACGATCTCGGCGCGCTTGAAGAGCACCGCGGCGCCCTCGCTTTCGCTGGGATCGCGGCGGATGATCACCGTGAAGCGGCCGCTGCGGTTCTGCGATATGGTCAAGGTCATCGCGCCGCCTCCGCCGGCTGGCGCGCGGCCAAAGGCGCACGAGGAGCCGTGCGCGGAAAGGCGGCGCCGGCCTCCATCCCGCGGCGGATTTTCGCCGACACCTCTTTCGCGCCATCGACTTGCAAGAGCCCGTTAAGGCGCGCGCCGGCGTGCAGCTGATCAATCACGAGGCTTGCGGGCAAAAGGCCGCCCGCCACCAGCTGACCGAGCGAGAAGGCGCTTTCATTGAGTTGCGCGCCGCGGCGGCCTTTGGGCGTGCGGGCGAGCTTGTTGATCTCATCATTGAGCGCGTTCGTCGCATAGGCGGGCGCCGCGCCACGATCGACGCGGGCGCGGCGATAGCGCGGCCCGGTGGCGCTGGCCTGCTCGGCGAGCCCCTGCGCCGCCGCGGCCGCCGCGGCCTCAGGGGTTGGCGTCGCGGCGAGGTCGAGAAGCCAATCAGGCGCATGGACAAGCGGGGTCTCCTCCCCGCGCGCGCCGTAGCGCACCCACTCATAGGCGCGGCCATCGGCGCGGCGCGAGGGCGGCAGGATCACATAGCCGCCTTCAGCGCGTGTATCGACGCCGTCGCCAAGGCGGTTTTTCTGGCTATTGCGAATGTCGCGATCGCCGAGCTGCACCTCCAGAGGCCAGCGCCAATAGAGATGCGTGCCGCCAGAAGGCGTGCGAAGCGTCGCGGTGCGAGGCGCGCCGCCATGCTCTTCAAGAAGCGCCGCCCATGTCTCGGAGCCGGGCGCCTCGCCATCGTGTTTCGGAAGATCGAGATCGACCGCCCAAAAGCCCGAGCGCCGCCCCGTCGCCGCCCCGATCATCGCGCCAGGATGCTTGCGGCGGAACCAAAACGCGACTTGATCGAGATCACAGCTCGCCTTTGTGAACCCGCCCGTGATGAGCGGACCCTTTGTCGCGGGGTTGCAAGGAAAGACCAACACGCCCTTGCGCGCATAGGCTAGGGCTGTGTTAAGAACTTTATCGTTGATTTGTTGGGTCGCTAGCATGCGTATCTCTCAGGTGGTGTGTTGCGATCGGACCCCCGCCGCCAAGCGGGGCGCCCCCTGCGCGAACAGTGGGCGATGAGCGAACAGCGCGCGCCAACGCGCTAAGCTTTTGGTAGGCGGCTCGACCCCGCGCCAACGGGGTTGGGCCGCCGCTTTTTTTTCTTAAACGTGCTGAACCCTCCGCTTGCGCCGCTTCGCGCCTGGGCGTGGTCCCGGCGGCCGATAGACGTCCACCCAGTCTTCGCGGAACCTGATCGCCTCTCGCTCGGAGAGAGACCGCAATCGATCCCGCCACCGATGGGGTGCGCGGCCGTTCGTCCGGAATTGGTAAACGAGTCGCGGCGAGCAGCCGAGATTGCGAGCTTGCTCCGCCACGTTGCCAAATTTGTCTAAAAATTCAGACAGTTGCATGAGTCATCGCCTTTGTGGTTACCGTGTCGGTAATCACGACTTTGCATGTTATCTGCAAACAAACAATTAATTTTCATCCGCCTCTAGCAACCCGGTTGTCCCTAGCTACGCTCGCCCCGCATGCGGATGGAAGAGTGATGGCTGACACACCTTTTTCGCGAGAGAACACCGCTCGGCGCATGCGGGCGGTGCTAAAGCTCTTGGGCGTCTCTAAAACGGCGTTCGGGAAACTTCTCGGTTACACGCCGCAACAAGTGCGCGATGTGATCAACGCCAATTACGGCCCCAACCACGAAGCCGTCTTCGCGGTCTATCAAATCACGTCGATCAGCGCTGACTGGCTTGTTTATGGCCTACCTCGCGGCCTCTCGGAATTGTCGATCGAGCAGCGAGCGGAACTGCTTGAGCTTGAAAGACAAGCGGCGGAAGAGCTTGAGGAATATTTGAAGAGCCGCGGCCGATCAAAGCCCACTGAGGAGAGATCTTAAGGGCCCAGGTCAGCGCCCATAGGTGAGAGCCGTCCTCCGGCAGACGCCCCCACTCCATGCGTCTGAGCGCCGCCGCGCTTATTCCCGTCACTGCCGCGAGCCGAAAACGGGAGACACCCGCCGCCCGCCGCGCCCTGCGCAGGCGTGTGGCGATGGCGCGCGCCTGCGCCATGGCGCCGACTCCGCCGCCCCGCTTACCCCCCTGCCTGAGCGCACATCGCGTTTTCATGACCTCTCTCCATCGCCAGCAACCGCGGCTTTTTTGCATATGAACCGCAATCTGATTTGACACTGCAGATAAAATGCAAAAAGTAAATCCCGATCGTCGAAGCGTCCGCCACGGGCGCGAGTCGGATAACGAGTAGGGATCATGCGCCAAAAATTTTCCAACAGAACCCGCGGCGAAGGGACTTTTCGCCGCGATCAAAACCTCAGGTTGTATGGCTGCAAGAGGATTTTGACTGGACGAATCCCGCAGGCCTTTGCGGTAACCATCTGGAGCGGCACATGAAAAACTATCCGATGATCGCGCAGCAGAAGAGCGCGCAAGAAGCTGGCGAAGCGGCTTATGCGAGCATGTTCAGCGCGCTCTCAAAGACCTGCATCGCGAAGGGCGCGCCGCGCCCCGCGACCGCTTCTTTCTTGGCCGGGCTCTCGGAAAGCGCCGTGCGCGACATTTTGCGGCGCCGCTCGAACAACCCCGGGCTGGTGACGCTGGCGCGCATAGCCTCGGTGTACGGCGTGAGCCTCGGCGGCCTTCTCGGCCTTCCCGACCACACTTGCGCGAGGGAGGAGCTATCAACAGCGGGCCGCCATGTCGCCGTCCTCACGCTCTTGCCGGTGACATACGATCTCACCCTGTCGGCGCAAGACGCCGCCGCGGTGCGAGAAGCGGAGGCCTGGCTGATCGAGCGGCTCGCTGCTAAGTCAAAGGGGCGCGTCGCATGAACCACGCCCCGCTCACAGAGACCGAATATCAGGCGCTCTCAGCCGTTCCAGGCCTCGACGCGCTGATCAGCGATGCGACCAAGCATCAAGCGCTTGTCCGCGCGATCGCCCAAATCCGCGCCGAGGCCGCCGGTGTCGAGCGCAAGCTCCTCTTCGCCACCATCGCACAAGTGCGCTCCGGCGCGGACGTTCCCGCCGAGGCGAAGGAGGCGTTCGCCAACGTGCAAGAAATGCTTGTTTATCTCGGATCGAGCGACCCTCTGGCGGCGCCCGGAGCCAATGCGGCGAGCCCGCCCATCAAAGCGCTGATCGACCAAGCCATTCGTAGGCGCGACTAATGGCGCGCGCGCGGATCATCGACAGCGCCGAACTCGCTCAATATCTCGGCTTTGACGGCGATAGCGGCGCGATGACGCGGTGGCTCCGCGATGAGCTTGGCGTCAAACCGATGGCCGGGCGGCGCGGTAAATGGGATCGCCGCGCCATCGACGCCGCGCTCGACCGCGCCAGCGGCCTTGAAAGCGGCGCCAAGCCAAGCGAGCCCGCCGACCCTTACCTCGCCTGGTGCGAGCGCGTCGGCGAGGCCCCCTAATCGATTGACGCGCCGCGCCTCGGCGCAATGAAACGCGGTGCGATCATGGCGAAACTGCCGATCATCGACGGGGTCCACCGCGTGCGCAAACGCTTGGCCAGCGGCCAGGTCAACCGCCATCACTACACCCATCGCGGCGGCAAGCGCTTTTGGAGCGAGCCGCAAGACGGCGTCGATCCCATCGCCTACGCCGACGCCTACAGAGCCGCCAAGGCGGCGCGCCCGATCACGCCGGCGTGATCGGGCGCGCCGCCTTGGCGGCTCTGTAGGC
>JBCBCG010000187.1:0-8636 GCA_038530925.1 Pseudomonadota bacterium
TCGGGCCGGGCACCAATATTCCGGAGGCGGCCAAAGAAGTGCTCGCCTTGATCCGCGCGCGAAACGACAAAGTCGCCGCTGAGTAAGCGCGCCCCCACCACCGCATTCGGATTAATCGCAGGGCGTTTTGTCGCACATGCGCGTTCCGGCTGAAGCGTCGAATTCCCGCACAGGTTGCAGGGCGCGCTGATTCGCCACGAAATAAATGTGACGCAATGCGCTGCATGACGAAACTTTCAGTCGTGTCCGCGCACAGACTTTTTGCGCGAAGTGGGGACTATTTATTCACCCCGCAGCACAATCGCGTCTTTCCCGCCGCGCTTTGCGCAAATAAGCCGCAATGACGGATCGAATGCTCGAAAAAAACGATCCGAATGCGCCAATTTGAGAATCTGTCCGCGCATTTGAGCTTTCCCCTTATCCGAGAATCGGGCATCAGACCCGTGGGATGGAGACCTGCAAAGGGAGGTGCGAATGCTGGACGCAATGGAATCATTGCCGCGCGACACTGAAGATGCGGCGGTGGAGAACTCACAGTTTTTCCCAGCGGCGAATGCGATGGCCTGCTTCGCGCCTTGGAACGCGGCGGCTCAGATGGGCCCAGCGGCCCAGCGCGTGATGGCGGCGTCGATGATGATGGCGCCGTTCGCCATGGCCCGCGCCAACATGCAATCGATCCGCAAAGCGCGCGCGCTCGCCGCGCAATGGGGCGAAGAGCTGGCGCGCACACGCAGCATGGACGCTGCGATCGACGTGAATCGCCGTTACGGCGAGAAGGCGATCGCTCTCGGCGCCGGCGAAATGTGGCGCGTGCTGGAGCATAGCGTGACCATGGGCCGCGCCTCGGCGGCTCCGGAGAGCCTGTCGTTCAAGACGTCGGCGAAGCGCGGTTAACACGCGCCTTAAGGTGATCGCTTCGAGAGGAATGTCCCGAAGCGATCAACGTTTATCGAGATGATCGGCCGATTAGGATGGCTGCGGCGCTTTCGCGTCAGCGCTATCCAATCTCATAAACAAGTAATAAAGGCTCGGCGCGACGATCAATGTCAGCGGCGAGGATATCAACAGTCCACCGATCATCATCGTCGCCATCGGCTCGAACAAAGCGCCGCCGGCGAGCGCCATCGGGATCAGCCCGAAGATCGTCGTGAGCGAGGTCAGCATCACCGGCCGCGCCCGCGTCATCGCCGCGTCGATGATCGCTTGCTCCAGCGGCTTCGTTAGGCGCTCAATGTCGATCTGATCAATCAGCACGATCGCATTGTTGATGATGATCCCCATCAGCGACATCAGCCCGAGCATGGCGAAAAACGACATGGGTTGCCCCGCCGCCTGCATGAGATAAGGCGCGCCGATGGCGATCAGCGGAATGGTCAGCACAGTCGTCAACGCGCGCCGGAAGGAATTGAACTGAAAGATTAGCGCGGCGAACATCACGCCGAGCGCTAACGGCATTTTTTCGGCCATTTGGCCCTGCACATCGGCGGCGTCCTCAAGCTCACCGGCGATCACGATCCGGTATTCAGGCCCAAGATCCAGCGCATCAATGCGCGGCTGCAGCGCCGCCAGCACCTCCGCCGCCGAGAGGTCCATGCTCTTGCCGGAGACGACGAGGCGCCGAACCTGGTTCTCCCGCCGGAGTTCCGACAGCTCCAGGCTCGCGCGGAAATCGGCCACTTGATCGACCGCGATGACCTGTCCGCCCGTCGCGATGGAGAGGTTGGCGAGATCCTCGACGCTGTCGCGCGACGCCTCGCGCGCGCGCATCACGATGGGGATCTGGTCGTCGCCTTCGCGGAAGGTCGAATAGCGCGTGCCTGAGAAATACGCGTCCATCACTTCGCTGACGTCTTGCGAGGTGACGCCGATCTCGCGCGCTTTGTCTTGGGCGATGTCGACGGTGACTTTCACCACGCGATTGCCCCAGTCGGTCTCGTTCTTCACGATACGAGGCAAGTCTGCGAAGGCGGCTTGAATCTCGCGCCCGGCGGCCATCAACACATCGGCGTCCGGGCCGAAGATCTCGACATCCACCACGCCCGATTCCGAGCCGCCTTGGCTAAGACGCGTCACGCGGAACTGCGCCTCGGGATACTGCTCGATGAAGACGCGGCGCGCGCGGTCCGCGGTTTCGATCGCAGCCTCGAGACTTTGCATCCGCACCGCGATGAACGCGCTCGCCGGATCGGGATCCGCCGGGTTGAGGCCAAGATTAAAGCGCGGGCCGCCATGGCCGACATAGGCGGTCGCGTTGATCACGCTGGGGTTCACCGCCGCGTCGCCCAGCCACTCCTGCACGCGCAGCGCCAGAGCCCGCGTCTCGGAGATCGCCGCCTCTTTCGGCAAATCGACGTAGATCAGGAAGTCCGCCCGCTCGCTGTAAGGAAACTGCTCTTGCTTCAGCGCGCCGAATTGCAGGCCGCTCAGCACCACCAACGCATAAGCGGCCACCGCGATCGGCGCGCCATAAGGCAGCGCGCGGCGCAACAGCCCGCCATAGAGGCTGAGAAGACCGCCGGCGCCCGTCGCCTCCTCTTGCGTCTCCTTCCGCTTCAGCAGCCGGACACAGATATAGGGTAAGATATAGAGCGCGGTGAGCCATGAGCCGAGCAGCATCAGCGTCACCACCGCGCCGAGCGAGAAGGCGAATTCGCCCTCAATGCCTTCAAGCATCAGCATCGGCAGGAAGGCGGAAATCGTGGTGATGGAGGCGACGCCGAGCGGCACCAGGTACTGCGCGCCGGCCGCGCGCGCCGCCTCATACGGATCCTCGCCGCGGCCGATCCGCCCTTCGAGATCCTCGACGACCACGAGCCCATTATCGACCAGAAGGCCGAGCGAGATGATCACCGCGGCGATCGAGACCTGCTCGATATCGACGCCGATAAAGCCCATCCCGGCCAAGGCGAAACAGATGGTGAAAGGCACGATGCAAGCGATGGCCAGCGCCGCGCGCGCGCCGAGAAACAGCAGCATCACCAGCAGCACCACGCCGAAGGTCTGGCCCACATTCGAGAGCGCGTTGTTCACCGAGGCGGTGACGTTCTCTTCCTGGAAAGTCGAGATCTCAAGATCGACGCCGATCGGCTGAGCGTTCTCGAACCGGGTCAGCCGATCGCCGAGCCGGGCGCCGAGATCTTGGATGTCCGTGCCGGAGATCATCTCCACCGCGAGCACGATCGCGGGACGGCCGTTGAAGAAAACGGGCTGGTTCTGCGGATCTTCATAGCCGCGGCGCACCGTGACGAGATCGGAGAGGCGCACATAGCCTGAGAGCCCTTCGACGGTGGTCAGCACGCCGCGGATCTCCTCGACGCTGGCCAGATCGCCATTCGCCTCGAGCACGATCCGCGTGCCGTCCGCGTCGATCTCGCCGGCGGGCAGGATCACGTTTTGGGCGGAGAGATCGGCGAGCAGCGCTTCGATCTGAACGCCGATGCTGGCGAGCTTGGCGGTGTCGACCTCCAGCCAGATCCGCTCTTCCTGAACGCCATAGAAGGTGACTTTGCTCACCCCAGGTTCGCGGAAAAGATCGGTGCGCAGATCATCCGCCACGTCTTCAAGCTCCGCGAGCGAGAAGCCGTCGCCGGTCAGCGCGACTGTGGCGATGGCCACGTCGCCGTAATCGGTGTTGACGAACGGGCCGGTTGTTCCCTCGGGCAGCTCCGCGGCCACGTCGTCCATCTTGTTGCGCAGATCCTCCCACGCCGCGTCGATGCCCGCGCCCGCGATCGCATCAAACAGCGTGACCTTCAGCAGCGCGTCCCCATTCGTGATGATGGTCTCGATGTCTTCGACTTCGCCGATCTCGCGGATCTTTCGCTCCACGGGGATGGCGATCAGGTTTTCGACCCGCTCCGGCGCCATGCCGTCGAAGGCGAAATTCACGATCGCGGTGCGGATTGTGATCTCAGGGTTTTCGCGTTTGGGGATGCTGAGAAACGTCGAGAGGCCGAGCGCCAGGATCGCCACCATCGCCAGCAGCGTGAAGCGCGATTTTTCGAGACCGAACCGTGTGAGGAAATCCATCGGCTCAGTCCTCGCGCTCAAGCAGCTTCACCGGCATGCCCTCGCGCAGGAAGGCGACGCCCTTGCTGGCGACGCGCTCGCCCTCCGTCAGCCCGTCGATCACGACGACGTTGTTGCCGCGCAGGCCGGCGAACGTGATCTCGCGCCGCGTGACGGTCGACGTCTCCGGATCGTAGACGAAGACCGGCGCGTTCTGGACCGAGTCGGGCCCGGCGCGTTCATCGATTTCGCCCTCGGCGACCACCGCGCTGATCGGGATGAGGAAGCCGCCCGCGCGGTCGCCCGCGCGCGGCACCGCCAGCTCGAACGAGACCTCCACCGCCATGCCGGCCTTGATGATCGGCGCGGTCTCGGTCAGCCGCACCACCACCGGAAAGGAGGACACCGTATCCGCGCGCTCGCCGAGCTCGCTGACCACCGCGTCGAGCGCGACGTCAGGATCATCGGCCAGGCGCACCGTCGTCGGCGTGCCGACCACCAACCGCGAGGCGACCTCGAAACTGACGAAGAACGAGACTTCGAAAGCGCTCGCCTCATAGAGCGACAGGATGGTCCGGCCGCTGGCGACGGTGGCGAAGGAATCGACCTCGAGGGCGCTGACGATCCCGTCGAACGGCGCCGTCATCACCGTATCGCTCAAATCCTCTTGCGCTTCGGCGAAGGACTGTTCGGCCTGAGTCAGCTCCGCCCTCAACTCGCGCACAGTGGTGCGATCCTGATCGCGGCGCACACGGGTGCCCGCGCCGCGCTGCAGCAGATCCTCGGAGCGCTCCAAATCCTCCTCCGCCTGCGCGAGGCGCACGGCGACCGCCTCCACCGCGGCGCGGCGGTTTTCGACTGTGCTGCGGAACTGCGCGTCGTCGAGCTGCGCCAGAACCTGGCCGCTCTCCACGCGTTCGCCGACGGAGAGGCCGATCCGGCCGAGCTTGCCGCCCACTTCGAAGGCGAGCACGTTCAGCTCGCCCGGCTCGAGCACGCCCGGAAAGCGCCGCCGCGTCGCGTCCTCCGTGGCGCTCACCTCGGTGGTGATCAGCCCTCGGATCGGCGGCGGCGCGGCCTCGTCGCTGTCGGACCCGCAGGCGGTGAGCGTGAATAGCAAGAGCGCCGGAAGAAGAAGCCGCATCGGCGGGATCCTTTGATCGAGTGTTTCGAGCGAGCGGAGGATGCGCGCGAAAGCGCGACGTACGAGACCCAAGCGCGCGGGCGCGTCAGCGGCTGGCGCGTCAGTGGCGGGAACTGTCGTCTCTGCGCGGCGCTTGGCGTATGCGGCGCGTCGGCGCGGCGCGGCCACAGCCCCAAGCGACGTGACAGGTGTAAGCGTGATCAGCTGACGCATGGCGCGGCGCAACCATCCGCATTCCATCATCGCCCATCCCCTCATTTCCCTTGAGCGCGCAGTGAATTGGGTTGTCTCACGGCCCCTCAATGCGCGCAACAGGCCCACGCGCGCAGGCTCTGCGCGTTGATGCGACATCGATTAGCGCTTAGTCTCAGCGCATGGAGCTATGGAACGAACTGCGCACCGCGCTTTTGGTCGCGAAGACCGGCACCATCAGCGGCGCCGCGGCGGCGCTGGGCGTGCATCGCGCCACGGTGAACCGCCATATCGACGCGCTGGAGGCGCGGCTCGGCGCGCCGCTGTTTCAGCGCCACGCCCGCGGCTACGCCTTGACCGAAGCCGGTCGCGACATGCTGGAGGTGACGCAACGCGCCGACGACATGTTCGCCGATCTCGTCGGGCGCAGCCGCGGGCGCGCCAGTCGGCTTTCGGGCGAGTTGATCGTCACCGCGCTCCAAGGCGTCGCGCCGCTGGTGATGCCGGCGATCCGGCGCCTTCATGAAGAGCATCCCGAGATCGAGATCTCTTTTTTGTCCGATCACAAACTCGCTCGGCTTGAACATGGCGAGGCGCATGTCGCCGTGCGCGCCGGGCCGCGACCGACCGAACCCGACTACATCGTTCTGCCGTTTCGCCGGATCCGCTTTGGGCTCTACGCGCATCGCGATTATCTGGCCCGGCGCGGAAGGCCCTCCAGCGAGGACGGGTTCGACGGGCACCGGTTTGTCGGGCTTAAAGAGCAGGCCGAACGAGTGCCCTATCGCGCTTGGCTTGAGCGGCACGTGCGGCCGGAGGCGCTGTCGCTGCGCGCGCGCGACCATTACTCCATCACCGTCGCCGTGCTGGAAGGCCTCGGGCTCGGCTGGCTCGCTGAGGACGACGCGGTGCGCTCAGGCGGCCTGCGCACGGGCGCGCTGGTCGAAGTGATCGCGCCGAGCCAGGAGATCACCGCCGCGCTCTGGATCGTCGCCCATGTCGATTTGCATCGCACCGCGAAGGTCCAAGCCCTGCTGAAACACTTGAAAGCCATCGCATCGACGCCGCCGCTTGAGAGTGATTGAACGCGCCCGGCGCGCCAGGCCCTTCACCTCAAAGGCGGTCCCGCCACCGCTTCGCGCAGCCAAGCGGCGAAGGCGGCGGCGGCGGCGGTCTCCTTGCGCTGGGCGAGGAAATAGCCGTCTCGCCCTAGGATCGAAGCCTCATGCGCCAGCGCGGCCGCGCCGCCTTGCAGCGCGCTGGCGGCCAGCAGCGAGCTGACGAGCGCGACGCCGGCGCCGTGCCGCGCCAGATCAAGCGCCATCCCGTAGGAATCGACATGGAGCTGCGGCTCGAGCGGCGCGGCGTAGGCGGTCGCCTCCGCCCAATGCGACCACCGCTCCGCCGTGCCGACCGCTTCGATCAAGGGCTGCTCATGCAACGGCGTCTCCAGCGGGCGCGCCGCCACCGCGATCAAGCGGTCCGGCGTCAGCCGCTGCGCGCCGGCGCCGACCTGCGGCTCGGATCCGAAACGGATCTCCACATCCGCGATCGGCGCCGCGAAATCATCGGGCCAGATCGCGCTCAGAATGCGGATCCGCAAACCTGAATGCGCCGCGCGGAAATCGGCGATGCGCGGCGCGAGGATGTGCTGCGCGACGCTGACCGAGGTCGCGATGGTCAGGAGATCCCGCGCCGGCCCGGCGTCGAAGGCGTGCGTCGCCGCCGCGAGGGTCTGCAGCGCCGCGGCGACTTGGGGCAGCAGGCGACGGCCGTCATCCGTGAGCGCGATCCCGCGCGCTTTGCGCAGAAACAGCGCGGCGCCCAGCCGCTGCTCCAGCGCGCGCACCTGTTGGCTGACGGCTGATTGCGTCAGGCCAAGCTCCTCGGCCGCCGCCGTGAAGCTGAGACGCCGCGCCGCGGCTTCGAAGGCGCGGAACCACGTCAAGGGCGGCGTGCTGCGAGCCATAGCCTCAACTTTGATATTAGTAGGCTTAATGGCTCTGGCCGAAGAATGCTTGTTTGTCAAAACGCTCCAAACAGCCGACCCTGCCGCCATGGCGAGAGATTTGTGGAAAAACCGGCCGCGATCCGCGTTCGGCCCTCTATCGGCGATTTGCGCCGGCCGGGGCGCGCCCTGTCTTTTGCTCCATGGCGTCGGTCTGCGCGCGGAGGCTTGGAACGCTCAGATCGACGCGCTCTCGGCGCGCTTCGCCGTCATCGCGCCGGACATGCCCGGCCATGGCGAGAGCCCGATTTGGGCGTCCGCCGGCGGCCGCGCCCTCAGCAACTATGTCGATGTGATCGCCGATGGGCTTGAGACGCCGGTCTGGCTCGCCGGACACTCTATGGGCGCGTTGATCGCGCTGTCGCTCTCGATCCGCCATCCGCGCCTGGTGCGTGGCGTCGCCGCGCTGAACGCGATCCACCGCCGACCGTCTGAGGCCGCCGCCGCCGTGCGCGCCCGCGCCGCGGCGCTTGACGGCGTCTCGCCCGCCGATCCGACGGCGACGCTGGCGCGCTGGTTCGGCGGCAGCGCTCCCGAAGCCGCGCTTGAAGCCGAAGCCTGCCGCGCCTGGCTGCGCGCCGCCGATCCCGCCGGCTACAAAGCGGCCTACAGCGTCTTCGCACGCGAAGACGGACCGGCCGAGGCGGATCTGCGCAGATTGGCGGCGCCCGCTCTCTTTCTCACGGGAGATGCGGAGCCGAATGCGACGCCGGCGATGGCGCGCGCCATGGCGGCGCTCGCGCCAAAGGGCGCGGCGCATATCGTCGAAGGCGCCGCGCATATGGCGCCGATGACCCATGCGGCGGAGGTCTCGCACGCTCTGATCACATTCTTCGAGGAGGCCGACGCATGAGCGAGATCGATCCGCGCGCGCTGCGCGACGCCTTTGGCGCGTTCCTGACCGGCGTCACCGTTGTGACCACAGTCGGGGAAGACGGCGCGCCGCGCGGCTTCACCGCGAATTCCTTCGCCTCCGTCTCGCTCGATCCGCCGCTTCTGCTGGTCTGCCCGGCGCGGCGGCTTTCGAGCTTCGCCGCCTTCGAGGGATGCCGCGATTTCGCGATCAGCGTGCTGGCGGAAGGGCAGGAAGCCGTCTCCAACATCTTCGCCAGCTCCAAAGGCGACCGCTTTGCAGAGGTCGCCTGGAGACCGGCGGCGAGCGGCGCCCCTGTGATCGAGGGCGCCGCGGCCGCCTTCGCCTGCACAGCGCAGAGCGTCGTTCCGGCCGGCGATCATGTCATCTTGATCGGCCGCGTCACCGCCTTTGAGCGCTCTGGCCGCCGC
>JBCBCG010000188.1:0-8504 GCA_038530925.1 Pseudomonadota bacterium
CTCGCGATCTGCGACGCGGCGCCATGATCGGCGCACCCGCAAAGCCTCTAAGCGCCGCCGCATGGCGCCGCGGCGGCGTCAGGCTTTGCGCAGGCCGTCGGCTTGGCCGGCCCAATCATCGCGCTGACCGCGGCCTTTAAAGGCGCCGAGCGTTTCGTCGAGCCAAGCGTAAGCCTTCGCGTCGAATTTCGCGACTTGGTCGAAGGTGTAGACGCCGCGGTCGTTCAAGATCGCCGCGAGCTTGGCGCCGACGCCTTTGATGCGCGTCAGATCATCGGCGTGCGGCGGCGCCGCATCGTATGTCGCGAACGGCACGCCGGGTTTCTTCGCTGGACGCGGACGCTTCGCGCCGGCGCTTTTCGGCGCGGCTTTTCCGGCCGCCGGTTTCGCGGCGGCTCGTTTCGGCGCCGCAGTTTTGGGAGCCGCGGTTTTCGGAGCTGCGGTTTTGGGAGCCGTTTTCGCCGGCGCTGGCTTCGCGGCCGCAGGCTTCGCGGCCGCAGGCTTCGCCGCGGGGGAAGGTTTCGTCGCAGACGCTTTCGCCGGCGCCGGTTTGGCCGCGGAGAGCTTCGTCGTCTCAGCGCGCGCGGCGGTGGACGCGTTCGGAGCGGCCGGTTTGGCTGCGGCGGGTTTCGTCTTGGGCGCCGGAGCCGCGGAGGCGTTCTGGCTGCGCCGCGGTTTGGCGCTGATTTCGGCTTTCAAGGCGTCGAGCGTGTTCTTGGGATCGACGCGCTCAGCCGTGACGCGCACCGCGCCCAGCTTGCGCGCCTCCTCCGCCGCGTCGCGGCGCGGCGCGCGCGTGACTTTGAGGCGCCGCGGCGCTGGCGGGTCCTTGCGCGCGCCGACATCTGTCGCAAAGCCGCCGCTGACCGCGCCAAAAGCGATCGGCTCGCTCGCGGACGCGCGTGAGGACGCCTCCGCATCCGCGTCGCCCTTGAGGGAGCGCGGCGCGCCGCTCGCGGAGAGGCGCGCTTGTTCGCGGTGCGGATCCATCGTCAACTCAGACGCCGCAGTCGCCCTCGGCGCGCTCCCAGCCGCGCGGTTGGCCTGCGCCCCGCTCATCGGGAAATCGCCGGCGAACGCCCACTTCAGACCGAATAGCGGCGCGGTTGGAAACAAGCTCAGCCACAGCTCGACCGGCGTCGTCGCCGTGCGGCCCGAGCCGAGCGGCGGCGCGAAGAAGGGCGCAAAGCCCCACCGGCCCACAGGCGCCATACCGTTTCCGAAACTAAAGCCGAAATCAAAGGCGCGGCTTTGATCTCCGCCGTCCCTCGCCTCCGAATGATTGCTATCGGCCATCGGCCTCTCCCACACGTGCGTCCCCAGGGCCCGCCTCATCCCCGTCATTTCATCAAAAGAATCATGTCGCGATGCGGCGCATTGGCGTGAACGCTCCCGCACAAAAATTAACGAAACATGGAATTGACTGATTCGGAAGCGCTAAACCCTAAATTCATCTCCCCTCACCACAGCTGCGACAAAGTTCGGTCATGCGGTTAACACCCTTTTAAAGGTGCGGTGAAATGTTCATCCCGCGCGAGCGCATTGAGGCGAAGTTCCGCCCCGCGCCGCAATCAGAAGGAAGCGTGGGTATGGGCGGCCGCTGGAGCGCAATTTCTAGACGCGCGGGTCTCGGCGCGGCTCTCATCGGCGTCTTCGGCGTCGGCCTGGCGATCGCAACGAACAACGCCGCGCATGACCGGCGCGCGCAGGCGGATGCAGCGCTGAAATCTCAGATGGAAGCGACGCTGTCGGCCTCGACGCGGCGGCTCGAGATGAGCGGCGCGGCCGCCTTGATGCTGCTCGACGCCGACGGCGCGTTCGACGCCGCCGCCGACGCGATGCGCCGGCGCCTCGGCGGCGACGTCTGGTTCGCGCTGGACGGCGCGGCGAGCTTCGAAGCGCGCGGCGATGGGCTGCGCTTGCGTTCGGCCGCCCTGACGGCGGCGGATGGCGCGCCGCCAAGCCCGGTCTCGGCCGTCGCCTTCCGCGAGCGAGCGGCGCGCTTGGCCGAGCGCGTCGGCGCGGCGCAAAGCGAGACGGCTGGAGCGGACGCGCTCTTTCTGCGCGCTTTCTCCGCCGGAGACGGCGAGCGGTTCTGGATGCTTTGGAGCGATGGCGGCCCACGCGCGCTGGCGGCGTGGATCCGGCCGCGCGGCTCGGCGCTCGACGCGGCCGCGGCGAGCGAGGCGGTCTCGGCCATCCGTTTAGAGACGCCGGCCGCCGCGCCGGTCAGCCGCGGCGATAGCGATAGCGAAAGCGCCGCGCGCGGCGCTGCGGCGCCCGCGCTCTGGAGCGCCGTCGCCGCCGCGCCGATCGGCGATGCGGCGGTCTCGACATCTATGCGCTCGGCGCCGCTGGCTTGGCGTCTCAGCGATCTCACCGGCGCGCTCGCCCGCCACAGCCCGTTCTTCGCCTTCGCCGGACTAATCGCTTTGGCGCTTTTGACTTATGGGCGCGCCGCGGAGCGGCGAGCCGCCGAGCATGAGGAGCGCTCCCAACGCATGCTCGACGGCGTCGCCGCCAAGCAGCGCGAGCTTGAAGCCAGCGAAGAGCGCTTCCGTCACCTTGCGGAATCGACAAACGTCGTGCCGTGGACCGCCGATATCGATCAGCAGCGCTTCACCTATATCGGCCCGCAGATCGAAGGGCTCACAGGCTACGGCCCGAAGGCCTGGCGCGCCGCAGGGTTTTGGGCGCAGCATGTGCATCCTGAGGACCGCCAGCGCGTTCTGGTCGACGCGGTGACCAAAGCGCAGGACGGTCGCTACGCCACCGTCGATTACCGCATCCGGGCCGCCAATGGGCGCATTCTGCATATCCGCAACATGCTGTCGGTCTCGCGGCGCCGGGGCGAGGATGGGCGGATCAGCGCCATCGCGGACGGCTTCATGCTCGACGTCACCGAGATTCGCCGCGCGGCCGCCGCGCTCGAAGTCGCGCGCCGCAAGGCCGAGGACGCCAACCGCGTGAAATCAGAGTTCTTGGCCAATATGAGCCACGAGCTGCGCACGCCGCTGAACGCGGTGATCGGCTTCTCCGAGATCATGAAAGACGAACTCTTCGGACCGCTCGAGCCGCGCTATCGCGAATACGCCGAAAGCGTGCACGCCTCCGGCAAACATCTGTTGTCGCTGATCAACGATGTGCTCGATCTCTCGAAGATCGAAGCCGGCCGGATCGAGCTTATCGAAGAACCCGTGGCGCTGAACGATCTCTTCGCCGAATGCCAACGGCTGATGCAAGAGCAGGCGGCGGCGGCCGGTCTGCATCTGACGATCGACATCGACGCCCCCGCCCCGGTCGCGCGGCTGGATGAGCGGCGGATGAAGCAAGTTCTGCTGAACCTCTTGTCGAACGCGATTAAATTCACGCCGCCGGGCGGGCGCGTGACGCTCGGCGCGCGGCGGCGGCCAGGCGAAGGCGCGATCATGTGGGTCCGCGACACCGGCGTCGGCATGACGGCGGAGGAGATCCCGCGCGCCCTTTCGAAATTCGGTCAAATCGACGGCGATCTGGCGCGCAAGCATCAAGGCACGGGCCTTGGCCTGCCCATCGCCAAATCTCTGGTCGAGAGCCATGGCGGCGCGTTCGACGTGCGCTCGCGTCCGAATGAAGGCCTGCTGGCGATGATCAGCTTGCCTGAAGCGCGGATGGCGGAGCCTCGCCCAGACGAAGCGCGCCTGCCGGACGCGGTGGCCGGCGCTGAAGTCGGCGCCCGGCGCGGCGCGCGCGCCGAGGCGCCGCGGGGCGGACGCGGCCAGCAAGGGTCTCGCCAGGCCGCCGGGCCCGAGCGCCGCCCGCCCCACGACGCCGGCGCCGCGCCCTGATCGCGCCGCGTTTCGCCTGACCGAGCCGACGGCGAAATCGCGTCTCTCACCAGCGCAGCCCCCGCGCTTCAGCTTGTTCTTTCGCCGCAGGCTCCTGTAAGGACAGGACGCGGAACCGGCGAGGCGAGAGCTGAATGAGCAAGAACGACCGGGCGGAGGGGGGCGAAGCGCGCGCCGGCGGCGCCGCTCGCTTGAGCGGCGCGCACGCCCTCGGCGCGGCGGGCGCGACGCTGTTCGCGCCGTTTTCGGCGACACTCCTGACCTTGAACGGCGCCCCAACTGCGACCGCGGCGATCACCGCGCTGGCGGCAGCGCCCCTTGCGGCGACCTGCGCCGCGGCCGCCGGCGGCGGCGCCAGCAGCCGCGCCGTGGCGCTTGCGACGATTCCCGTGGCCCTCGGCGCGACTTGGACGGCGTGGATCACTGGCGGCCCCGCCTCGCCCGCCATCGCGTGGATTTTCGCCTCCGCCGTCGCCATCGCTCTGTTCTGGGGCCGCTTCGGCGCGCTGTTGGCGGCGAGCCTGGCGCTTGGGGCGGCGGCGTTTCTGATCGCGGCGCCGGATCCGGCGCTCAGCTACGCGCCGTTCCGGCCGATCGAAGAACGCGAGTTGCTCGCCATCGGCTCCTGGAGCGCCGCGATGCTGGCGGTCTGCGCCGCGGCCTGGGCCGCGGTCGGCGCCTGGCGGGACGCGCTGCCGCCGCTGCGGCATCCGACCATCCTCGCGCGCGAGGCGCTCGGCCGCGTGGCGGAGGACGCCGCCGTCTGCGCCCTGCGCATCGGAAGCAAAGGCGTGATCATTCAAGCGGTCGGCGGGGTTGAACGGGCGCTGGACTTGCCGCGCGATCAAATCAAAGGCGCGCCGATCGAGGATATCCTGCACCCTGACGACGCGGGCCCGACCCGCGAGCGGCTGAATGTCGCGCGGATGGCCGGCGGCGGCGACGCGGCGCCTGATCGCTTGACGTTGCGGGTGCGCTCGCGGCTCGGCGGCTATCGTTGGGTCGAGGCGTTCGCAGCGGACGCGGCGGGATTTCCCGCTTCGCCGGGCGGCGCGGATCCCGGCGGCGCGCTCCTGGTGCTGCGCGAGCGTTGGCGCCCGCTGCAAGAGGATCTGACGCCCGCGGATCCGGCGCGCAGCGCGTTTCTCGCGCAGATGAACGCCAGCTTGAAGGATGATTTGACGGAAGTCGTCGGCTACGCCGAAATCATGAAATCCGAGCTTTTCGGCCCGCTCGGCGGAGAGCGTTACCGCGAATACGCGCGCCTCGCTCATGACAGCGGCGCGCGGCTGTTGGAGCGCATGGAGGAGTTGCTCGATCTCGCCAGCCTTGAGGCGGGCGCGCCGCTGGCGACGGAGGATCTGGCGGATGCGACGCCGCTGATCGACGGCGCGGTGCGGGTCGCCCGCGCCAAAGCCGAGACCATCGGCGTTCAGGTGAAGGCGGATATCGCGGCCGACGCGCCGCATGTGCGCATCGATCGGCGAGCGCTCCGCCGGGTGCTGGTCGCGCTCTTGCTCGACAGCGTGCGCCGCACGCAAATCGGCGATGGGGTCCGGCTGACCGCCGAGGCCGAGGACGGCGCGATGCGGTTCGCGGTGTTGGCTGAGCCGCGGGAGCGCGCGGACGACGCTGAGCCGGCCGGCGGCGCCGTCTCGGAGACCGACGCCGCAAGCGGCGGCTTGCGAGAGACGGGCGGCGCCGCGCGGTTCGGGCGGCTGGTGGCGGAGACGTTGGTGGAGCGGCTGGGCGGGGCGATCGCCTTTTACGACGACGCCGGCGCCGAGACGGGCGCGACGCTCTGCGACGTGTTGCTTCCCGTGACGCCGCCGACTGCGATGGAAAGCGCCGAGACGCGGCCGCGTCCGATCCCGCATCTGAAGCCGCGGCCCGAGAAGGCCGACGCCGGCGCGGAGCACAGCGGCGGACGCGATCGCGACGCCAAAGCCCGCCGGGCCGGTCTGGCGTTGATCGGCGCCTTTCCCGGCCTTTCGGCGGCGCGTCGCCCCGCCGCCCCGCGCCCTGCGCCGAAAACGCCCGCCCTTGTGGCCGCGCCGACATACACGGTGGCGGACGAAGACGATGCGGATCCGCTCAGCGCCGAACGGCAGACCGAGATGGCGCTGCAGTTCGAAGAGGATCTGCAACGCGAGCGCCGCGGGAAGGCGCCCAGCGCCGACCCTGGGGACAATGCCGCCTCAACCGCCGCGAATGGGCGCCCGAAGACCGCGGATGAGGTTGAGTTGCCGCTGTTCGAGCCAGCCGCCGCGCAGCGCAGCGCCGAAGGCGGCGCCGAGTAGCGAGAGCGTCGCGCGTTGCGGCGGACGCATATCCGCAGCGACCAAGGCGGCGTCCGCGCTGACCGGCGGAGAAGCGGTTGGGCGCAGCGTCGGTCCTTTCTCCAAGCGGCTGGAGCATGCGCGCGGCGGCGGGGCGACGCGCCCTGCGGTTCTGTCGTCAGTCGACCTTGAGCCCGCACTCCTGAAGCTCGGCGCCAAGACATTTCTCAAGACCAAACGCCTTGTTGGAGCCAGACGGCGCGCCGGCCCCTGATCTTTCTCGACGCCTGGCCTTCGATCTATAAGCCAGCGCGACAGATCCGCCGCAGCGCCTCTCCGTGGATCGCTCCGGAGCCGACGCCCAAAACCCTGGTCAACTCAACCTTTCGCGCCGCGCCGACCTTCGCGCAGCAATGGCGCCGTTCAACGTTGAGCGACGGAGCGGCGGCGGTGAGCGCGGATGACCGTGTGACGAGCGACGAGGAGCGCGGCGAACGTGAAAAAGCGGCCGCGCGAGCCAGAGCCCGAGCTTGGCTATGAGGCGCTCGCGGTCGCAATCCTCAAAGATACGATCACTGGGGCGCAGGCGAAGAAACCGATGCTTCGCTCGCCATCGCGCGAACCGGACTGTTCGCGGTGAAGACGGTGAGGATGACACCGCAACGATGATGGCCATCGCGCGCAACAGCCGGATCAAACCGCTGCGCCAGGGCGCAAAACGGCGACAACCAAACCCGGATCGCCGCCGCAACGCGCAAGTCGCGGCGGTCTGGTCGCCACAGTTACGGCTGATCCTCGCGCAGCCAACCTCACGCGATCGGGTCGCGCCCCGTTGCATGGTGCCGCTGAGGCTGGGTCAACGCAGGCTCCGGCGGGGTCGGGGCGTGATCAGCCTGCGAGGCTTGGAGGACTGACAATGGAATCGTCGCTCACGGGCGCGATGGTTTCCAGGCTCATTTTGCAGGCTGGATGACGGCCCTTGCGGCCGCAGCAGTCCCGTGGAGTGAAGTGGGTCGACGATCGACTTGTGCTGAACGGCGTCCTCTGGCGGTTCCGCACGGGCGCCTCCTGGCGCGTCGTCCCGGAGCGCTATGGGCCGCGGACGACTCTCTGCAACCGCTTCGTCCGCTGGCGGGCGGCGGGCGTCTAGCGGCTGGCGGCTGGCGGCTGGCGTTTGGGACCGCATTTTGAAAGCAATGTCCGAGGCTTACGATGGCGACATCGTCATGATCGACAGCTCGTGCGTGCGCGCCCATCAGCACGGCGCGGCGCTCAAAAAAGGGGGGCGCCGTGCTGATGGCGGCATGGGACGATCCCGCGGCGAGCCGACCACCAAGATCCATGCGCTGATCGACGCGGAGAGCCGCCCTCCGCGCTTAGCGCTTAGCGCTTAGCGCTGACGCCCTGCCAAGCCGGCGACGCGCCCGCGGCTGAGGCGTTGATCGCGGCGATCGACCCTGGCGCGACGCTGCTCGCCGACCGCGCCTACGACGTGCGCAAGTTCCGGGACTGGCCGACCGAGCGCGGCGTCGAACCGGTGATCCCGCCGAACCCGACCCGCAAGCATCCGCACGCCTATGATCGCGACGCCTATCGGCTCAGAAACAAGGTCGAGCGGATGTTTTGTCGATTGAAGGACTTTCGACGGATCGCGACGCGCTACGACAAACGCGCCGACATCTTTCTCTAGGCAATCCGCATCGCCGCGTTCGTCGCCTGGTGGATCTAATTGAGTCCGGACCCGAGAGCCTAGTGGTCTGATCCAATCGAAAGAGTCCTTGCCGGGATTCCCTTTCGGTCGAGCGCATGCGAGTTTTGGGCATGCGCAGTGGGATATTCATCACCGTCTCAGAAGCGGCGGCGCGTCGGCTGAGGAGCATCGTCGCCGATCCGAAGACGCCGCAGAAGCATGTCTGGCGAGCGCGGATCATTCTTCTGACGGCGGACGGTCTCGGCACGAACGCGATCATGGCGGCGACGGCGAAATCTAAGACGACGCTCTGGCGCTGGCGGGAGCGGTTCATGGAGGCTGGCGTCGAGGGACTTCTCAGCGACAAAACTCGCCCGCCCGGCAAAGCGCCAGTCGCGGAGGATCAAGTGGCGCGGGTGATCCGCCTCACCCAGGACGCGCCGCCTGATGAGACGACCCATTGGACCTCGCGGGCGATGGCGAAGGCGACCGGGCTGGGCGTGACGACCGTTCAGCGGATCTGGAAGGCCCACGGCCTCGCGCCGCATCGTTGGCGCGCCTTCAAGCTCTCCAAAGACCCGGCCTTCACCGAAAAGCTGCACGACATCGTCGGGCTTTACGTCAGTCCGCCGGCGCACGCGGTGGTGCTGAGCGTCGACGAAAAGAGCCAAATTCAAGCGCTTGACCGGACCCAGCCGGGCCTG
This sequence comes from Pseudomonadota bacterium, assembly GCA_038530925.1. Classification (GTDB taxonomy): domain Bacteria; phylum Pseudomonadota; class Alphaproteobacteria; order Rhodobacterales; family Rhodobacteraceae; genus JALEGB01. Next base: position 8,501 of record JBCBCG010000188.1, read on the forward strand.
CCGA
>JBCBCG010000189.1:0-8436 GCA_038530925.1 Pseudomonadota bacterium
CGAGCGCCCGGCCGAGATGGGCGCTCGCCATCGACGCCTCGGGCGCCGCGCTCCTGCAGCTCTACGACAAAACGCTTCGCACCGATGACGCGATCTCGGTCGAGATCTCTCTCAGCGCCGAACGCCCGCTCTGGGACGCGGTCGACGGCGATGGCGGCGAGTGAAAACGCCGGCGGCCGCGCCTGTCAGCGTTTCGGCGCTTTCAAAAGCGGCATGATCTCCGCCATCTCCGGCCCACGCGCGCGGCCTGTCATCGCTTTGCGGAGCGGCATGAAGAGCGCTTTTCCCTTACGACCGGTCGCCGCCTTCACCGCCGCGGTCCAAGCCCCCCAGCTCTCGCCATCCCATGGCGCCTCCGGCAGGAGATCGAGCGCCTCCGCGACGAAGGCCGCATCCGCCTCCTCCACCAAAGGCGTCGCGCCTTCGGCGAGGATCTCGGCCCAGCCCGCCAGATCCTCGAATCGCTCGATATTCGCCTTCAGCGCCGCCCAGAACGGCTCGCGCACGGCTTCGGCGACGCCGAGCGCGGCGATGCGGCTCGCGACATCCGCGTAAGGCGTCTCAGCCAGCACTTTGGCGTTGAGGCTTGTCAACTCCGCCTCATCGAACCGCGCCGGCGCCCGGCCGAAGCGCGCGATGTCGAAGCCTTTGATCGCGGCCGCATGTTCCGCCCGCGGCTCCACCGGATCCGACGTCCCGAGCCGCGCCATCAACGAAACCAAGGTCATCGGCTCGATCCCCTGCTCGCGCAGCGCGCCGAGCGAGAAGGAGCCGAGACGCTTCGAGAGCGCCTCGCCCTCCGCGCCGACCAAAAGCGAGTGATGCGCGAAGCTGGGCGCCGCGGCGCCCAGGCTCTCTATCATTTGGACCTGTGTCGCGGTGTTGGTGACGTGATCCTCGCCGCGCACCACATGGGTGACGCCCATTTCTATATCGTCGACCACCGAGCAGGGCGTGTAGAGCCAGCCGCCATCCTCGCGGATCAGCACCGGATCGGAGACCGAGGCGCAATCGACGCTGGTCTCGCCGCGGATCTGATCGACCCATTCGACCCGCGTCGGCTCGAGCTTAAAGCGCCAATGGGGCCGCCGCCCCTCCGCCTCATACGCCGCCTTCTGCGCGTCGGTCAGCGACAGGGCGGAGCGATCATAGATCGGCGGGCGGCCCATGGAGAGCTGGCGCTTGCGCTTCAACTCGAGCTCCGTCGGCGTCTCGTAGGCGGGATAGAGCCGGCCCATCTCGCGCCACCGCGCCGCCGCCGCCTCATAGCGCGCGAAGCGCTCCGACTGGCGTTCAAGCCGATCCCAAGCGAGGCCGAGCCAGCTGAGATCCTCTTTCGCGGCGTCGACGTATTCCTCCTTCGAGCGCTCGCGATCGGTGTCGTCGATGCGCAGAATGAATACGCCGCCGGCCTTGCGCGCCGTCAGCCAGGAGAGCAGCGCCGCGCGCAGATTGCCGATATGCAGCCGCCCCGTCGGCGAGGGCGCGAAACGCGTGACGACCTGGTCTGACATGGGGCTCCTCTCCGGCCGCGAGCAAAGCGCGGCGCCGCCGCGGGCTCTTCCGCTTAGAGCGGCGGCGAGCCGAACGCAAACGCGGCCGGTGCTCTCAGGCGCCGGCCGCCACGACGCTTGACCCGCGCAAGTTACACATAATACACCATCGAATGCGCAGATCGGAGCACGCGATCCGCGGCGCGACGATCGAAATCGAGCGTCAAGACAGAGGAGACCGGGAATGAAAATGATCGTTGCGATCATCCGTCCATCCGCCATGGAAGGCTTGCGCGATGCGTTGGCGGAGGCGGGCGTCGATGGCATGACCGCGTTCGAGGCCAAAGGCTACGGCCGGCAGAAGGGCCATACGGAGATCTACCGCGGCGCCGAGTACAAAATTGATTTCGTTCCGAAAGTGCGCGTTGAAATCGTCGTCTCCGCCGAACAAGCGCCCGATGTGATCGACATCGTCGCCAAAGCGACCCGCACCGGCAAAATCGGCGACGGCAAGATCTTCGTGTTGCCGGTCGAAGAAGCCATGCGCGTGCGCACCGGCGAAAAAGGCGCCGACGCGCTTTGACGGGCGGATTTTTTGGCGGACAAGTCGCGCGCGGCCCTGGCCCCGTGCGACGAGATCGTTTCTAGAACCGTTTGCTGAACGAGCGGGGCGAGGCGGCGCGCATCGGGGCGGCGGCGTCTCGCTCTCCGATCGCCTCCGTCAAGGCGGGCGTCTCGGACGCGCCGCTATCGCCCGCTCCGTTCGCCACGAGCGCGCCCTCCTCCACGGTTCGATGCGGCGGCGTGATGAGCCCGCCGGAGATGACCAGTTTCGCCGCCTCCTCCAGCGTCATGTCGAGAATGATCACATCCTCCTTCGGCACGAACAACAAAAAGCCGGAGGTCGGGTTCGGCGTCGTCGGCAAGAACACGCTGACCATCTCGCCCTCGCCGGCGGCGCGCTCGCGCACTTCGCCTTTGGTGTCGGTGGCGACGAAAGCGATCGCCCAAACGCCGCGGCGCGGATATTCGATCAAGCACGCTTTGTCGAAGGACGCCGCGCTGTCGGCGAAAATCGTCTCGGTGATTTGTTTCAGCGCATTATAAACTGAGCGCACCACTGGCATCCGGTCGACCCAGCTCTCGCCGATCCGGATCAACTCGCGGCCAAAAAAGTTCTTCGCCAATCCGCCGACGAAGGTCAAAAATAAAATAAAGACAAGAAGGCCAAGACCAGGCAGGTAAAATGGTAGAAAATTGTCCGGATGGTATTCTTCAGGCAGAAGCGGTAAGACTTGCGGTAGGACCTGTTGGTCGACATAGTCGATGATCGTCCAGGTCAGGAAAATGGTGATGCCGATCGGCGCGACGACGATCAGACCAGTCAGAAAATTGTTCCGCAGGCTCTGCAACAGGTTCCGCGTCGCCGAGGGGCGGCTTCCGAAGCGCCGCGACGGCTCGGAGGCCGCTTTCGCTTTCGCCGCGCGCGACGCGCTCTTTGACGAGGGTTTCATCGCAAAGTCCCGCTCAGAAGAGCTCTCCCAGAAGCGCCGCCGCTCCGCTCACCACCCGCTCGGCGCATCCGCGCTCAGTATCCGCGCTCGGGCGAGACCACATATCGCAAAGGTTGCCCGCGCCGATCGCGTAAAATCTGACGAATAAGAGGTAAAGACGCGGTTTCCGGCCGCGTGACGCTGGCGATATGAGGCGTCACAACCACGCGCGGATGCGTCCAATAGGCGTGGCCGTCCGGCAGCGGCTCTCGGTCGAAGACATCAAGGGTCGCGCTCGCGAGGCGCCCGCCCCCTTCCGCCGGGCCGAGCGCCTCAAGCAGCGCGGCTTCGGGAAAAATCGGCCCGCGCGCGGCGTTGATCACGTGGGCGCCCTCGGGAAGCTGCGCCAAACGCGCCGCGCTCATCAAACCGCGGGTCTCCGGCGTCAGCGGCACGAGCGCCACCAGAATATCGCTCCGGCCGAGAAAGGCTCCGAGCGCCTCAAGACCCGCCACCGCCTCGACGCCGTCGGGCAACCCATCCGCCGGGCCTTTGCGCGTGCGGCTCCAGCCCGCGACATCGAACCCGATCGCTTTGAGAGCGCGCGCCGCCTCCATGCCGAGCGCGCCGAGCCCGAGAACGCCGATCCGGCGCTGGAACGCCAGCGGCGGCGGCGCGGGCGCCCATTGCTGCGCCGCGCTCTGCGCCAACACCTGCTCCAGGCCGAGATGGAGCCGCATGACATGGCCGACGACGTAATCCACCATGCCTTGCGTCAGCCCCGGCTCGACCATCCGCGCGATCGGCACGCCCTCGGGCAGATCCTCCCGCGACAGCAGAGTTTCAACGCCCGCCCAGAGCGAGAAGATCGCGCGCAGATTGGGAAAGCGCCGCAGATCGCGCTCGGAGCCGGATGGCGCGAAGAACAGATATTCGATGCGCTCGGCGGGCGCCTCATCGGGATCGAGATGCAGCGTCAGCGGCGTCTCGGTCTCCGCCGCCGCGTCGCGCAGCGCCAGCGCCCACGCCGCGCGCTCCTTGGCGGGGCCCGCATAGAGCGCCTCGATCGGCTCCGTCATAAGCACTCCTGATGATCGGCGCGCCGCGTCGTCGGCGTCAGCGCATGTGATCGTCATGATGCACAAGCGCGCTCAGCAGCAAGCCGAAGGCGAACAGCAGCACCATCATCGAAGTGCCGCCAAAGCTCACCAGCGGCAACGGCACGCCGACCACCGGCGTCAGCCCGGTCACCATGGCGATGTTGATCGCGAAAAAGAAGAAGAACGTGGTCGCGACGCCGGCGCAGAGCAGCCGGCCGAAGCTCGACGAAATCCGCACCGCGCCGATCGCCGCCACGACAATGATGGTCATGTACAGGATCAAAAGACCGGCGCCGCCGCGAAAGCCGAATTCCTCCGCCAGCGTGGTGAAAATGAAATCGGTGTGCGTCTCGGGCAGAAAACTCAAATGGGTCTGCGTGCCTTGCAGGAAGCCTTTGCCGGCGAACCCGCCTGAGCCGATCGCGATCGTCGATTGGGTGATGTGATAGCCCGCGCCAAGCGGATCGGAGCTGGGATCGACGAAGGTTTCGATCCGCCGATATTGATAATCCTTCAGGATCTGCCAGTCGGTGCCGCGGCTGATCAACGCCGCCGCCACCGCGCCCGCGCCCGCGCCGAAGACGAGCCCGAAGAACCACCAGGAGACGCCCGCGAGGAACATCACGGCGCCAGCGCCCAGCACCAGCAGCATCGCCGTGCCGAGATCGGGCTGCTTCAACACCAGCGCCGCCGGCGCCGCGGCCAGCAGGATCGGCGCGAGCAGCCAGAGCGGCCGGTTCACCTTATGAGGCTCCAGCCAATGATAATAGGAAGCGAGCGCCATCACGAGCGCGACCTTCATGATCTCAGAAGGTTGGATCGTCAAAGGGCCAAGGCGGATCCAGCGCTGCGCGCCCATCCCCACTTCGCCGAAAAGCTCCACCGCCAAAAGCAAAAGCAGCGCGATCACATAGAGCGGCGCGGCGAGCGTGCGCCAGAGCCTCAGATCGATGATCGCCACCAGCATCATCACGCCAAACCCAAGCGCGAAACGCGTAATCTGGGTGCGCGCCCACGGGTCAAGATCGCCGCCCGCCACCGAGAACAGCATCACGAAGCCCACCGAGGCGGTCGCGGCGATCAGCGCGACCAGCAGCCAATTCAGGCGCAAGAGCTTGGCGCCGAGCGTGAGCTCGTCTCGGTCGTGAAATCGGTTCGATCCCATCATGCGCCGCGCGCCTCTTCCATCCGATGGCGACGCCGCTCATGCGTCTTCGCCGGGATCCGTTTCGCGTCAGCCCGGCCGCCGCAGCGGCCCGGCGCCCTCATCCCAACCGCCGAGCGAGGCGCGGCTCGCCGCGCGCCGCGCCGCCTCCTCCTCCCGCGCCTCTGGCGGAAAGGCCTCAAGCGGCGGCTCGCCGCGCCAGAGCGCGCGCATCAGCACGTCGCGGGCCACCGGCGCCGCCGCTTTCGATCCGCTGCCGCCATGCTCCACCACCACCGACACCGCGTAACGCGGCGCTTTGAGCGGCGCATAAGCGACGTAGAGCGCGTGATCGCGCAAGCGCCAAGGCAGCTCCTCGTTCTTGCGCACGCCGGTCTCCCGCTCTTGGACGGTGATGCGCCGCACCTGCGCCGTTCCGGTCTTGCCCGCCAGCGCGTTCACAGGATCGGCGATGCGCGCTTTGTACGCCGTGCCGCGCTCCTCGTTGGCGGCCGCCTGCATCGCGTCTTGCGTCAGCGCGATATGCTCTGGATCGAAATCGAGTTTCTCGAACTCAGGCGCAGGCTCCGGCGCGCCGCCCCGCGCCGCGATCAGCCGCGGCGTCACTTTCTCACGCCCATTCGCGAGCCGCGCCGCCATCACCGCGAGCTGCAACGGCGTTGTGAGCAACGCGCCTTGGCCGATGCCCACATTCAAGGTCTCGCCGCCCGACCAGCGCTCGCCCCGCGCCTCCATCAGCCATTCCGGGGTCGGCATGTTGCCGCGCTTGACGTTCGGTATCTCGATCTGCGGCGCCTCGCCGATGCCGAACGCCGCGGCCACCTCGGCGAGGCGGCGCACGCCGACGCGCTTGGCCGCTTCGTAATAATAGACGTCGCAGCTCTCCTTCATGGCGTCGCGGAAGTTCATCAAGCCATGCCCTTGCCGGCGCCAGCAGTGGAAATCGCGATCGCCGAACTGGATCTTGCCGGTGCAAAGCACCGTCTCCTCCGGATCGAACTCGCCGTAATGAAGCGCCGCCAGCGCCGTAATCAGTTTGAAGGTCGACCCGGGCGGATAGGCGCCCGCCGCCGCCTTGTCGCGCAACGGGTCGTATTCATCATCGCGCAGAGCGTTCCAATCGGCGTGGCTGATGCCGAAGACGAATTTATTGGGATCGAAGGCGGGCGCCGAGGCGAGCGCCAGAAGATCGCCGTTGCGCACATCCATCAGCACCACGGCGGCGCTTTCGCCCTCGATCCGGCCCATGGCGTAGCGCTGAAGATCGAGATCGATCGTCAGCCGCACATCTTCGCCGCCGCGCCCTTCCTGGCGCGAAAGCTCTCGGATCTCCCGGCCGCCGGCGTTCACCTCGAAGCGGCGCTGACCCGCGGTTCCGCGCAGGCTGCGCTCCAGCGAGCGCTCGACGCCGTTCTTGCCGATCCGCGCCTCGGGCATGCGGATCAGCGGGTCATCCGTCTGATCCTCGCGCAGCTCCTTATCGGTCACCGCGCCCACATAACCGACCACATGCGCGAGCGCGTCGCGCTCGGGATAATCGCGAACCCAGCCGATGCGCGGCAGCACCCCGCGCAGCGCCGGCGCGTTGGCGTTGACGCGGGCGAACGCGTCCCAGCTCAAATTCTCCTTCACCGGAACCGGCACAAACTGGCTGGTGCGCTTCAGCCGCCCCATGAAGCGGCCGATCTCCCAATCGGAGAGATCGGTGAGCCGCCGCAAGCGCCCGAGCGTCTCCTCAAGATCCTCGATCCGCTCCTTCACGAGCATAATCCGGTAATTCGGCCGGTTGACCGCGATCGGACGGCCGTTCCGGTCGCGGATCTCGCCCCGCTCGGGCGCCAAGGGTTCGAGATTGACCCGGTTCTCCTCGGCGAGCGTCGAATATTCCTGGTTTTCGACGAGTTGCAGCTGGTAGAGCCGCGCGCCCAGCGCGCCGGCGACGCCGAGCTGCGCGCCGAACAGCAGGATCGCGCGGCGGTTGAAGATCTGATGTTGCCTAACTTCAGCGCGATCGTCGAACATCGTCTCGTCCGCCTCCTCAACAGCCGCGCGGGCCCGGCGCGCGCTTCGGCCTCACCGCGTTAGATGGGTGAAACGGCGCTCGTCCAACCGCGCCCCGCTCAGCCGCTGCAATGCATAGGCCGCGAGCGGATACGCAGCCATCGTCACCAGCATACGCTCAAGCACAAGGCCGATCGCGGGCGTCGGCGCGTAAGTGGCGGTGAGAAGGCCGAAGAGCACCAGCTCGAAACCGAACACGGCCAGGCAGAACCGCATCCATTCGGTCACGAAGCGAAACGGCGCCTGGCGCGCGCGCCAGCCGCGGATCGCTTCGACCATCAAAAGCATGGCGAACAGCTCCGCGCCGATCGGGCCGTCGCGCAAGAGATCGAACACGAGCCCCAACACGAAGACCAGCATCGGCGGCGTGGTCCAAGGCCGGCGCGCGGCCCAAAAGAGCAGCGCCAACAACAGCCAATGCGGCGCCTGCAGCCCCGGCGCGGCGCCTGAAAGCGGCGCGAGCGCTAGAAAGATCGCCGCCGCGCCCGTCAGCAGCGGCCAGAGGATCGCCGCGATGGTCGGCTGACGCTCCATCGCCTATTCCGCAGCCGGCGGCTCAAGCGCCGCCGGGCCCGCCGCGGCGTCGTCGCGCGCCAGCGCGTCAAGATCGAGCGTGTCGCCGAACTCCGCCGCAGGATCGGTCTCCGCCTCGATCGCGCGCAGGATCAAGCCGCCATCCGGCGTATCGGCGGCATGCCCGGTCGTCCGATAAATCCGCACGATTTCGAGATTTCGGTAATCCGCGGCCAAGGCGACGCGCGCCGCGCCGTCGCCGCCCTCGGCGACCTGGCCGATCATCAGCCCTCGCGGAAAAACGCCGCCTTCGCCTGAGGTTGTGACCCGCGCATCTTGAGGCACCGCGCCGCCGCCTTCGACATAGCGCAAAAGCGGCGCGGCGGTGTCGTCTCCGGAGAGGATCGCGCGCCGGCGCTCATCCTCCAGATGCACATAGACCGGCGTGCGGCTGCTCGGGTCGGTCAGAAGCAGAACCCGGGATGTGCGGCGCCCGACGCCGACCACCCGCCCGACAAGGCCTAACCCATCCCGCGCCGGTGCGCCGTCGCGCACGCCGTCGCGCCGGCCGACGTTCACGATAACGCTTTGCGTGAACGGCCCGCCGCTAT
>JBCBCG010000190.1:0-1496 GCA_038530925.1 Pseudomonadota bacterium
GACCCTCGGCGCACGCCAGAACGATCCGCGCGCGAAGCGCCAGCGCTTGCGACGTCGTCCGACGACCAACAAGACGCTTCAAGGCGACGCGATCAGGCTCCGCCAGAGCGACGGCGGGTGCGGGACGAGCCATGCGGCCTCCAAACAACTACCCGCGCCCATAACCAATAATACGATATTTCTCTGGTTCAGGACACTCGCGCGTCAAAAGTCTTAAGTGGACACAGAGAGAGGGTGAATAACCTTCGGAGTCACCGCAGCTAGACTAGCGCGTCTTCGATGAATTCGAAGGTGATGTCGTCCTCGTCGGTGTTGTAGAGCGTCACTGTCGTGTCGCCGAACGCGACGATCGCGTCAGCGCCTGACTGCGACGTGCTCATCGACGCGCCAGCCGCCGAGCGAAGATAGACGATGTCCTCCGCTGCGTTGAAATCCATGATCACATCGTCATCATCCTGCGCCGAGAAAACGAACTGGTCGCGGCCCGCCTCTCCCCACAGAACGTCATAGCCGCCGCGGCCTTCGATCCAATCATCGCCCGCGCCGCCGATGATTTGGTTCGCGCCCGCATCTCCGGACAGCCGATCGCCAAAGTCCGATCCGATGAGCCCGTCGATATCGCTGGCGATGGCCTCCGGCGTCCCTTGATACGTGCCGCCGTCGATCGTCGCATTCGCGCCTAACCCGGCCAACCAGGCTTCGGCGAACTTGTCGTGGCCGCCCTCATCCGGATGCACGCCGTCATTCAGATCGCCCACCGTCAGTGAAGACCCGGCGCCTGAGAGCAAGACCGCGTTGATCCCAAGCGCCTGCGCGTCCGCAATCACGCTCGGGAGTTCGGCGTTGATTTCGTCGATCCGCGCATCTCTGTCCGCCCGCAACATTGGCGACAGATCCGACACCAGGAACATGCCGTTTGGATTGGCGGCGTGGAGCGTCGTCAGGATCTGCATCATGCTCTCGGCGAAGGTCGAGACCTTGTTGTTGATCGCGTTGTTGGCGCCCAAGAGGATCAGCGCGATATCGGACGGATTATCGGCGGCGATCCCCGTGATCTGGTCGGCGACGGTGTCCGTCAAGATCCCCGGCACGCCTTGATGATCGGGATCGTGGAAGGTGAGGGCGGCGTTATCGGTTCGGCCGCCGACGAAATCCACCCACAGACCTTCCTCTTGAGTGATCGATTCCCATAGCGGCGCGCGCCATCCGGCCAGAACGTTGAAGCCGTGGGTGATCGAGTCGCCGAGCAAGAGGATGCGCGCCGCATCGGCGCTCTCACGGGCGCCGAGATCGGCGACAACCGCGCGATCGCGGTCCGCGAAAGACGTGGTGACGAACGGCCCGTTCGAACGCACTTGCAGCGTTACGGTGGCTTGGTCTGTTGCGCCGTTTTGGTTTTGGACGGTGTAGGTGAAGGATGCGGGTCCGGTGTAGCCTTGGGCGGCGGTGAAGAGCGGATCTCCGTCTGCGTCGAGGGCGACGGTTCCGTTTTGGGC
>JBCBCG010000190.1:1596-8366 GCA_038530925.1 Pseudomonadota bacterium
GATCTCAAAGACGCCGCTGGCCAGCTGATACGCCGGATCATCCTGGTAAACCCCCGCATCCGCCGTGGTCCCGTTGAGCACGGAGGCGCCGATGCTGAAGACGACGCCGGCCGGTCCGGGCTCGGCGCCGGCCTCGGCCACGGCGAGGGTGACGGTGGCTTGGTCTGTTGCGCCGTTTTGGTTTTGGACGGTGTAGGTGAAGGAGGCGGGTCCGGTGTAGCCTTGGGCGGCGGTGAAGAGCGGATCTCCGTCTGCGTCGAGGGCGACGGTTCCGTTTTGGGCGCCTTGCACGGAGAGGATGGAGAGGCCGGCCGGATCGCTGTCGTTCTGGAGCAGCTCTGCGGCGGCGATTTCGAGGGTGGCGCCGGGCTCGAGGCTGAAGCCGCCATCATCTGCGGCGACGGGCGGGGCGTCGGCGTTCAGAGCGTCGGCGGCGAGCTGTGCGACGCCGGCGGCGTCGATGGGGGCGTCGTAGAGGCGGACGAAGTCGATCGAGCCGTCGAAGGGCGCGTCGAGCACATTGGCCTCGCCGCTTTTGCTGCGATACTGGTCCGCGCCGACGACGAGGGGGTCGGGATTGCCGATCAGCCCGCCGGCGTAGCTGTTGCTGGCGGCCTCGGCGCCGTCGATATAAAGGGTGAAGCCGTCAGCCTCGCCGAACACGACGGCGACATGGGTGCGCGCGCCGGCGGCGATGGGCGCGCCGGCGATGGCGGTGTAGCTGGCGGCGTCGTCCTGCAAGCGCGCATAGAGCACGCCGTTGATCATATAGAGGCTGAACTGCCCGCCATCGCCGCGCCCGACGCTGTCCTTGGAGAGCAGCCCCACGACGCCGGAGACGACGTCGGCGGTGAAGACGATCTCAAAGACGCCGCTGGCCAGCTGATACGCCGGATCATCCTGGTAAACCCCCGCATCCGCCGTGGTCCCGTTGACAATCGATGGACCGGCGGAAAATACAATCTGCATTGCGAAACGCTCCCCCAGCAGGCATTGCGCCCTTCGCCGTATTCACTCGCTTTGAGAAAGGCAAGTTGGCCCGGCTGCGCGCCGTCATTGCGCGCCATCTCTTTGTGTTAGCGCGTGATAAACGCGGAACAGCGCGATTATCACGCGGCGCCGTTCTCGGCGATTAGGCGTCGAATCTCTCTCGCGAACATCGAACGCGCTTTTCGTGGCCGCAGCGAGGCTCCATTGCGCCGCACCGCAAGCGCAGGCGCGTGTTTGATCGCGCCGGCGTTCATCCCCAAGGGTCACTTAACCATGGGCCGCGGAGCGCGCGCCTGCGGCGGTGCGTCGCATTCGCGGCGCGCGCGGCGACGCTCACGGCGCGTCAACCGCGCATCATTCGCATAGAAGCGTCGACGTCGTCGCCCTTGAGCCAGGCCGGGCGCCGCCAAGGAGGCGCGCGCCGCGGCGCTGCGCGTCAGCGCCGCCGCACCGGTTGCGCGGCGAGCGCGCGGTCGCTGCGCAGCAGCGCGCGCCGCGCCTCCTGACTTTCGGGCAGAGCCGCGGCGGAGGCGGCGCGGAAATCGCCGTCATATGGCCCGGCGAAGAGCGTGCGGCGCCCGGCGAAGGGGCGAAGCTGCGCGGCCGCATCGAAACTATGCCCGAGACCTGAGACTTCGAAGAACGGCGCGCGCGCGCTCGGCTCAAGATAGCCCTCGACGGAGAGATCGCTGAAGGACGCATCCGCTGCGAAGCGCCCATAGCGGGCGCTTTCGGCGTTCAGCACGCCCGCGCCGTCGCCCTCCGGGATCCACTCGCCGACGGCGCTGACATACCGTGTTCGCACCGCGCGCGTGGACCAATTCCTCGGCAAAGCGGCGCGCGCGCCGCCAATGTCTTTGAGCCCTGTCGCGCCCGGCCGCGCCAGGGCGCCGGCGATCACGTCGGGCTCACCCTCCGGCGCCGGATCAAGGCGCGAGGCGACCACCTCCACGCCGCGCCAAAGGCCGGAGACGGCGATGCGGTCGCCGACGGCGATGGGGCCGCGCGCGGCCTGCGCCGCCTCCACCCTGACGCCGAGAAGGCGCAGGCTCGCGCCGCCGGCTTCGATCGCGTCCACGCGCCCAATCAGCGGCTGGGTCAAGACGATCCGGCGCGCGAGCAGCGCGCCGTCTTCGACATCGGCTTCCACCGTCAAGCTATGGCCGACCGCCAAGCGATTGAGCGGGATCGGGCCGAACGCGTCCAGCACCTCCGCATCCGCCGGCGTCTCGAGGCGCAGGCCGTTGACGCGAAGGCTGCCAAAATCGGTGAGCACGCCGACGACGCCGAGGCCGGTGACGTCCGCTCCAGTGATGCCGGTGCCGCCAATTCCGCCTTCCGGCGTCGGCAACGCGTCTTTGGGCGCTCCGCCGCCGGCCAAACCGCCATCGAACACTTCGCGTTCGGAAAGCGTGCAGCCTGACAACGCGGTCGCGCCGAGCAGTCCGGCGACGAACTCACGTCTTGTCGGATTGATCCGGTTCGCCATCGGTCGTCCCTTTTGCGCCATCGCCCTGCTCGGCGCGTTCCGTTTCGTCAACCCGGTAGAAATACACGCCGAACCGAAACCGCTCGCCGCTCTCATCGGAGGATGCGTCCGCTTGCTGGCGCGAATGCGCGTCGCGGTTCAACGAGATCAGCGCGGCGTTGGCCAGCCGCCGAGCCGTCGCCTCTAAAGAGTCTACGGAACCCGGGGTCAATCGATTATAAAACACCGCGCGCTCGAGATATTTGGAATCGTCTCCTTGCAGGTTGTCCGCGGCGGCGGCGATATGATCGCCGATGTTGGCGGCGAAGAAGTGCAATTTTTGTTGAAGATCCGCCGGCCCCAGCAGCGCATCCGCGCGCAAGGTCACGATTTCATTGTCTTTCTCGCCAGAGACCGCGGCGATGCCTTGGTTGACGAGCTCGTCCAAAACGGTCCGCGGGCGGATATCGCGGCTTACGGAGGCCACTAAGCTCTCGAAACTCGGAGTTTGATCGCCGCCGCGCTTCAGCGGCGCCGGGGCGCCGTCGGCGTCGGTCGTCTCCGGCGAGGCGAGCCAGCGCCCGATCACCAGCGCGATCACCGAGATCTTCCGTTTCGCGCCGTCGTCATCCCCGGCCGAGGCGGTGCGCAGCGCTTTAACCTCGCGCCGATAGACCCCGGTCAGCACGCTGATGCGGCTGTCGGTGGGCGGCGCGCCGTCGAGACCGAACTCCTCCGCCGCCACCTCGACATACGCCTCCTTCAACAAGCGATACGCCGCCGGGGCGGTGACGCCCTGGCGTATCAATGCGCGCGCCAGGGGACGCAATAGCGTGCGTAACGCGCCCCTGAACCAAGCATCTCCCGTATCGCCGTTGGTTTTAGACATGAACTCTTACGTGGGCCGCCCGCGGCGTATTGTCCATAGTTTGATGAGGTCAATTGCACGCGCCGTTCCAACTTCGTGCGGCGCGTGCATTTTTTAAGCGCTGTTCTGGAAACAAGCCGCCTTATTCCTCACGGAATGCGCGCTCAAAGTAATCAGTGAACGGACGCGTCAGATATGAGATCGCCAAACGCTCATCGGTCGCGACGAACACCTCGGCCGGCATGCCTGGCGTCAGTCTCTGTCCGTTTAGCCGGGCGATCTCCGTATCCGGAAGCGCGATCTCGACTTCATAGAACGAAGCGCCTGTCCGTTCATCTTCAACAGTGTCGGCGGAGATGCGCGTCACCTCGCCATCGAGTTCGGGAGTGGTCCGCGCGTTGAAGGACGGAAAGCGCACCCGCGCGGATTGGCCCGGATAGAGCCGGTCGATCGCGGCGTCTTCGATCCTCGCCTCGACGATCAGCTTGGAGTCGCTCGGCACCACATAGAGCACCGGATCGGCCGGCCTGAGCACCGCGCGCAGAGCGAAGATCTGAGACTCGGTCACGACCCCGTCGCGCGGGCTGCGCACTTCAAGCCGCGCCAGCCGCGTGCGCAGCGCCCGAAGCCGCTCCTCAAGTTGATCGGAGTCCGCTTCGGCGGTCCGCAGCTCGGCGATCGCCTCTTCGCGGCGCCCTGCTTTGAGGTTCTCCATCTCGATGCCGAACTCCGCGATGCGCCCACGGGCCTGCGCGATGCGCGCCGAGATCTCGCCGATGCGCCCGTCGATCTCCGCCAGCGTGCGCTCCTGCGCCCGCACGCGCGGCTGCTCGATTAAGCGCTGGCGCAGCAGCTTTTTCTGTGCGGCCAGTTCCTCCAAAACCAATTCGCGCTCTCGCTCGAACGCGGCGCGATGCGCTTCGAGCGCGTCGATCTCGGAACGCACTTGCTGCTGGCGCTCGGCGATTTGCGACAAGCGGCGCGTCTCGGTCTCGACGCGCGAGCTGAGCAGGGTCTGCTGTCCGGCGATCACCAACGACACTTCGCCCGCGCCGCGCGCCACCGCCTCTTCGAGCGGCGGGCTGAGACGCAGCTCGGCGCCGCCGTCGCGCTCGGCCGTCAACCGCGCGATCAGCGCCAGGGTCTCGAGATGCCGGCTTTCGGTGACGGCGAGATCGGCGGCGATCTCAGAGTCGTCGAGGCGCAGAAGCACATCGCCGGCGCGCACGGCGTCGCCGTCGCGCACGAGGATTTCAGTGACGACGCCGCCCTCGGGATGTTGCACCACTTGGCGCTCGGCGTCGACTTTCACCCGGGCGTTCGCCACGACGGCGCCTGCGATCATGGCCGACGCGCTCCAGGCGCCGAGGCCGAAGACGAGCGCGGCCAAGGCGGTGAGGCCGACCATGGTGTGGGCGCCGCCGCGCCAGCGTTTCACTTCAACTTCCGGATCATAGGACGGGGTCTCAGGCGCTGCGCCGGTGTGGCGGCGCAGGATGCGCTGGAAAATGCTTGGCATCGAAAGCTCTCCTTATTCTAGCGACATGTCTGCTCAGTCGGTCCGGCGCGGCGCGACAGGCGCGCGGCGGCGCGGGCGAGGGGCGGGCTCGTCCGGCTCCACCGGATCCACCGGATCCACGGTTTCGCCGCGCTCCGCCGCCGCGCGGGCGGCGTCGGCGAGTTGCGAGGCGACCAGGCTGCGCGGCGCGCCGCCTTTACGCGGGCCCAGCACGTCGTCGGGCGTGCCCGCGGCGATGATCCGGCCGCGCTCAAGGCGCAGGACGCGGTCGCAGACGCTGATCGCCGAGGGGCGGTGCGCCATGATCACCGCCGCGCCGCCGCGCTTCTTGTGCACTTGCAGCGCCGCGATCAGCGCGCGCTCGCCCTCAAGGTCGAGATGCGCGTTCGGCTCGTCCAAGATCAGGATCGCCGGATCGCCGTAGAAGGCGCGCGCAAGGCCGATGCGCTGGCGCTGCCCGCCCGACAGCGCGACGCCGCCCGGCGCCAGCGGATCGAGCCAAGTGTCGTAGCCTTCGGGCAGGCGCAGGATCATCTCATGAGCGCCGGCGCGCCGCGCCGCGGCGACGATCGCTTCAGGATCAGGATCGATGTCGAGCCGCGCGATGTTGGTGGCGATGGTGCCGGCCATCAGGCCCACATCCTGCGGCAGATAGCCGAGATGACGCCCGATCGCATCGGCCGGCCATTGGTCGAAGGCGGCGCCGTCGATGCGCACGCCGCCAGCCGTCGCCGGCCAGAGCCCGGTCAGCGCATAGGCCAGGCTGGTCTTGCCGCTGCCCGACGGGCCGACGATGGCGACCGCCTCGCCCGGCTCGACCTCCACGGTCACGCCGACGACGCAGAGCATGCCGGTGCTGGGCGCGCTGACGGAGAGATTGCGCGCCACCAGCCGCGCTTGCGGCTTCGGCAGCGGCGTCATCGGTTCGGGCGCCGGGTTCGCCGAGAGCAGCGTCTCGAGATTGTTCCAGGCGCGACGACCGCGGGCCAGGCTCGGCCACTGCGCCACGGCCTGCTCCACCGGCGCCAGCGCGCGGCCGAGCAGGATGGAGGCGGCGATCATCGCGCCAGCGGTGATCGCGCCTTGGATCGCGAGGGCGGCGCCGGCGGCCAACATCGCCGATTGCAGCCAGAGCCGCAGAGCCTTGGAGGTCGACGCGTAGCCGCCGGTCCGATCGGAGGCGGCGATGCGCGCCGCCATCGCGTCGTTCTTGGCGATCGCCAGCCGGTCGATCACCGCGCCGCTCATGCCGAGCGCGCGGATGGCTGGACGCTCGCGCGACAGCGCGTCCGCCAGCCGCTCAGCGCCGCCAGTGGCCGCTTGCGCCGTCTCTTGCGACCGGCGCGAGCGCCATTGGTTGAGAAGCGCGAGGATGATCATCAGCACGCCGCCGGCGACGGCGACCATGCCGAGCCAAAAATGGAAGACGAAAAGCGCGGCGATGAAGATCGGCGCCCACGGCGCGTCGAAGAAGACGAACGGGCCTGGGCCCGACAGCGTCTGCTGCAGCGCGGCGAGCTCTTGCGGCGCTTCGCGCGTCTGCACCGAGCGTCCCGAGAGCGCCATCGCCTCGACCCGCGGCGAGAGCAGCGCGTGCACGCGCGCGCCCACCCGCGCCATCACGCGGCCGCGGGCGAAATCCAGCACGCCCATCAGCGCGTAGAGCGCGGTGACCAGAATCAAAAGCGCCACCAAAGTGGCGTCGGAGCGGCTCGCCAGAACGCGGTCATAGACCTGCAGCATGAAAAGCGGGCCGGTCAGCATCAGTAAATTGACAAACGCACTGAAGACGCCGGCCCAAATCAACAGCATGCGGCTTCGCTTGAGCGCCCGGCGGAGCTCGGAATTCGATTGGCGCCCGCCGCTCGCGGCCGCCTCCCTCGAAGATAGTGATCGCGCCATGGCGCCCTCCCGTCATTGTCCGG
>JBCBCG010000191.1:0-8216 GCA_038530925.1 Pseudomonadota bacterium
GGCTCAGAGACGCGGCCGAGCGCACCGTCGAGGCCACCTGGCGAAGGATCGGCGCCGCGCTCGATCGCTTCTCACCAAAGGAATGCGGCCGCTACCTCGCCCATTGCGGATATGCGTCTACTTCACCATGACACGCTCTAGCGCGGGGCATCCTGAAGCGGGATCGCAAGGGGCATCCCCGCGGGCGCGGTTCACTGCTTCGCCATGCATGCTGGAGGAGGAGGCCAGCATGTTTGGCGAGACCGTATTCGGCAGATCTCAATGAACGCGCCGTCACGCGGGCCGGGACGGGCGAGAGCCGCCGTTCGGGAGCTGGAAGACGCCCCCCTTCATCGCCGCGCTGCGCCATGACCAGATCGACGCGCCCTTAATCATCTAAGGGCCGATCAACAACGCGATGTTCCCGCTTTATGGCGAGAGCCAGCTCGTCCCGACCCTGGCCGAGGGCGAGATCGTCATCCTTGACACTCTCGGCAGCCACGAAGGCGGCGCGGCCCGCGAGGCGAGCCAAAGCGGCCGGCGCGCGCATGTGGCTCCCGCCGCCCGAGCCTCCGGATCTAAACTCCATCGAGATGGTTTTCGCCAAGCTCGAGCATCGGCTCCGAGACGCGGCGGAGCGCACGCTCGAGGCGGCCTGGCGAAGGATCGGCGTCGTGCTCAATCGCTTCTGACCTGATGAATCCGCCCAATACCGCGCCCATTCCGGATATGCGTCTACTTAAACCAATCACGCTCTAATCGCCGAGCGCGACGCCCTCGCGCCGCGGATCGGCGCCGCCGAGCAAGCGCCGTCCCGTCTGCGCAGCGGCCGGGACGATTTGGATGATGTGCAGCCCTGAGGTCGTCGCGCCCCGCCTCGGCGCATGGCCGAACGCCGCAAGCTCCGCCGCCAGCGCGTCGGCGTCGGCGCGCGCCTCCACCAGCGCCGGCGCGCGGTTGCGATGGGAAAGATGCGGCCGCGCCGCCGCCGCCGCCGGATCCAGACCTTCATCCAGCATCCCGAGCGTCGCCCAGG
The DNA here is from genome assembly GCA_038530925.1 of Pseudomonadota bacterium. Classification (GTDB taxonomy): domain Bacteria; phylum Pseudomonadota; class Alphaproteobacteria; order Rhodobacterales; family Rhodobacteraceae; genus JALEGB01. Next base: position 1,016 of record JBCBCG010000191.1, read on the forward strand.
CCACATATTCAATGATCCGCGAGCCGCCCGGCGAGCCCAGCGCCAGCATCGGCCGGCGCCCATTCCGCCGGTCGAGCACGATGGTCGGCGCCATGGAGGAGCGCGGCCGTTTGCCCGGCCCGAGCGCATTGGCCACCGCCCGCCCGTCACTCTCAGGGCGGAAGGAGAAATCCGTCAGCTGATTGTTGAGGAACAAGCCCGCCGCCATGCGGCCTGCGCCGAAGGAGACCTCGATGGAGCTTGTCAGGCTGACGACGTCGCCCGCGCCGTCCACGACGGTGAGATGCGTCGTGCCCGGCCGATCCTCCTGCGCGTCGTCGCTCAGCGGGATCGGCGCGCGCCAGCGGGGCGCGCCGGGCGAGGCCGGACCGATCGCCGCGCGCCGCCGGTCCATCCGCTGCGCGCGCGCCGTCAGATAGGCCGGATCGAGCAAACCTTCGGGCTGCGCCACGTGATCAGGATCGGCGAGGAACCGGTTGCGATCAGCGTAAGCCAACCGCGAGGCCTCAAGGAAGAGATGCGCGCGCGGGACCAGCGGCGTCTCCGGATCGAAATGGTCCATCAGGCCTAGGATCTGCGCCACTGTGACGCCGCCCGACGAAGGCGGCGGCATCCCGCACACTTCATAGCGGCCGCGGAAGACGCCGCAGACCGGGCGGCGCTTGACGGCGCGATACAGCCTCAGATCCCGCGTCGAAAGCGCGCCCGGCCGCGGCTCGGCCCGCGCGGCGTTCACGATCGCCAGCGCGATAGGCCCGCGATAGAAGGCGTCGGCTCCGCCTTCGGCGAGACGCCTGAGCGTCGCCGCAAGCCGGGGCTGGCGCAGCGCCGCGCCGGCCGAAAGCGGCGCGTCGTTCTTGGTGAAGAAAAGCGCCCGCGCCTCCGCATCCGCCCTTAAGCGAGGCCCCATAGCGCTGAGCGACGCGTGGAGGCGCGGGCTGACGGGAAAGCCGTCCTCCGCGAGCCGGATCGCATCTTCAAAGAGCCGGCTCCAGGGCAGCTCTCCCTGCTCTTGATGCAGCGCCTCAAGAAGCCGCGCCAGGCCGGGCGCGCCGATGGCGAGGCCGCTGGTCGCGGCCTCCAGAAACGGCAGCGGCGCGCCATCGGGGCCGAGGAACTGGGTCGGGCTCGCCCGCGCCGGCGCCGTCTCACGCCCATCCCAAGCCTCGAGCCGGCGCGAGGCGGCGTCGTAGGTCAGCGCGAAGCCGCCGCCGCCCAGCCCGCTCGATTGCGGCTCCACCACATTGAGAACCAGTTGAGCTGCGATCGCCGCATCCGCCGCCGAGCCGCCCTCCCGCAGCATCCTGCGGCCCGCTTCGGCGGCCAAAGGATGCGCCGCGACGACCATCCAGCGTTCGGCGACCGCCAGAGGTTTCGGCGCGAAGCCTGACGCGATCTCAGGATCCGCCTGGGTCTGCGCGTCCGCGCCGACCGTCCCGACGCTAAGAAGAAGGCCGCCGACGAGCGAAAGAAACCCGAGCCGGCGCCCCGCGAAGACGAGCACGCTCCAAACACACTGAGCGAGGAGGCGCCCCGCCGCGAGCCGGCGGCGCCCTTCGCCGACGAGCGCGCCGCCCTTCATCTCAGCCGCCGGTATGGCTCATATGGCGGCTCATCTGACCGCCGAGATTGCGGCGAGAATAGTCGAAATCATGGCCTTTCGGCTTGCGCTCGATCGCGGCGCGGATGGCGGCGATCACCGTCTCGTCCTCCGGATCAGCGCGCAGCGCGGCGCGAAGATCCGCGGCGTCTTCTTGGCCGAGGCACATGTAAAGCATGCCGGTGCAGGTGAGCCGGACGCGGTTGCAGCTTTCGCAGAAATTATGCGTGAGCGGCGTGATGAAGCCGATGCGCCCGGCGGTGTCCTCGCAGCGGGCATAGCGCGCCGGCCCGCCCGTGCGGAGCGGAATGTCCGTAAGCCGCCAGCGCGTTTCTAGTTCAGCCCGCAGGTCCTTCAGCGACCAGTACTGATCGAGCCGCGCGCCCTCGCCGAGATCGCCGTCGATATCGCCCATCGGCATGACTTCGATGAAGGTGAGATCGAAGCCGCGCGCGCCGCACCATTCAACCAAACGGTGCGCCTCGCCGTCATTCACGCCTTTGAGCGCGACGCAGTTGATCTTGACCTTCAACCCCGCCTCTTGCGCCGCATCAACGCCGTCGAGCACTTGGGCGAGCCGGCCCCAGCGCGTCACATCCGCGAACACCGCTTCATCCAGCGTATCGAGCGACACGTTCACGCGGCGCACGCCGCAAGCGTGAAGATCCTTCGCGAAGCGCCTCAGCTGCGTGCCGTTCGATGTCAGCGTCAGCTCTTTCAGCGCGCCGCTGTCCAGATGCCGGCCCATGCGCTCGAAGAACCACATGATGTTCCGCCGCACGAGCGGCTCGCCGCCGGTGATGCGCAGTTTCTCGACGCCGAGCCGCACGAAGGCGCTGCACAGGCGATCCAGCTCTTCAAGCGTGAGGAGATCCTTCTTGGGCAGGAACTCCATATGCTCGGCCATGCAGTATTTGCAGCGCAGATCGCAGCGATCCGTCACCGACACGCGCAGATAAGTGATCGCCCGGGCGAACGGATCGATCAGCGGCGCTGGCGCGCGCTCCTCATCCAAGTTTTGCGGCTGAGGCGTCGTCGCGAGCGGCGCGGCGTCGGTCGGCGCTTTCATGTCGGGGCGTCCTCCTGGCTCCGCATGCCGCGGAGCGTCTTATTCGCGTGGAACAGTCCTTCTTCGAGACTGATCAGCCTCTAGTGCTAGGGGGAGGCGCGCGTGAAGGCAATGACTTCGCGCCGGATCCGCTCCATCCCGCTACATTCCGCCGCGCCGCCCATGGCGCTTGATCGGCGCGCGGCGCGGGCGCCATCATGGCGGCGCCATCGCATAACGCGGCGCCGAAGCGCGTCTTTAGAGCGCGCCTTGGGAGCGCGCCTTGGGGAAGGGGAAGACGCCGATGAGCGGCCGAGTGCATCTGTTGAACGGGCCAAATCTCAACCTTCTCGGCCAGCGCGAGCCGGAGATCTATGGGCGCGAGACTTTAGCCGATCTCGAGCGGCGCAGCGCTGAGCGGGCGTCGACGTTGGGTCTGGCGCTCATCTTCCGGCAAAGCAATCACGAGGGCGTCCTGGTGGATTGGATCCAAGAGGCGATCGCTGAGGCCCGCAGCGCGCCCACGGCGGTGATCCTTAACGCCGCCGCCTACACCCACAGCTCGATCGCGATCCTGGACGCGCTGAAGGCGTTCGACGGGCCGGTGATCGAGCTGCACCTCTCCAATCCGCATCGGCGCGAGAGCTTCCGCAAACGCTCCTTCGTCGCCGAGCGCGCGGATGGCGTGATCGCCGGCTTCGGACCGCTCGGCTACGCGGTGGCGGTCGAGGCGGCGGCGGCGCTCCTCGCCGCGCGCGCGGACGCGGCGTGAGCGGCGGCGGCGAGAGAGCGGCGAACGCGGAGACCGCGCCGCTCGGGCTCAGCATGGGCGATCCGCTCGGCGTCGGCCCAGAGGTTTGCGCCAAGGCGATGGCCGCGCCGCCGGCGGCGCGGCCGCTCTTCGTGCTCGGCGATCCAGCGGTGATGGCGCGCGCCGCGGCGATGCTCGAGGCGCCGCCGCGCATCGAGGAGATCGCCGCGCCGGAAGCGGCGGAGGCGGATCCTAGGCGGCTCGCTGTGCTGCCGACCGCGCCGCTCAAAAACGACGGATCGGACGCGGCGCAGGCCGGCGCCGCCGCGGCGGCGGCGATCTTGCGCGGCGCTGATCTGGCGCTTGAAGGCCGCATCGCCGGCCTTGTCACCGCGCCGATCGACAAAGCGCACCTCGCCGCAGCCGGCGTTCCACATCCCGGCCACACCGAGATGTTGGCCGAGCGCGCCGGCGGCGCGGCGGTCTCGATGATGCTCGCCAATGACGAGCTCGCCGTGGTGTTGGTCAGCATCCATGTCTCGCTCCGCGACGCGCTCGGCGCGATCACCTTCGAGGCGGAGCTGGCCGCGATCCGCCGCGCCCATCTCGGCGCTCAGGCCCTCGGCGTCGCCGCGCCGCGCGTCGCGGTGGCCGGGCTCAACCCCCATGCGGGCGAAGGCGGGCTCTTCGGACGCGAGGAGATCGACATCATCGCGCCGGCGATCGAAGCGGCGCGGGCCGAAGGGATCGACGCGAGCGGCCCTTGGCCCGGGGATACCGTATTCATGAACGCCCGCGGCGGCCGATTCGACATCGTCGTCGCGCAGTATCACGACCAAGGGCTGATCCCGGTGAAATACCTCGGCGTCGCCGCCGGCGTGAACGTGACGCTCGGCCTGCCTTTCATCCGCACCAGCCCCGATCACGGTTCGGCGCGCGACATCGCTTGGCGCGGCCGCGCCGATCCAGGCGGCATGCGCGCGGCGATCAAACTCGCCGACAAACTCCACCGCGCGCGCAATTAGGCGTTGGGCCAGCGCATGCGCGGCGCTCGCCTCCTTCGCGCTCCCCGGGGCGTCACGCCGCGGCGGCAATCCTGGACCGGATCTTCGCAATGGCGCTGCGATCAGGCGCCCGCGCCGCCCCGCCCTCCGGCGCCCCAGCGGCGTGCTGGCCGCAGCTTCGCCGGGCGCCGCCAGCGTGCGCGGCGAGGTCTCTTCGAGCCAGGCCGAAACAGCCCCCAGAGCCGTCGGCGAAGGCTCAGCCTTGATTCGAGCCGTGAGCGGGACGCCCATCTGCGCGGCGACACGCTGTGAGACGCTCCCCTGAAATCGGACCCTGACGGAAGCTACAATCCGAGGTCATCTGGTCTTCGAGAAGGAGGCTGATGAGACGGGAAAGAGGAAGCGGCGCGCGGCGGCGTTCAAGGCGAAGGTGGCGGTGGAAGCGCTGAAGGGAGAGCAGACGGTTGCTGAGTTGGCGGCGCGGTTCGAGGTCCACCCGACGCTGATCGTTCAGAGGAAGAAGGGCTTGCTGGAGGGCGCGTCGGGCGTCTTCGAGAAGAGGGCGTCGGGCGCGGCGCCGGAGGTCGACGAGGAGACGGTGAAGGAGCTTCACGCGAAGATCGGGGAGCTCGCGGTCGCCAACTATTTTTGTCGCGAAAGCTCAAGCCCTGGGGCGGGACGTGAGGCGGAGGATGGTCGAGAAGGGCCGCCCATGACTGTACAGGACTGTCCATCGGGGCGCCGTGTCGGCTGCTGTCGATCCCGCGGTCCACGTTCTACCGCCGACCCGCGGGCGAGAGCGCCGAGAACCTCGCTCTGATGGCGCTGATCGACCGGCGGTTCATGGAGACGCCGTTCTATGGCGTGCGCCAGATGACCTGGCGTCTCCGGAACGTAGGCCATGCCGTGAACCCCAAGCGGGTTCGGCGCCTGATGCGGCTAATGGGTCTGACGCCGATCTACCAGCGCCCGAACACCAGCAAGCCTTCGAAGGGGCGCCAGCCGCATCCTTACCTGCTGCGAGGCCTGACGATCGACCGGTCGAACCAGGTCTGGCGCGCCGACATCACCTATATCCCGATGCGGCGGGGCTTCCTTTACCTCATAGCGATCATGGATTGGCGCAGCCGCCGGGCGCTGTCCTGGCGGCTATCGAACACGCTGGAGGCCGAGTTCTGCGGAAAGTCGCTCAACGAGGCGCTCCGCCCGCACGGCCCGCCGGAGATCATGAACACGGACCAGGGATCGCAGTTCACGGCCTTCGCATGGACAGACCGGCTCAGGCGATCCGGCATCCGCATCTCCATTGATGGCAAGGGGCGGTTCTTGGCAAACACCTTCATCGAGCGGCTCTGGCGCAGCCTGAAATGCGAGCGCGTATCCCTGCGCGCCTGAGAGACCGGGTCCGAGGCTCGCACCGGCCTGCGGGCCTGGTTCCACTTCTACAACCACTGGCGGCCGCACGCCGCCCTCGAAGGACGGCCGCCGGACGCGGCCTACCGCGTCGGTATGACGATCATGCAACCCGACCACGAAGCCAAGAGAGCGGCTCAATTATGCTCCCCCACGGCGGCGTTTTTTGCTTCAGCTACGCCCTTCCGTTCTGACGAAACGCCAAACAGCGAAGCGGCTCACATCGAGCCCGCGGGTGGTCGGCTCCGCGACCGCGCCTTGGATCGTGACGTCGTCCCCGCTCTCGGTCTGATCGATGAACCACGCCGCGTGATCACCGCCGATGGTCGGTCCGCCGCCGCCCAAACGGCTCGGCGCCGCGTCGCCCCTGCGCTGCGCCCGCTCGGTCCATTTGAACACGGCCGATGGGCTCGCGCCGAAGGCTTTCGCGACCGAACGGCGGCTCTCGCCCGCCCCGGCCCGCGTGACGGCGCGTTCATCGAGATCTGCCGAATACGGTCTCGCCAAACATGCTGGCCTCCTCCTCCAGCATGCATGGCGACGCAGCGAACCGCGCCCGCGGGCATCCGGCCACGCGATTCCGCTTCAGGACGCCCCGCTTTAGGCGGTCGAGCCCTATGAAGCGATCCATATGCGGATCGCGGCGAGCTTGAGGGCGGCGAGGATAGTGTCGGCGCTTCGATCGCAGCGCGTTGCGAGGCCGCGGGAGTTTTGGATGCGATTGAAGAAGCGCTCGACCTGGTTGCGCTGGCGTAGACCCATCCTGAGAAGGCGACGCTGTCCTTTCGATGCCTGCGCGGCGAAGTGTTCGCCCAGACGCCGCGCGCGGCCGCTTTGGCGCGGATCGCATCGGCGTCGTAGGCGCGGTCGGCGAGCAGCGTCGCGCCAAGGTCGATCGCCGCGATCAACGCCTCAGCCGCGGGCGCGTCGCCGGCTTGGCCGGGCGTCAGCGCTAAGCGCAGAAGGCGGCTCTCCGCGTCGACCAGCGCATGGATGTTGGTGGTCGGCCCGCCGCGGGATCGGCCCATGCCGCCATCGTCCGCGCCCCCTTTTGAGCGCGGCGCCGTGCTGATGGACGAGCACGCAGGAGCTGTCGATCATGACGATGTCGCCATCGCAAACCTCTGACACCGCTTCCAAAATGCGGTCCCACACGCCCGGTCGCGTCCCATTGAGCAGTGTCGCAGCCGACCACGATTCTGAGAAGACTCATCCTGCTCGAGGCGCGCGCCTCAGCGGGCGCCGTGGGCGCCGTCGGGGAACCGCCGAAACTGATGGTCTGAGGGACCACGCTTCGCCTCCATCAACGTGGAGTCTCGCGCCGGCTCGGCGGGCCTGAGGAAAGCGGTCCGTTCATCATGAACCGCGCGGCGGACGCGCTGGTG
>JBCBCG010000192.1:0-8198 GCA_038530925.1 Pseudomonadota bacterium
AGGAAGCGAGACGACCGCGGGCGGCACCATCATCATGCCCATGGCCATCAGCACCGAGGCGACGACGAGGTCGATCACCAGGAAGGGCAAGAAGATCATGAAGCCGATCTCGAAGGCGCGCTGGATCTCCGACAGCATGAAGGCCGGCACCAGCACGCTGAGCGGCGTCTCCGCGGCCGGGTCGATCTCGCGGCCCGGCGCGATCGCGATCAGATCGGCGAGCGCGCCCTGATCGACGCGCGCCTCCATGAACACCCGGAACGGGCCCATCACCTCGCCGAAGGCGGCTTGCGGATCGATGGTTCCGTCCATCAGCGGTTGGATGCCGGCGGTCCAGGCGGCGGTGAAGACCGGCTCCATCACGAAATACGTCAGGAACAACGCCAGGCTGACGATCATCATATTCGGCGGCGCGGCCTGCAGCCCGATCGCCGTGCGCAGGATCGACAACGTCGTCACCATGAAGGGAAAGCACGTGATCATCATCGCGATGCCCGGCGCGAGGCTGAGCACGGTGATGAGCAGGAACAGCGAGATCAGCCGCAGGCTAAGGCCGGTGTCCTCATCCCCGACGGCGGGCGCGCCGAAATCCAGATTGAGGCTTTGCGCGAAAGCGGGCGTCGCGCTCGCCATCGCGAGAGCCAGGCCGAGCCCAAGCGCAAGGCCGACCGAAGCGCGGCTGCGGCCGCGCGGTGACAGGAAGCGCATGATCGGTTCTCCGAATGCGTTATGAAAGGCGCGGCGCCCAGCCATCCACAGCCGGACCCCGCCGCGTCGCCACGCTCGCTCACCGCTGTGTTCCACAGCCGCGACGCCAGCGCGCAAATCCTCTGACAATGCCCAGTTTCACCGGACTGGTCAGAAGCTTAGAAGGGCTCGCTTAAGTCGACGATCTCGGTGAGCCGCACGCCCAAGCGGCCTTCATCGCCATCGATCTCCTGCAGCTCGCCACGGGCGATCACACGCTTGCCCACGATGATATCCACAGGATCGTCCAGTTTGGTGTCGAGCGGCAGCAGCGCGTCGCGGCGCATGTTCAGAAGCTCGCCAATGGAGGGGGTGGCGCGGCCGACCGAGACCACGACCTGCACCGGCACGCTGAAGATCGCGCGCTTGTGCCGGTCTTGCGCGGCGGCGTCCCGATCCTCACCGCCGGCCTCGGCGTCCGGCGCCGCGTCGAGTACTGCGTCTTCCATCGTATCGTCAGTCATGGTGCTGGCTCCCTTCGCTTGAAATCATGGATTACTGAGTGGCGGCGGGCGCGGCGCTCAGGCCGGCCTCAGCCTCGCTCGCCGCGGCGCCGTGATCCGCGCGGGCCCGAGACGGCGGCTCAGGCTCACTCTGCGGCGCGAGCCCGGGCGCGGGCGCGGCCGGCTCAGGGCGCAGACGCTCGTCGAGATGCGCGAGGATCCGCTGCGCGGCGTCCTCCGCATCGAAGACGGCAAGACCGTCGCGCCATTCGAGCCGCGCCTCGGCCGCGGTGAGCGACGGATCGGTCTCGAGCGCGATCTCACCGCCGCCGCCCCGGGCGCGCCGCGCCTCGAGCGCCGTCAGCGCCGCGGCCTCTTGCTCCGGCGCGACGCGCAAGCTCGCGGCGCCAAGCGCCGCGTCGCGCATCAACTCTTCGGTCATGGCGGCGACTTCCTTGGCCAACCCGTCGCGCGACAAGCGCGGCAACAGGGCTGCGACGATCGCCCGCGCGGCGGCGGCCGCGTCCGCTGAAAGGCGCGCCTCGGCTTCGGCCCGCGCCGCAACGCCCGCCTTCAAGAGCGCGGCGAGATCCTCAAGCGCCTGGCCCTGCAGACTTTCTGTCTCGTCGAGCGCCTTGGCCCGGCCCTCGGCGAGGCCTTTTTCGCGCCCCTCGGCGAGGCCTGCGGCGCGGCCTTCCGCTTTGCCGTCTTGGCGCCCAGCCAGCAGACCTTCGGCCAGCCCCTCGGCGCGCCCTCTGTCAAAGGCGAGCTCAGTTTGCGTCTTCCGACCGGCCAGCAGCGCGCCCTCAGGCAGAGGCGGCTCGAAGACCTCGAAAATGCTGGAGCGTGCGCTCATCGATCATCTCCCATATGCGGCTTGCGCGGCGGCTTGCGCTTCGGTCGGGGCGTGCAGCCAGCGCTTGAGCAACGCGACGCTCTCATCGGTCTTCTCGGAGACCGCCTCGCGCAGACAATCGATCGCCGTCTTGATGCGCTGCTCCTCCTCGCTGTCGACAACGCCCAGCGCCGCGAGGGCTTCGGCTTTGCGCGCCTCCTCTCCGTCGGGCGCCGGCAGCCCGGCCGCGCCTTCAGCGTCGATGATCAGCTCGCCATCCGGACCGATCGCCGCCAGGGCGCCTTGCTCGCCGTCGAGACCGAGCGCGGCGCGCTCTTCCTCGTCATCCTGCGGTCCGGCCGCGGCGCTCAGCAGGATCGGGCGCACCACGAACAGCGCCATAGCCAGCGCGACCGCAGCCAAAAGAGCGCCTTGGATCAACGTCATGACGTTATTGGCGAGCACTTGCTCCACCAGGCCCGCTTCGGCTTGCTGCTCGACATCGAGCGGCGGCGCGAAGCGCATGCTCTCCACCGTCACCACATCGCCGCGATCCGCGTTGAAGGCGATGGCGGACTTCACCAGCGCTTCGATCGTGGCCAACTCCTCGGCCGAGCGCGGCTGGCTGGTCGTCTCGCCATCGGCGCCGATCACTTCCTGCTCATCCACGAGAACCGCGACGCCGAGGCGCTTGACGGCGCCGGGCTCGATCACGCTGCTGCGCTCGGTCTGCGAATAATTGTAGGAGATCGTCTCGCGGGTCTGCTCGCGATTGGCCGAGTTGTCCGCGCCTTCCTGCTCATCGCCGTCCGGCAAGTTGCTGGCGACCGTCACAGCGCGCGATGTGCCGCGCGTCTGCTCGACCATCTCTTCGGTCTCCGCGTTCATGGTGACGCGGCTTTCCGGATCGATGATGCGTTCGGAGACGGTTTGGCTCTCCCGCGTCGTTTCGACCGTGACGCTGACGCGCACGTTCTCGTCGCCGACACGCACGCCGATCAGCTGTTCAAGCTCTTGTTTGATCTGAAGCGAGCGACGATCGGCGGTCTCATCGGCCAAGGGCGCGGCGCTGTCCTCGCCCGGGCGCAGGATGACGCCGTGGCGCGCGTCGATCACCGCCACTTGCGACGGATCGAGATCGGCGACGGCGAGCGCGGTGAGGTACCGGATCGACAGCGCCGTCGATTGCTGCAGCGGCCCGGCTTGCATGTTCACAGTGACGGCGGCGCTGGAGCGCTGCTCGCTCCGCGCGAACGGCCGCCGGGCGCTGGCGCCGATATGAACGCGCGCCGATCGCACGCCCGGCACCGCTGCGATGGTGCGCGCCAGCTCGCCTTCCTTGGCGCGCCAATAGGCCGCCTCGAACATCTCCGAAGTCGTGCCGAAGCCCGTCAAATTATCGAGAAGTTCGTATCCGGCCTGGCCCTGAGCGGGCAGGTTTTGCTGCGCCAGCTCCATCCGCGCGCGATCGCGCTCGCCCTCGGGCACGTAGATCGCATCGCCGCGCACATCCGTCGCGACGCCCAGCTGGTCGAGCGCGGTGGTCACCTCGCCCGCCGCTTTGGGATCCAGCCCGCCATAGAGCAGAGCCATGCTCGGCTGCGTCGCGGTTCTCGCAACGAACAGCACCATTAGGATCGTCAGGAGCACCGCCACTCCCAACACGATCTTCTTACGCATATCCAACGCGTTAAACGTATTCAGCAGCGACGCCATCATTCACCACCCTCGAAGATACGGCACTTCTTGCCGCTTCACCGCCCGCTCTTCTGAAGCAGTCTCAAAGGTTAACAGAAGTTAACGTTAACCACCCAAGTTGGGGCGGTCCTGAGGCTCTCACTTCGTCTTCAGCATCGTTATCGAAAATTGGATTAGCGCGGGGCGCGTTAACACCGAGTTTGCAGGTTGCGACTAAAACTCGGCCCATAGCGAAACGATGCGCAATAAATGGCGCGGTGAAGGAGCGAGAGATGGCTGAAAGCAAGCAGAACGCGGGCGCTGCCGGATCCGGTGATGAACAAGAGACTGAGACGAAGAAAAAAGGTCTTCTTGTTCCACTACTTATTGGTCTTGGCGCGGCGCTGCCTTTAGGCGGCGGCGCGGCGTATGCGGTGATGTCGGGACTGATTCCCCTGGGCGACGAGGTCGTCGCTGAGGGATCGGAGAAAGGCGCAGAGACCGCCATGAAGACGCCGGACAGCGAGCCGCCGGTCTTCGTGGCGTTCGAGCCTTTGACGGTGACGCTGACACAGAGCGGCGCGCCGCGTCAGCTGCGCCTCGCCCTGTCGGTGGAGACCACCGCCGAAAGCGCCGAGCGGATCGAGGCGATGAAGCCGCGGATGCTCGATGCGCTTAACTCGCTCTTGCGCGCGATGGATGAGCGCGAGCTGACCGAGCCGGTCGGCATGGACCGCCTGCGCGCCCAGATGCTGCGCCGCGTCCAGATCGCCTCCGACAGCTCTCAAGCGGTGAGCGATCTCCTCATCACTGAATTCGTCGTTTTTTAAGTAAGAAAGCGAGCCGGTTATGGATCTTATCGCCGATGGACTGCTGATCGCGGCGGCGCTGGCCGCCACCTTTTATTGTTGGAGCCTCGACCGGCGTCTTCGCGCATTAAAGCGCACGGATGCGGGCCTCGGCGCCAGCATCAAAACGCTCGCCTCGACGGTGGCCGACACTCGGGAGACGCTGCGTTCCGCCCGCGCCGAGGCCGATCACGAGCAAGCGCGGCTGAGCGCGCTCGTCGATGAGGCGCGCGCGGTGCAAGGCCAGGTCGAAGAGACAAGGCAAATCCGCGAAGCGCTGGAGCAAGCCAATCGCACGGCGCGCGAAGAGCAGCTGGATCTGCGCGACGCGCTGAACGAGCTTGCTGAAAACCACGAGCGGATCGCCGGCGCGACCAAAGCGCTCGAGCAGCTCGACGCCGCCAACATCGCGGCGCGCGAAGCGGAGCAGGCGCTGCGCGCGGGCGTCAAAGAGGTCGCGAAGGCCGAAGAGGCGTTGCAATCCCTCGTGGCGCATCGCGACGGCGTCGTCGAAGCCAGCCAAAGGGCGCAGGAAGAGGTGACGGCGCTGACCGAAAGCAGCGTCGCCGCAGCGCGCGACGTGGCGAGCGACCTCGACGCTCTGCGCGACAAAACGCTTGAAATCGTTGAGAACGCGAGCGAACGGAGCCGGCATGAGGCGCGCACCGCCTGCGCGGAAGCGGTGAAGGCCGCCGAGGCCGCGGCCGAGCGCACCATGGCCGCCGCCGCCGACGCCGTCGCCCATGCGGACGCCGCCCGGGACGAGGCGGTTCGTCTTGTTTCCGAGACCAGCGCCGAAGCGGCGAGCCTGACCCAAAGCGCGACGCGCGAGGCGACGGACGTGCTCGACCGGCTGCATACCGAGACCATCGCGCTGATCGAAGGCGCGGCGGAGAAGGCCGAGACCACCGCGCTCGCCGTGTCCAGCGAAGTCGCGCGCGCCGCGCGCGACGCGGCGGACGCCGCGACGGCGCAAATCACCGTGGTGAACGCCGAGGCCTGCGACAAAACCGCGGCGCTCTGCACCAAAGCGGTCGCCGCGGCCGAGACCGCCGGCGTTGGCGCGACCGAGCAGCTCGCGACTTTGGTGGGCGACGCCGAGACGCGCATCGCCCGCTCGCGCGAGACCGCCGAGGAGACGCTGCGCGCCACAAGCGAAGCGGCGATCGAGCTGGTCGAGACCAGCAGTTCAAGCGTGCGCAGCGTGGTCGAGCGCGTCAGCGTCGCGGCCTGCGAAGAGCTTGAAACGGCGCGCGCCAGCGCGCTCGAAGCGCTCAGCGGCGCCGGCGCCGCGTATCTCGACCGGATCGAGACGGCGAGCGGCGACGCCGCGGCCAACGCCGAAGCCTCTTCCCGCTTCGCGATCGAGACCGCGAAGACCGCCTGCGCCGAGGCCGCACGCGAGGCGGAGACGACGATCGGCGCCACCGCTCAAGACGCCGTCGATCGCAGCGAAGCGGCCGCGCGCCGCGCTGTGGAGGAAGCCGAGCGCGCGGGTCTGGCGACGGCGCAGCGCACCGAAGCGGCCTGCAACGCCGCGATCGGCCGGGCCGAGCAGAGCTGCGAGGACGCCGCCGAAAAGGCCGAGGCCGCTTGCGCGGATGTGTTCGTGAAGATCGAAGCCCGCACCGAAGCGGCGGCGCGCGAAGCGCATGAGCGCACCGCCACGCTGAGCCGCGAGGCGCTCGAGGCGGTCGCGGCGGCGTCGGCCGAGGCGCAAGCGGCCGCGGCGGGCTTCAGCGACGACAGCCGCCTCGCCATCGACGCGGCGGTCGAGGAGCTGGGCCGCACAGTGGACCGCTTGCTCACTGAAGCGCGCGCCGGCGCGCAGCAAGCGGCGGGCGAAAGCGCCGTCGCGGTGACGGAAGCGGCGGACCAAGCGGCGGGTCTCGTCGGCCAGGCGCTCTCGGAAGGCCAGCAAAAGCTCGAGGACGCGTTGGCGCAGGCCGGCGCCTCTGAGACCAAGCTTGGCGAGCTGACCGAAGTCGCCAAAGCGGCTCTCGAACATCTCGAGCGCTTCGCGGTCGAACATGAGCGCATGGAGCTCTCGGGCCGCGGCGTGCACGAAGATCTCTCGAAAGCGATCGAGGATGCGCGCGAAGTCGCTAAGATGCTGAGCGTCGCCGATGCGCGGAACAGCGCGCTCGAAACCTTGGTCAACGATAGCCATGGCGTGGTCGGCAAGCTCTACAACTTGCTGAACAAAGCTCGTGAGACGGCGACGGAGCTGGAAGGCTCCGAAGGCGCTCGCCGCCAGGCGCATGAGACCGCGTCGCGCGACGCTGAGTGCCTCACCGCCCTGATTGAAAAGAGCGAGAGCATGCTTTCGGCCCTGGAGAAGGGCGCAGAGGCGCTGACGTCGCAGACCCAAGAGATCGAAAGCCGCCTGGAGACGGTGAAGCGCAACCAGGATGAGCTGGAGCATGTCACCCATGAGGCGGGGCTTGCGGGCCAAGCGCTGGAGGGTCTGCTGTCGGAGTCGCGCGGTTCGGTGGCGGATCTCGCCGAATTCCTGCGCCGCCGCGACGCGCTGGCCGAAGCGGCGAATGACGAGCAGATCCGTCTGCGCGCCGCGCTGCAGGAAGCCCGCTCGATGGAGCGCAGCCTGTCGAACTGGGCGCCGCTTGAAGGCGCTGAGACCGATCAGCGCCGCGTGCGCGCCGAGGTCTCGTCCGATCGTCTGATCGCCGATGAGCAGATGGAGCGCAGCGCCGATCTCGACGCCGGCTTCATCGACGAGTTCGACGCGGCCGAAGAGCGCGGCGAGCGCCGGCGCGAGCCGGCGGCGGGCGCGTTCGATGAGGCCGGCGCCGACGATCACGACGACGCCGACGCGCGTCCGGCGCTGCCGGCGGCCGCGCTCCCGGCGGGCCGCCTGCCGCGGCCGGAGCCGGCCGCCGTGGAGCCCCGGGCGGAAGCTGTCGGCGCCGCGTCGGCGCGTTCGGGCGGCGCTCGGTTCCACCGCGTGTTTAAGGATCGCCGCTGATGCAAGACCAAGCGAACGCACCCCTTCGGAAGGCGGCGGCGCTGAAAGCGTCGCGGACCGCCGCAACGGCCTCGACCGCAGCCCCGGCCCCGGCCGCGGCCGCGACCACCGCCCCCGCCGCCGCTTCAGCCGTTTCTCCGGCCGCGCCGGTCAAGCGGAGCCGCGCCGCGGCCGCCGGCGCCGCGGCCAAAGCCGCCCTGACCAAAACCGGCGCTTTCGACCGCCTCGGCGGCGCCCAGCCGCGCACCATGGCGCTCGGCTTCGTGCTTTTGTGCTTTCTCGGCTCCGGCGTGATCCGGATCGTCGATCTGGCGCAAGACCATGGAACCGAGATGGCCAGCGGCGAGTTCTTCGCCACCGCCTCCGCCGCCGCGGAGGACGAGGCGCCGGCGCTCAGAACCGAGCGCATGTCCGAGACGGCCATCGCCTCAGGCTCGATCGTCACGGGCAGCACCGCGCCGGCCGACCCTGCGGCGCAGGCCGCAGCCGCCGCGCCGGCGCCGGCTGCGGCTCAGCCCGCGGCGGCCGCGCCGGCGATCGGCGCCGCCGCGATCCAGCGGCCCGATTTCTCCTTGCCGCCTGAGGCGCGGCCCGACGCCTCCGCCGAGGCCGCGGCGCTGCTCGTCGCGCTCCGCGAGCGCGAGGGCCAGCTCGAAGCCTAC
>JBCBCG010000193.1:0-8137 GCA_038530925.1 Pseudomonadota bacterium
CGGGATAGGTTATCGTTCACCGGCCGACATGGAGCGCATGGCGGCCTAACCACGTCCACTGTTTCGGGGCACGATCAACTTTGACGTGCGCGAAGATCATGCGCTCGGAAGAGTGTCCAACGCTTTTCGCACGTTGGATCTTGCTCGCACTTTGCGCGTCGGAGGCGGCAACGCTCTCGGCGATGCGTTTCGCCTCTTGGCTTCCGAAGGGGCGCGCCGAGACGCTCTACGAGAACGGCAGGCCCGCGAGAAGCAGGCGTTGCTCAAAGCACAAGCAGTCGACGTCCGCGAAGCCAAAAAATCGGCTCTCGAAAGATGTAGATCGGACCTCTCAGCAGCTCGGACCAAATTCCTTGCTGCACGAGACGAGGCGTTGGAGCGTCGCGCCGAAGAAATCAAAGGGCTGAAGGCGGCTTGGCGCGAACGCACAACTGAACGGAAATTGGCGTGGGACGCCTACAAGGCCGCCGCACATGCAAACGTCGCTCTTGCTGACGATTTTCGATCTGCATCCTCACCAGCGTCTTACAGGCGCCGTTCGGACGAAGGCGGCGGAGTCGATCGTTTCCTCGACGACATGCGTCGCGAATATGGCGGCAACTCAGATCACGCGAACGACAAAGCCAATGAAAGTGACGACGATTATGGGTACTGACGACAGCCACTTAAGGAAGTTCGTTTGGCTTGAAGATCGACACCTCAACTTGACCAAGCAGAGACTGAGCGTTTGTGAGCGCTTCCTGTTTAGCTGCGAGGCGGGCTTTTGACGCGCCGTAAAGCTCACCGGCCCCTTTCTCGCCCGCGTGACCCATGATCCGGTCTGCGATGAATGTCGGCGCGCTGGCCTCTCGAAGTGCTGCTTTCAGCGTGTGTCGGAAGCTATAGCAGGTGAGGCGCGGACTTTCGGGAACGCCGGCCACGCGCAGCGCCTTGTTCAACTTCGCAGAAAGCGCGAAAGCCGAATGCTTGCCATAGCGCTCCACTAGCGCAGCCTGAGCTACTTCTGTTGGAACGCCGACAAGGGGAATACGACGCTCTCGCGTCTCGCCGCTTTTGAGCGCCCTCCGGTCATTTGGTCGAACCCAAATGTGTGGTATTTCGTGGTTGAGAATTAGATCATGAGGAACAAGTCCCGCGAGTTCGGCCGGCCCAATGCATGTCGCCCGCATCAGTGCGATCTGCGCGCCCGTCGTTTCACTGAATGACGCGGTGTCGATGATGGCGAGGTGACTCGTATGAAACGGCAGTTTCGCATCTCTTGAGTGAGCCACTTTTACGGCGCTGCCGGCGAACGGGTTCATGCCTGCGTCAATGTCGGCTCGTTTCCCCCAACGGTTCCAGATCGCCTTCATCGGGCCAAGGCGGCGGTTGACGGTCGCACCCTGATTGCCCTTTCGGCGAAGATGGTCGCGGAAGGCGAGCGCCTGGCGATGAGTGATCTCGCGGAACGGGACATCGCCGACGGCCTCGACGAAGGCCTCCACGGCGATGCGGACGACCTTCTCGTCACGGCGCTCGGAACCGAATAGCCGTTTGTCGTCTTCGTAAACTTCAAAGACCGTTCGCGGCTGGATCGTCTCTGCGATCGACTTTCGATCGACCGCCTGAGACATGAGCTTTACCCGCGCCAGTTTCGCGGCGACGGCCCCGCTCTGCTGACCGCTCGTCAAATCCTTGAGCAGTTCTGCGACCGCTGTAAGGGCGTCCAACTGCGCCGGGTCCGAGAGGCCGAGCGCCGTCATCGCCAATTGCTCATGGTCGCTCGGCGCGCGTTCCGAGCCGTTTTTCTCGCGCCTGATAACTTTGACCAGCTCGTCATGTTCGGCGTTGAGCTTGGCCGCCATCGCCGTGGCGACGTCATCGGGGATCGCGCCAAAGCTCTGGAGCCATTCAGTCTTTCCGACGGCGTGACGGCAGTCGGCGGGCACGACACGCCGATATCGATAAATTCCCGACCTGGTTCGCGAGAGATTTCGGACTCTCAGCATCATGATCTAGCGTCCTGCTCGAAGCAGGCCCGCCGCCCGTTTTGTATGACCCTTTGTACGAGCCTACGGGCCAATCCTGAAAAAACCGTTATTTCTCAACGAATTGTTCAGAGATATTGGTGCCCAGGAGAAGACTCGAACTTCCACTCCCATACGGGAACTGGCACCTGAAGCCAGCGCGTCTACCAATTCCGCCACCTGGGCATGGGCGAACAGCGCCGGAACCGTCGCTGTTTGGAAGCGGCGTTATTGGGCGCAGCGGGCGGCTTTGTCAACGGCCGTCGCCGCGCCGAGCTGGGCGAAGGGTTGAGGCGCTGGGCGGAGGCGGCTACATCCCTCTCGCGAGGATGAAGAAGCACGCAGAGGCGGCGCGCAGCGCAAGCGCTCATGGAGCGTGTCCCGGCCGCGCCATCGGCCTCCAGGCGCCGCAAACGCGACGCGGCGGACCGCAGGCGCATGACAGAGTGGTTTTGGTCCTAAATCGGATTTATACCAGTTTTGCGCTCCGGTCAGCGCAACCGCCCGGGGCGCTTCTCGCGCTAATCCGCCGAATGCGGACGTGGATGATGAGGAAGTGAGAGCGATGCCCTTAGTCACGATGGTCGGCGGTTCGGGCTTTCTCGGCCGGTATGCGGCGCAGGCCTTCGCGCGCGCAGGCTGGCGCGTGCGCGTCGCGGTGCGCCGGCCGAATGCGGCGATCGCGCTGCGGACTTATGGCGATGTCGGCCAGGTGGAGCCCGTTCAAGCCAATATTCGAGACGACGCCTCGATCGCCGCCGCAATGCGGGGGGCCGATCTGGTGGTCAACCTTGTCGGCATCCTCGCCCCGCTCGGCAAGCAGAGCTTCGATGCGGTCCAGGCTGACGGCGCCGCGCGCGTCGCCAAAGCCGCCAAGGCCGCCGGCGCCGCGCGGATGATCCAGATCTCGGCGATCGGCGCGGATCCGGACAGCCGTTCAGCCTATGCGCGCACCAAAGCGGAAGGCGAGGCGGCCGTGCTCGCCGAAGGGCCGACGCCGACGATCCTGCGGCCCTCGATCGTGTTTGGCGAGGAGGACCAGTTCTTCAATCGCTTCGCCGGCATGGCGCGCTTCGCGCCCGCCCTGCCCGTCGTTGGCGCCCGGACGAAGTTCCAGCCAATTTTCGTCGCGGATGTCGCCAAGGCGATCCTCGCCGCCTCGCAAAACGCCGAGGCTGAGGGTCGCACGCTCGAGCTCGGTGGACCAAGCCTCTATAGTTTCGAAGAACTGATGGGCGTTATGCTGGAGACGATCCGCCGCCGCCGCGGGCTGATCAAGCTGCCCTTCTGGCTCGCCAAGATCCAAGGCCGCGCCTTCGACCTCATCCCCTACGCCTCGCTTGGGCTGCTGCGGAACGACGTGCTGACCTATGATCAAGTGGTGATGCTGCAGAACGACAATGTCGTCGATCCAGGAAAGGACGGCATGGCGTTGCTCGGGCTGAAGCCCACAAGCGTCGAAGCGGTGATCCCGAGCTACCTCTACCGCTTCCGCCCTTACGGCCAGTTCGAACCGCCGCCGATGAACGACCGCGTCGAGGGCGCCTGACGCCAGAGAGCCTGACACAAGGGCGCCGGACGCCGAACGCGCCGCGTCTGCCGATCACCAAAGCGGGGCCGCGGCGCGCTCTGGGAACGCCAGCGACGGCGCGAAGCCGATAGCCACCGTTCCGAAGAACGCGGCCGTCGCCGGCGCTTTGCCGGCGTAGCCCATGGCGATCATCACCCCCGCCGCGCCCGCGTTCGAGGCGAGCCCCATCAGCAGGACGGCATGCCGCGTGCGTCCCAGCGCGACCAGCTTGTCGAGCCCTCGGGCATGCCCACCAAGAGCGCCAGCGTCGCCATCCCGTAGAGGCGCGGCAGCAATGTGGGCGCTCCGGCGCATCCCGACTGGCGCTCGATCCGCGCGATCGGCGAAACCAGAAGCGGCCCGCTCGCCGCGATCACGGTCACGCCGATCTTCGCGATCAACAACAGCGCCAAGGCCGACATCGCCGCGCCTCCATTTGTCGGGATCTCTCAGATCGTAAAAGTTGGGAGGTCCTCATATTCCTCTCAAGCTGCGATCCCAGCTTGACGCGCAGGCGGATATCCGGCCGCTGATCGGACAGCGATGGACGGTGACGACGCAAAAGGGCGAGATCCGGCGCAGGCTCGCGGCTGGGCGCGCCTCGATGCGATCCAGGACGCCGCCTTGGCGCTGGGGGTCGAGGCGGGATCGTTCGACATCTCGATGACGGCTGTCGCCGCGCGCGCCGATGCGCGGATCTGATCGGTCTACCAGTTCTCTCCCAACCGCGCCGCGTTGATCGCGACGCTCTTCGACCGGGCGATGGCGCCGATTGATCGCTTCTCCGGGAAGGCCGCGCCGCAGCGCGCCGCGCTGACGAGCTGATCTCCGGCGTCGCGGCGCTCTTGCAGGCGCAGATGGAGATGGCGCGCGACGATGCGGGGCTGACGCTGATCGGGAGCGCGCGCGGGCTCAGCGCCGAGCGTCAGCGCGCGGATGCGGCGAACACGCGTCGCAACGCAGCTGCGCTCTCGGAGAGCCTCATCGCGCTCGGCGCGGATCGGATCGACCGCCAGGCCGCCAAAGCGACGGCCTTGCTCATTCGCCGCCTCTGGGGCTCGGTGATGCGCCTTGGGGCGGAGCAAGATCACGACCCCGCCGAGGCGGCGCTCGAGCACTTCACGCGCATGCTCGAGCGGCGTTTGAAAGCGCGTCTCTCCGCAGCGCCCTAGCTGGTCGCCCTCGGCATGGAGCGCTGGATCTCGGCGATCGCCGCTTCCCGCGCCTCTGGGCGCTGCATCGTGCGGTCGCCGGCGAACACGGTGACGTCATGGACGCCGACGAAACCGAGCGCGTGGCGCAGATACGGCGTCGCGAAATCGACCGGGCTGTCCACCGGCACGCCGCCGGAGCCGATCAGCAGATAAGCGCGCTTGCCCTCGAGCATGCCGACGGGACCGTTTTCCGTGTATCGGAACGTGACGCGCGCGCGGGCGATCTGGTCGATCCAGGCCTTCAGCGGCGCGGGGATGGAAAAGTTATAGATCGGCGCGCCGATCACAATCACATCGGCCGCTTTCAGCCGAGCGACCAGCGCGTCCGACGTCGCCAACGCCTGTTTCTGCGCGTCGGTCCGCTCCTCAGGGGCTGTGATATTCGCGCCGATCCACGCGTCGTCCACCGCCGGCGGAACGTCTTTGGCGAGGTCGAGCGTGTCGACCCGCACCGGGCCTTGCGCAGTGAGCCGTTCGATCACCACGTCGCTCAGCGCGCGGGTGATGCTGCCTTCGTGACGGGCGCTGGCGTCGATGCGGAGAATGTTCGTCGTCATAACGCGATCCTGTCTGCTCCAGCGCGCCACCACGGCGCGCGTCCCGGCGCTTGATATGGCTGGGGCCAGGCGCGGCGGAAGCCTGACAAGGCAAGAAACACTGTCCCCGGAACGGAGACAATCAGCTGGCGACCCACCGGCCGGATCCAAAGGCGTCGACCCTTTAGAGCCCTTGCGAGCCACGGCGCCTCGTTGCGGCGCCCTCCGCTCGGAGCCGACCTTTCGCCCGCTCCGGCGCGCCGAGGGACGGGGGGCGGTCAAGGATCGAAGACCGGCGAAGCCGGCGCGATTTTCACCGAAAATCGCGTCCTTGAGCGCCGCTCGGCCTTCGGCGAGGCGCAGGCGGCGAAAGGTCGGCGGGCGGAGGGGCCTCCGCTTGGTGGGATCAAGAGCGCGGCCCGCGCTTTAACGACGGCGCCGCGGTCTGAGGGCGGGCGCCGCGGGCGGCCGCCCGCTCGCGAGCGCCGGATCAGGGGTCGATCCCCTGATCCGGCGCCCCTCCTGGCGGTGGGGTCAGCGGGCTTCGTTGAGAGAGGGGATCAGGCCGCGCTCCGCCGCCAGCTCGCGCATGCGGCTTTGCAGCTTGTCGAAGGCGCGCACCTCGATTTGGCGGATCCGCTCGCGCGAGACGTCATAGACCTTCGAAAGGTCCTCGAGCGTGACAGGCTCCTCCGAAAGGCGGCGCTGGGTCAGAATATCGCGCTCGCGCTCATTCAGCGTGTCCATCGCTTTGAGAAGCAGCGCCTTGCGCTCGTCGAACTCCTGACGCTCGGCGTAGACTTCGGCCTGGTTCGCCGTCTCGCTCTCATCCGCGAGCCAATCCTGCCACTCCGCCGCGCCCTCGCCATCGGCTTTGAGCGGCGCGTTGAGCGACGCGTCGCCGCCGCCGGAGAGGCGCCGGTTCATCATGTCCACTTCGGCTTCAGTAACGCTCAACTTGTCGGCGATGGTCTTGCGGTTCTCCGGCGTCAGATCGCCTTCCTCGAGCGCGCCGATTTTTCCTTTCAGGCGCCGCAGATTGAAGAACAGCTTCTTCTGCGCCGCCGTCGTGCCCATCTTCACCAGCGACCAAGAGCGCAGGATGTATTCCTGGATCGAGGCGCGGATCCACCACATGGCGTAGGTGGCGAGGCGAAAGCCTTTCTCCGGATCAAAGCGCTTCACCGCCTGCATCAGGCCGACATTCGCCTCCGCCACCACTTCGGAGATCGGCAGCCCATAGCCGCGATAGCCCATGGCGATCTTCGCCGCGAGCCGCAGATGCGACGTCACCAGCTTATGCGCGCTGTCGCGATCGCCGTGATCGACCCAGGCTTTGGCGAGCAGATACTCTTGCTCAGGCTCGAGCAGCGGAAACTTGCGGATCTCCGCCAAATAGGTGCTGAGCCCGTTCTCGGAGGTGAGCGTCGGAAGATTGCCAGTGCTCATAGTTCGCCTCCCTCTCTTTTTTCAGCGCGGCGCCTCTCTCGGCGCAGCGTGCTTACGCGCTTGTTAAGCGACATAGCCACGCCGCGCGCTGACACAAGACGCCCTCACGGCGTCTCTCGGTTTCCATCACAGAAACGCGAGCGCGGCGCCGTTCCGTCGCTTCACGCAAAACCGCGGCCGGTCCCGCGCCGGCCATGAACGCCTCATAAGCGTGAAAATCGAACAACCATGGCCGCAATAGGGGAGCGCCGCAGCGATTTCGCGCCGACCGCCCGCGCCGCCGAAAGGCCGTCACCAAACGAAATCGACCAAACCGAGCAAGCTGGCGATGAACATAATGAAAAACAAGAAAACCAACACCATCGCCCAGCTTGCGATCTTCAGAATGCGCGCTCGCGCTTCGATGAAGGATTTCACATAACCATCCAGCGTCGGATCGCCCGTCGCGTGGTGTTTGGTGTCGACCTCCAGGCCCTCGCCCTCGCGGCGCACTTCGGTTTCAATGATGAAGGCCGCCAGCCCGGGCGCGCGCCACGCGCCGAGCCCGAAGATGACGGCGCAGCGCGAAAGATACGCCGCCGCGGCGCCCAGGACGAGCGCGAGCAGCGCCATCTCCAGATCGCCGCGCGCGGCGTCGAACACAGATGCGGCGACGATGACGAAGCCGAAGGCGGCGACGATGTTCGCCGCCCGCCAAAGACGCCTCAGCTTTCGCGGATCCAAGCTCTCCGCCGCGCGGCGGAGCGCCTCCGCATCCGGCGCGGCGGCCCCCTCGTCCGCATCGCCCGCCGGCGCGCCGTCTTCTCCCTCGCCCATCATCAAAGCGCCTCCAGCGCGGCGCGCAGCGCCACGTGATCCTCCGGCGGCGGCGCGGAGAACCGCATCGGCGCCTCGGTGACAGGATGGATGAAGCCGAGCGCGCCAGCGTGCAGCGCCTGGCGCCCGAACCCCGCCGCCGCGGCGCGCGCGGGCGCGGGTAGCGCGTCGAGACGGCTGGCGGAGGCGCGCCCATAGCTCGGATCGCCGATCAAGCCATGGCCGGCATAGGCGAGATGCACGCGGATCTGATGCGTGCGGCCGGTCTCCAGCCGGCATTCGATCGCCGCGGCCGCGGGACGCGCCGCCGCCCCGAAGCGCGCCGCCACCTGAAACCAGGTGACCGCGCGCCGTCCGCCCTTCGAGACCACCGCCATTTTCTTGCGATCGGACGCGCTCCTGGCGATCTGCGTCTCGATCCGGCCCCAGAGCGCCGGATCCGCCTCGCCGCGCCGCGCGAAGGAGACGCCGCGCAAGCCTGCAAGGCGCGGATCGCCGCGATCCGGCGCGCCCCAGACCAGCGCCTCATAGGCCCGTTCGATGCTA